>NZ_LR134386.1:306666-613333 GCF_900637665.1 Chryseobacterium nakagawai
AATATAATAGTAGTGATTGAATCTTGATTATATTTTTATTACCCTGTTCTAAGCGGTGAAAAGTTATGGGATTATAACATTTGGGACAGCAATCTCGTAAAAGAACTTCGCAATCACAACAGACATACGAAATTAATAACCTCCATTGTTTTTTGTAATAGGCTTGTTTTAGGCATATTGGGCAATATAAAAGTCCATTGTGCTTACGCTTTCTGTGGGTAATGCCTAATGGAAGTATTCCAGAGGTAAAACCGTTTGGATTATGATTTTCAAATAACCAATTTTGATAGTTGTTTAAAAATAGACGGTCAATGGTGGAATATTCTAGGGGGGTATTATCAAATATTACTTTTTTTAAGTAATCTGTGGGCATATTATCCACATCCCGGTTCCAGAATTGTTGATCTTTGAAATAATATTTTCCAAACGAATGGCTTTTTACTTCATGAGCTTGTGAAATTCTAAAAAACCAACTTGTGAAGAGCTCATCCTGATATGGTGGGATATATTTTGCCCATATGTTTTTTCCTAATGATTGAATATAAGGCATTATAAATTTGCTCTCCTTAAAATTTTCTTTCTGTCTTCTGGAGAAACGTATTCAATGTTATCCAAAATTTTATGATCAATTTTATTTAGCCTACTATTAAGGGCAAGTTCGGTTGCTTTTATTAAGATGGTGTTTATTTCTCCTATCAAGCCATCTGACATTGCTAAAATTTTTGATGCCATTGAGTTTTCAGCAAGATATGAAGGGTTTTCAAGAGGAAGAAGAGCTTCATAATTTACTAGGAACTGTAAGTATACCTCATTCATTTTCCATCTTTCCAAGATTACTGTTTCAAACCTATTGGCGAGTTGTGCATCCGACTGAATGACATTAAATGCATCACGAATCCCAACACATATGATTGGAATTTTTAATTCATTACTTAAATACTTTAGAACATTCAAAAATATTCGTTGTTTAAGAGGACTTCCTGCAAGGACATGGTGTATTTCATCAATGATAATTAGTTTTACTTCTAGTTTCTTAAACAAGGAAATGATCCTTCTTTGTTTTATATCCGGACTTTCACTTTTTATTATTGGTGCATTGAGAATTTGTAGAATCTTATTATAAAAGCTCTTCTCATCGGGTTCTGGCGGTGCCTGTACAACAAGCACTGGAGCGATAACAACATCATATTCTCCTTCTCGGATATATGGATTGTTTTTCTTATAAAACTTATTAATCAATGCAGTTTTTCCATTGTTTGTTTCTCCAACAATCAATAAATTAGGCATTCTATCTACGGTAGGATAGTTTTTAAGGTCGTCCAATTTTGCTAGTATTTTATCAGCATTAGGATAGGGAATCCATTTCTGTTTTCTTAAGTAAAAGATTTTTTCTTCTAAGCTTCCATTTAAAACAAGCTCCTTGGTTTTAGTTGTCAAATGCTTCATCATCTAAGTTGTCAAATGGTTTTAGTGTGAATTCGTTTTCAAAGTTAATCTCTCTAGTATCAGAAGTTTGAGTTTTGTTAACCTCGGATAACTTCAGTTCATTATTGACTTTTGTAATATTTTCCAAAAAGTTTTCTTTACCATTGAATTCTTTTGTTATCATCCTTCTGGAATTCTTGGAAAGTTTTTTTGTTGCTTTAATAGCTTTTAACTCAATTTCTTCCAGTTTTTTATAACTTTCAAATATATGTGCCTCATTAATAATTCCAGTATTATCCTCTTTCCATTTTTTTACTGCAGCTCTGTATTCCCATACTGACATAGGGGGATACCGAGTATCTCTATAAGGGATGTCAAAATATTCATTCAGATCCGGATCAAAAAAATAGATGACGCTTATGTCTTTAGGATTTCTTCTAAATGAATACTTCTTTAAATTTTTACTGTCATTAGGAGTATTAATGTATTTTCTTAATACTTCATCATAATAATGAATATGATCGATTACGACCCCTGTTGCCTGGATTTTTCGTTCTAGATACGGCATGAAGCTTAGCTTTATTCTCCTTTCATCATTGAAACGTGGGGGAAGGCCAATACCTTTAGTTTCATTATTGCCAAATATTCCTTCAATATATTTTTCTTCAGGAGTCATTCCAATGCCAGAATGCACAGTTTTATGATATACATTGACTATATAGGTAACCATCCATTTTTCAAATTCCGCCAATGTTAACGAGGCGTGTTTTTCAGATTTATAAGTTGAACGTTCTTTCGTGTTTGAAAATGTTGTGCCTGGAAGATCATGGACTGCTTTTGAAAATGAACCAAGAAATCTTTCAATATGTCCTCCATAATGTGGAGTTGCTACAGGGCGGAATTCAAGATTAATACCATAATTTTCGCAAGCTTTTTTTAACATAATTCCTCTAAACTCTTTTGCATTATCAACATGAATAGTTTCCATTACCCCCCAACATCCCCACGATCCATCAATTCCTAATTTTTGAAGATATGTTTCTTTTGGAAGTATTGCATTTGAGATACAAAGACCTGTCCCCATCGCTCCAGGTGGATCAAATGAAATATTAATTCCTAAAATCATTCTGCTGTAAACATCTATTGCCACAGTTAGATATGGCCTGTTAAAAGGTTGCCGGAATACTTCATCTACTAAAATCACATCACCAATTGTGTGATCGATCTGTACCACACTTAAAGGATGATTTGAATGCGGAAAACTTCCTCTAATTGGCTTGAAAGCGGCATCGGAGACCTTTTTGCCATATCGTTGTTTGACCTTTTCCTCTTCGGAAATTTCGTTTATTCGTCTTCGTATTGTTGTAGAATGTGGCGTCGGTATACCCAGCTTATTACATTCAAAAGAAATTGCTCTAATCAAATAATTTATCGACTTTCGAAATGAAGTTAAGTATATTTCGGTAATACATTTCTGTATTATTTCTTCTTGCTCTGGAGATAGTCTTGATTTCCCACGGCCACCATTTTTCTTTTTACCAAGTATTGAACCTATGCTTCCAGTTTGTTCATAACGGCTAATCCACCTATAAATCGTTGCTTTATCAACTTTAGCTTCTTTTGCTGCTCTTTCAACAATTTTTAAGTCTCCTCGATTCTCAAGAACTGGTCGGATAATCTGAAATCTTTCCTGTGCTTTTCCCCATTCTTTATCTGTAAAATCAAGCATATCTCTATTATTAGATTCCTGTTGAGGGTCAGCGTGAGAGATATCACCAATATTAACCGTATGTATTATACCGCTTTCTATTTCCTCAATACTTACACGCTTAATATCAATATTTCTAATGATAGTACACGGAATATCATTATAAGTTATTTGCTGACCGACATTCAGATAAAAAATTTCCTGTTTCATTTTGGATAAGAATTTTCATATAGCTCATCAAGCCAAATTGCAGAATGCATTGTTAAGGGGTGGTCCCAAATACACCTGATGATATTTATTGAAACCATATACCACATGTAATATATGAGTTCCATCTGTTTATATTTATCTCTTGCACATACCTGGATAAGCTCTCTTGGTGTTGTACATTGCAAATCACACATGGTTTTTAGGATGAGTTGTATATCCGGATGTTGATGATCAAAAGTATTCTTCTTATATCTGTACAAGAATTTACAGTTTTCAAGATATTCAGTTCTTATGTCCTCTTCAGTAAGAACTTTAAATTCATAACCATTCTTTTCACAAAATTCCTCTGCTGCTTTGAATTTGGGTTGATAAATAGCTGAATTCTTTTCTAGGTCTTCTTTGTATTTTATTTCAACAAGTAATGGTTTTGCTCCCATTGAGGTAAACCGGTAGTGCCAGTAAAATAAAAAGTCAGGAGTGTAAGATCGTTGTTTTCTTTCAGAATCTGAGTAATAAATAGTAACTGGCTGCTCGTGATAGGATTCAATAATCCAGTCCATCTCTAGTAGAAATATAAAATCCCTTTCCAGAGAGGATTCAAACTGGACTTCTTTATTGGTTTTAGCACTGAAAAAGCTTCCAGATAGTGAGCTATGTTTTAAGCCAATTTTTCTCACCTTATTTTGTATGATTGGTACCATCTAAGATAAGAATTTAAAATTGGTCGCATGTACTTTGCGAAAAAGTATACAAAGTAAGTGCGAATATGGGTGATTTATCCATTGTATTTTGCATTTACTTTGCAAATATACAGGGGGAGGAAGTTATCCTCAGCCAGGAGAAATTTCATTAGCTCATAATGGAGTTCTGTTTCTGGATGAAATGCCAGAATTTAAACGAACGGTGTTGGAAGTAATGAGACAACCTTTAGAAGATCGGGAAGTGACCATTTCAAGGGCTAGGTTTACCGTCAATTATCCTGCAAGCTTTATGCTGGTAGCTTCAATGAATCCTAGTCCAAGTGGCTTTTTTCCGGATGATCCCAATAATACCTCATCTGTATATGAAATGCAACGGTATATGAATAAGCTTTCCGGACCGCTTTTAGACAGGATTGATATTCATATTGAAGTTCAGAAAGTAGAATTTGAGCAACTTTCAGAAAAGAGAAAAGGAGAAAGTAGCAAAGATATTCGGGAGCGGGTTCTAATAGCAAGAAAAATTCAGAATGAACGATATAAAGAGCTTAATATCAGTAGCAATGCCCAGATTGGACCAAAGGAGATTGAAGCATTCTGCGAATTGGATGAAGCGTCTTTCAAACTTATTAAGTTGGCTATGGAAAAACTGAACCTTTCCGCCAGAGCATATGACAGGATCCTTAAAGTTGCCCGTACCATTGCTGATCTTGAAGCATCCGAAAAAATTCTCTCCCATCATATTTCTGAAGCCATACAGTACAGGAGTTTAGACAGGGAATTTTGGAATGCTTAGTGACGATTAGAATGTTGTCTTTGTAATTTAACCTCCTAACATAAAAAATACCAGACAGTTTTCTGTCTGGTATTTTTTATTTCATCATATGAATTTAATTCACCGTGACCTTAATTACATTTTGTACAGCAGGAATAGGATATTGGTTTCCAACCTTTGAAATAACCATGGATTCACTTTGTGGGATTCCTCCAAATAACGCCTGGCGGTTTCCAGCTCCAGGGTATTGATCTACTCCAGTACCGGAATCAAATAAAGCTGTTTTGGAGCTCAGCTCACCCTTTACTGTTGCGTCAATACTTACTTCATTGGCATAGAACCAATCATTGGAAAAACCAAACATGGTAACGTAAGCAATTTTATCCCCCGGATCTGCTTTGAAATTAGTCATAATTTTATTTCCTGGTGGAACAGGAGCATTTCCAGCAACATAGATTCCTTTAATTCCTGGTAAAGATTGTAAGCTGCTTTGGAGTTTACTTACATTTCCAAATTGGGCAATCTCCTTTAACCCCATTCCGTTATCCATTTTTCCCAATTCATAGATTGGATTTTTATCTCCGCGATAAATCACAACCAAAGCAGGGGAAAGGCCTGTTATAATCCCAGTATTGGCGCTAAGCTTTGCTGTCATCTTATCAATACTTCCCATCTGGGCTATGTCCGTAATTTCGGGATTAGATAAAGCATTTGGAGTAAAGAACGGTGCGTTGTTTAACAATTGAGAGCCATTGTAATTGGAAACAGCCCAAACTCCAGGTGAAAAAGGTGTTTCATTGGCTGTTCCACCAGAAGTGTTGGTGATCGTTAATGTGAATTCCGACGTGATTTCATTGTAGTTAAGATTAAGTTTCATCAGCTGTGAGGCATTCACATTAGGGACCTGGGCAATAGGTTTGCTTTCCACTTGTCCGGTCATATTATCCTTCGTTCCGTTGTCCCACAGCAATACGCTGGAAGAAACATCTCCGGTGATGGCTTTTCCGCTGGTGTCAAATAATTTGATGCCTGGCTGTTGAGAAGCAAAGAACCAATCTTTTGAAGCGCCATACATTGTTGCGAACATCAATGCCTGTGCTTTCCCGGCACTGAACTTGACGGATACGGATTGTCCGGGTAAAATGACAGGAACGGCTCCGGTTCCCTGAAAGCTCCCACTTTCTACAAAATCTTTTGGGGTAACGACATTTTCAAAGGTGATGGTTCTTTGAGAAGATAAATCCATCATATTATTGTCTGAATCATTGCAGGAAGAAAGAGTAAATGCTGTCATAATTCCTGCTACAGCCACCGTAATTTTTAAAAAGGTCCTTTTCATAATAGTGATTTTTTTAAGTTGTATTTAAAAGGATAGTCGGGGACTTTTTCTAATCCTGACAAAAAAATCAGATATTTTTTTAAATAAAGAGAAACGGAGATTTTGGGAATTATTTTATTTTATAAAATAATACGTCGAGTTCTGTCGCTACAGATCAAGATTTTTGTTTCAGGATAAAAAATACAATCAAAAATAACAGAAAATGAATAATTGTATGGTAATGGCTAAGGAATTTGTAGCCTATGAAAGTGTGGTGATAGATCTTAAATCATCTGGCGTTGCAAACAGACTCAATTCATTGATCTTTAAGAACCAAAGAGGAAAATCTGCACAGTTTTTATGGCAACCTGATAATATACAAAAGAGAGGATATTTTAAAGAGGTGATAAACGATCTTGGTGTGAAGATTGCTCATTATGATGGATTTCTAACAGTTACCAACGGCGGTGGGCAACAATATTTAGAAGCAGAAGTGAAAATGTAATAGGTAAAGAAAGGAGTCTATATCCCTTTTTTTCCTTCAAGAATCATCTGAATCATTTTTATCTTTCTGTTTTCTCTTGTTTCAGGTTTCTTAGCTTCCTCAATCCAGCGGATATATTCTTTTTTATGAGTATAACTCATCTTATCAAATAATACTTTTGCATCCGGATTTTCATTAAATATAAAAGCAATATCATTGGCAATCTCAACAATTCGTTCTTCCTTATCTTCAATAAGAGAAACGGAAACTTCATCTCCAAAAGTTTTTCCAAGCTGTTTTCTGATTTCCTGAGTCAGCCCTAATATATGGCAATCAGATTTCATTTTAGCTAGGCTTCCGCGATATTCAACCTTCTCATCTAATGTGGCTTTAATTTTTATCTGACCTTTTTTATTGAATAGCTCTTCTGTTGAAAAAGGAAACTCTACAAAAGCAGCATTAATTGTTCCGTTTTGTTTAATGATAGCATTGAATAATATAGGTTGAGAACTCATGATCAGTATTTTAATATTCAAAAATAAAAAAACCGTGAAAATTACTTCCACGGTTTTAAAAATATATCAGATAAGATTATTTTTTCTTTGTTTTCTTAGGCATTGTTGTAGTACCTGAGTTTTTAGTTTTTGTATCAGCCGGAGTGTTTGCATCTCTCACAAGCTTTAATTCATCAACTAATCTTCTTGCCCCAGCAAATTTATCAATCGTCCAAAGAACGAAACGAACATCTACGTTGATTGTTTTCTGCCATTCAGGCTCGAATACGATATCACCGCTTAATGCTTCGCTGTTTCCGTCAAATGCAATACCGATAAGATTTCCGTCTCCATCAATTACCGGAGAACCAGAGTTACCTCCTGTAATGTCATTGTTAGAAAGAAAGTTTACAGGCATATAACCTTTTGCATCAGCATACTGTCCAAAATCTTTAAGGTTATAAAGATCGATTACTCTTTGAGGAAGATCGAATTCTTCATCACCTTTCTTGTATTTTCCAACAAGACCAGACATGTCTGTATAGTAGTTATCTGTAACACCAAAATAGTTTCTGTCTTCTCTGATAGGAAGTTTATCCACAGTACCATAAGTTAATCTCATCGTAGAGTTCGCATCCGGATAGAATTTCTTCTCAGGCATAGCTTTTACTAACCCAGCTAAGAATAGACGGCTGTTTTTAGCGAAATTATCATCTATTTTAACAAATCTTTCATTATTCATTTTCTGATCTGCAACGATACCGTTTGCTACTTTCCAAAGTGGATCAGCATCAAGTTTTAAAGCATCAGGATTTAATAAGAAATTTGTAGCAGAAGTTTTGTTTGCAAAAATAGAAGAATAAGCAAGGTTAGAAATTGTTTTAGCGTCTAATCCAAGGATTGTAGCAGAAGCTACTTCAGTATTTTTTACTCTTGCCTGGTAAAGGCTGGTCATTGCAGCAAGCATTTCTCCTTCTAGTGGAGTGCTGAAGTTTTCATAAGCAGCTTTAATAGCAGCTTCAGTTTTAGCTTTCATAGCCAATCTCCCCTGCATATCCTGGGCAGCATAAGCTTTTAAAGCAGAACCTACCTGTAAAGCAAGAGAAATATATTTAGCATTTCTAGTGAACTGAGCTGCATAATTTCTTTCAACACTTCTGTCAGAAGTTTGTTTGTAATAGATACTGATATCATCTAAAATACCATCATACATAGTATTTCCTGGTTGAACCGCCCATGTTTTGAACTTGTCCTCAATACCTATCTTATCAGTGATCGTTCCGTTTTTCATCACGGCATCAATGGTTCCCTGTCTGTTTTTCCAATAGTTGGCTACAGAAGCGTATTGAGAAGCATAGTTAAGCTGAGTCGCCTTGTCTTTATCCATATACTTCTTCATTACATCCATTGCGGTTTTGGAAGCTTCAACCCAAGCCGGGTAATCTTTGCCTACCATCTGCTGAATTCCATAAGAAGTCAAATAACGGTTTGTTCTACCAGGATATCCAAGAATCATTGAGAAATCACCAGGCTTAATTCCTTTAAGAGAAACCGGCAAGAAATGCTTAGGCTTCATAGGAACGTTGCTAGGAGAATATTCAGCAGGATTTCCTGCAGCATCAGCATACACTCTGAAAACAGTAAAGTCCGCAGTGTGCCTTGGCCACTCCCAGTTATCCGTATCACCACCGAATTTTCCTAATGATGAAGGAGGTGCACCTACTAATCTTACATCTTTATAATCCTGGTATACAAAATAGTAGAATTCATTTCCGTTGAAGAAATCTTTTACCACTACAGTATATTTTCCGTTTTCAGAGTTTTCTGTTTGGATTGCTTTGGTTTCAGCATCAATTACAGCTTTTCTCTCTGCTCCGGTCATGTTGTTGTTTAGCTTGGATGTGATTCTTTGAGTAGCATCATCCATTCTTACTAAAAATCTTACGTAAAGATCCTTTGCATTGAATTCATCCTTCTGTTTCATGGCCCAGAAACCATTCTTCAGATAATCTTTTTCAGGAGTAGAAGCCGCAGCTACAGCTCCATAACCACAGTGGTGGTTTGTGAATAAAAGTCCTTTATCAGAAACAATCTCTCCAGTACAGAAACCACCAAAACTTACGATAGCGTCTTTTAAGCTGGAATTGTTAACGGAATAAATCTCTTCAGGCGTAAGGTGTAGACCCTCTTTTTGCATATCAACACCGTTAAGTCTTTTGACAAGCATAAGAAGCCACATCCCCTCATCCGCCCTCATCTGAGCAAAACTCAGCAAGAAAGTGAATAGTAGAAATAGTCTTTTCATTTTATAAAATAATTTTTGTGTCGCTAATTTACTAATTTTTATGAGATTCTGCCCCGGATTGGTACGAAAATGGGATGATAATCAGCATGAAAAAGATATTATTTCCCCTTTTGGCTGTCTTATTCTTAGGACTTATGTTCAATTGTTCCGTTGTCCCGGATAAAAATCCTTATTTACAAAGACAATGGATGTTGGTTTCTTTCGATGGTTTTTCTAAAGACCAGTTGATCGCTCATAAAGCAGAGATGAACCTGACCGGAAAGATGGAAAAAGGTAAAATGTATGGAAGTGCATACATGGGTTGTAATCAAATGTCTTTTACTTCCGAATTTAAAAAAGGGGGAGCTGTGAAGATCTCCCAAGGAGTAAGTACGATGAAAGCCTGTCAGGATATGAGTCTGGAAAGCTCTTTTCAAAAGAAACTTGAGACTATGACAAAGTATTCTGTTGAAGGACATTTTCTTACCTTGTCCGACAGCCAAGGGAATACGATGAAATTTGTAGCAGCTGATTGGGATTAATGATTTCAATGCTTACATATAAAAGTCCGCTCATGAGCGGACTTCTTTTGTTTGAAAAATCTGGTTTGGTTATCAGTTTTTGTGGGCTATTAGTTTTTGAGAGTCATTAGTTTTTAGGGATTGTTTTTTTATTTCTTCTAAAGTTATAGTATTGAGTAGCCCGGTAATTGTTTTTGTGTTCCTAGAATTTATTGTATGATGATTTGCCTGTCGGTTGGGAATTATTTTGTAATGTCCTGGATTCTTTTTCTTTTACCTGTTTTAGTGCTGTTGTTTGGTTTTGTGTTTGTTTTCATGCTTCTTTATAAAAAACATCCATTTATCCTGTGCTATAGGAATCGGATCCATTGCCCACTGAGGTGCCCATTTCTGTTGAGAGAACTTCAGATTGTGCTTTCAGGGATAAAAGAGGGGGCAATAAGATGAGGTAATAAATAAATATTTTTTTCATGGATAACAATTTTTAATAAGATAAATTCAAGTTTTTTCCATAAGAAAATTGGGAAGACTAAATTACTACGTATCGTAACCAAATAATTCAAAAATAGACGAACGACGGAAATAATAGACCAATGGTATTTGGGGAATTATTGTTGAAACTTAAAAGGTCTTTTAAGGGTCAAAGAAAGAGAGATTATTTTTATACGTTCTGCCGATGGGAAGCTTAATGTGGTGAATCAGTTCTATTTCATGACAGTTCTTTCCCCGGATGAGGTGCTTGGGAACCGCATAGCTTCTGTGTATTCTGACAAAGGAATCAAAAAAACTTTTATGTAAAAGATTGCCCAAAGAATCAAGAATGCAATGTTTTTTTTCAAGAGTGATAATTCGGGTGTAATCTTTCAGTGCTTCCAGGTAAAGAATATCCGTCTTTCTGATCTGGAAAATGCTCCCACTCTCTTTAATTTTAATAAAATCATGCCCCAACATGGCATCATAGCATTCACATTTCTCTTTTACCTTGAAAAATTCGAAGAGCCTTTGCATAGAATAATGGAAACGTTCTGCAGTAAGAGGCTTAGTAATAAAATCCAGCGTGTTGAGCTCAAAAACAGATGCAGCCATTTCCGGATGGGAGCTTACGAAGATACATGCGGGAATCTTATGGGCAAGTTTACGGAACTCCAGACCGCTCATGCCTTTTAAATTGGTTTCGGTAATCAGAAGGTCAAGGGGAAGTTCGAGATAAGGAACTGCCTTTTCAGCCGAATCAAAAGAAGCGACAATTTCTATATTCTCATACTGTTTAATATAATGCTGAAGAACCAGCCTATCCAGTTCATCATCATCAATAATCATACATCTAATATGGGTCATCATGATCTTCTGGAGATTAATTTTTAAGTTAAACGTTTAAAAATTAGAAAATTATAATATAAAGGTATTCTTTTTTTATAAAATAATAAATAGCTGAACTTAAATTTATATTAAAAAATGTTATTAACTAAAAATTGATTTTGTTTTTTTTCTGAAAAATATTATCTTGTAAAAATCATAAACATAGACAGAACTTTAATGTTAGAAAAGAAAGAACATAATTATGAGAAAGCAGTCCTGGTGGGTATTATTACTCAAAATCAGGATGAAGAAAAACTGGTGGAATATATGGATGAGCTGGAGTTTTTAGCTTTCACAGCTGGGGCAACCGTACAAAAGCGTTTTACCCAAAAATTAACACAGCCTGATTCCAAAACCTTTATTGGAAGCGGAAAAGCACTCGAAATAAAAGAATATGTAAAGGAAAACGAAATAGGGACGGTAATTTTTGACGATGAGCTCTCTCCTTCACAGCTGAAAAATCTGGAAAGAGAAATGGAGGTTAAAATCTTAGACCGTACCAATCTTATTCTCGATATTTTTGCACAAAGAGCACAAACTTCTTATGCAAGAACTCAGGTGGAATTGGCTCAATATCAATATCTTTTACCTCGATTAACCAGAATGTGGACTCACTTGGAACGTCAGAAGGGAGGTATCGGGATGAGAGGTCCTGGGGAAACAGAAATTGAAACTGACCGTCGTATCATTCGTGACAGGATTACTTTATTGAAGGATAAACTGAAAATCATCGATAAGCAAATGGCCACTCAACGTAACAATCGCGGAAAAGTGGTACGTGCAGCTTTGGTAGGATACACAAATGTTGGAAAGTCTACCTTAATGAATTCTATTTCAAAATCTGAGGTTTTTGCTGAAAATAAATTGTTTGCAACACTAGATACCACCGTACGAAAAGTTGTAATCGGAAATCTTCCGTTTCTTCTTACTGATACTGTAGGATTTATCAGAAAATTGCCTACTCAATTGGTAGAATCATTTAAATCTACGTTGGATGAGGTTCGTGAAGCAGATCTTTTGATTCATGTGGTTGATATTTCTCACGAAAGTTTTGAAGATCACATCGACTCTGTTAATCAGATATTAATGGATATCAATGCTCATCAGAAACCGATGATTATGGTATTCAACAAAATTGATGGCTTTAGCTATGAGAAAAAAGATGAAGATGATCTGACACCTAGTACAAGAAAGAATGTTTCCCTTGAAGAATGGAAAAAGACATGGATGGCTAAATCAAAGCATCCAACTGTTTTTATTTCTGCTTTGACGAAGGAGAACTTCCCTGAAATGAAAAAAATGATCTACGATGAAGTCATGAAAATTCATATCTCCAGATTCCCATACAATGATTTCCTTTTCGAATATTTTGATGACGAAGAGGAAGAAAACAACAATTAATGAAATATCATTTTTTCCTTTTATTCATTATGTTTTCGGCTTTTGGGTTCAGCCAAAAATCGAAAGTGGATTTTAAAGCCATTGAAAAGAGCCTTAAAAATTCTGATTCTCCATATAATTACGAGAAACTTATTTTTAAGTACAAAGGATATCCGAAATCTCTGGATAGTATAGAAGCACAATATCTTTACTATGGAAGGAGTTTTAGAGATGATAAGATCAATACTTCAGATGAAGGTTTCAAAAGTCTGGCAGAAGCTTTTAAGCAAAATAATTTTGAAGAATGTATCAAACAGGGAAAGGCTTTGTATGAGAAAGACCCTACCAATCTGGACGTTCTGCTAATCTTGCTCAGAGCATATGATTCTCTAAAGGATGGAAATAATTTTATGCATCACCTGAGTCAGTTTCGGGCACTTGCAGACGGAATCAAGAGCTCCGGAGACGGAAAGTCTGAGAAAACAGCCTACCTTGTGAATTCTGTGGGGGATGAATACATTCTGCTGAATATTCTGAATATAGGAAATGATTACTCCAGAGGATCAAAGCCATCGAAGGATGGCATGTTTGATATCTGGGAAAAAGGTGGTCAGAAAATATACATCAAGGTCCTTTACTTAGACTTATAAATTAATTTAAAAAAGAACACTTAGTGGAATTATATTATTCATTTTCAGCATTAATTGTATTAGCGTCCATATTTGCCTATCTTAATTACAGATTTTTAAAACTTCCGAGTACCATCGGGATCATGGTGATTGCCATTGTGGTTTCCATTTTTCTGGTATTATTCGGAGAAACGATACTTCCAAGAACTTTCGGACATCTTAATAATTTAATGGAAAGCATAGACTTTACAGAAATTCTGATGGGAGCCATGCTTAATTTCCTTCTTTTTGCGGGAGGAATTCACATTAATATCAACGATCTTAAAGAACAATTCAGGCCTGTACTGATATTTTCCACTGTAGGAGTTGTAATTTCCACATTTGTGGTAGGTTTTGGGATGTTCTATTTACTTCCCTATGTAGGCATTCAGCTTCCGTTTATCTACTGTCTTGTTTTTGGAGCATTGATTTCACCTACCGATCCGGTAGCGGTTCTGAGTGTACTGAAACAGGCGAAAGTTTCCAAATCGCTGGAAACAAAGGTGGCGGGTGAATCTCTTTTCAATGATGGTATGGCTGTTGTGGTCTTTACGGTAGTATTACAACTTGCTGTTGGAAAAGAAGTAGATCTTGGGGTAGAAAGTATAGGACTGCTACTGCTTCATGAAGCAGGTGGGGGACTTTTATTGGGTGTTTTGTTAGGTTGGGTTACTTCCAGGTTAATGCGTGAAGTAGATGATTATATTATTTCCGTGCTGGTAACTCTTTCCGTGGTGATGGGAGGTTATCTTATTGCAAGACAGATGCATATTTCAGGGCCATTAACGATGGTAGCCGCAGGGCTATTTATGGGGAACTTTAATATGAACTTTAAAATGAAATCTGTTACTCAGGATTACCTTATTAAATTCTGGGAATTGATTGATGAAATTCTGAATGCAGTATTATTCTTATTCATTGGATTTGAACTTCTAATGATTAAAGATTTGAAGCACTTCATGATCCCAGGCTTATTGGCCATTTTTGTAGTTCTCTTTGCAAGGTTTATTTCCATCTGGGGACCTACGAAGTTTACTTCTCTAAGAAGGAGTTTTAGCCCACAAACGGTAAAAGTTTTAGTTTGGGGAGGAATTCGTGGTGGTGTTTCCATTGCATTGGCGATGTCTATTCCTAAAAGTGAATACAGTGAGACAATCTTAAGTATTACGTATTGTGTAGTGGTATTTTCTATTATTGTTCAGGGGCTCACCATAGCGAAGGTAGCCAATCCTAAACAGATTGTAAAAGAAGAAGAGGAGCAGGAAAATAATGTTTTAGAGAAAAATGCTTAGTTTTTAAAATTAGATGATCCATGCATACGGGTATTGTTAAAGAAATACAGGTGGCTCTTGCAGTTTTATCCATTCCTGAAAAAGCTGAATTCTTTCCAAGATTTTTCAAAACAGGAAAGGGAGAATACGGTGAGGGAGATCTGTTTTTAGGGGTAAAAGTTCCTGATCAGAGAACTGTTGCTAAAGAATATTACTCAAAAATCAGTTTGAAAGAATTGAGTGAAGTACTTTCTTCAGCATATCATGAACACCGGTTAACAGCTCTTTTTATGCTGATTTCAAAGTTTGAAAAAGCAAAAGACATAGTCGTAAAAGATGAAATCGTGGAGTTTTATCTTAAACATCTTCAGTATGTTAATAATTGGGATTTGGTAGATTCCAGCTGTTATAAGATTCTTGGCAGATATGCTTATGAAAATGAGAAAGAAATCCTGTTGAGAGATCTTTCTAAGGCGGATGAGATGTGGTATAAGAGAATTGCGGTTGTAGGAACTATGCATTACATCAAAAAAGGATCTTTTGACCTCACTAAAGAGTTTGTAACAAGAAACCTAAAACATTCCCATGATCTGATGCATAAGGCTAATGGCTGGCTGTTGAGGGAAATGGGGAATAAAAATGAACAGGAACTCATTGGCTATCTGAATGAGTTCTATAAAGAAATGCCAAGAACCTGCCTACGCTATGCTATTGAAAAACTGGATGAGGATCTTCGCCAGGATTATTTGAAAGGACGTATTTAAAAATAAAACCAAAAGTAGTAGAGTTTCCGGTCTGAAAAAGTACCGGAAAACAGCTATTTATGCTCAAAAAAATAAAGATTGTAAGGATTTAAGGCCAGAATTAAGTAATTTTGTGGTTTTAAACCAATCATGAAAAATTTTCTTAAATTATTTCTTCTATTTTTCCCTTTGCTATTCCTGACAAGTTGTTTTGATATTCTTGATAAAGTGAATGTAAAAGCAGATGGTACAGGAGAATACACCATCATTCTTAATGCCAGCAAGAGCAAAACAAGATTAGCTTCAATCTCCAAGATGGAAACCATCAATGGGAAAAAAGTTCCCAAAAAAGCTGAAATTGAAAACAAAATCAATGAAGCGGCTAAGATTTTTAAAGGAACTCCGGGAATCAGCAATGTAAAAACGTCCGTGGATTTTGATAATTATATCATCAAATTGAGCTGTAATTTCAAAAAAATTGAAAACATTAATGCAGGGCTGGAAAAGCTAAAAGCTCAGAAAATATTGGGCAAAATGGTTCCAACACAAGTCTACAGCCAGAATCTTGAGAAAAAGACATTGACAAGAAATAAAGTCAATACCTTCAAAGAAGATTATGATAAGATGAGTAAGGCAGATAAAGAAGTTTTTAATGATGCGCGATACACTTCCATCATGCAATTCGAAAATGCCGTGAAATCACAAACAAACAATACTTATGTGCTTTCTCCTAACAAAAAAGCACTTAAACTAGACGCTGATATTCTGGATTTGATTCTTCAGAAAAAACAAATACAAAACACAATTCTTTTTCAATAAATTTCTAAACTATAGTCATGAAATCTATCTTATTAAAAACGCAAAAAATTATTTTTATACTTTTTGGCTTTACATTGGTTTTTGCTCAAAACAGCATGAAAATTCCGTCTGATGCTGTATTTTATATGGAAGTCAACGGAAAACAGCTTAATAATAAAATAAACTGGGATAAACTGAATCCTTTGCTGCATGAACTGAGCAAGAAGAGTAAAGAAAAACCTTCATGGACAGATTATTCCAAAACAGGAATCAAATACGATGCTGTTCAGTATCACTATGCAAGTTTTAATGATTCTATTAAGACTTACAATACTCATTTTATCATTGATAATAACGAAAAATTCCAGGATTTTGTCAATTCTATGAAGAAAAAGGGACAGGAAGTTTTCAAGAAAAAGAACTATTCTTATGTAGATATTGATGATGATATCTTTGTTGCCTGGAATGAAAGTAGAGCCGTTCTGAGCATGATAAGTTATACCAAACCTTACAAAGATTTGTGGGCTGCAGAAGCCGTTGCAGACAGTACTGCTGTTGCCGTTGATGCTGTTGCCGTTGATTCTGTTGCTGTAGATGCCACTACAGATGGTGTTTATACTGATGAACCGGAAAAACCTTTTAATTATAAAGAGGAAATTAAAAGTCTGAAGGAAGATATTAAGTATCTGAAAGAAAGTATTAAAGACAATAACAACGAGATCGCAAGAATTCAGAAAGATATTAAATACCTGCAAAAGCATCATCAATATCCCAAAGAAAAAGAAAGTGCAGAGAATCCTGAAAACGGAGACGAGATGCCTAACGAAGCTTATGATGAGGAGTATGAAAAAGCCTATCAGAAAGAACAGGATTCTATCCGCAAAGAAAATTTCAAAGTTGTTCAAAAGAATGCTGAGGACAGGTTTGATCTATATTTCAGTTCAAATTTAAACATTGAAGTTCCTAAAGAAATGCTTTCGTTCAGAGATGCTAATTCTGATGTTTTTGTTTACACAGATTACGGAAGAATTGTAAATGAAGGAATCTATGGCAAGATGACGAAGTATTATAGTTATGGACAGTTCTTCAAAAATATGTACAATTCTAACTATGCCTACAACTTATATTTTGATAAAGACAAAGTAAGGCTGGTTAATAATTATCAGCACAAAAATACTGAGATTCAGAAGAATATTTCTGCCATTTATAAAGGAAAGAAAAACAAAAAACTTCTACAGCTTATCAATGAAAAAAGTGTTGGTTACTATGCGATGAATGTAAATGGAGCAAAATGCTTTGACATGATGTACAGTCTTCTCCGGAATTCAGGAGAAAATGAGTACAAAAAAGAAATGGAGCTTATTATGGAAACCATGAAAATTGTTCTGGATGAAGAAGCCATTACCAAAATCGCTCCAGGAAACGGAATTTTTGTTTTGAATGAATTGAAATCCAAAAAAGTAGAATATACTGATTATGAATATGATGCTGATTTCAATGAAAAAGAAGTAAAGAAAACTAAGGAGATCGCTGTTCCGAATTTCACTTTTGCTTTTGCAACGGAGAACGAAGGATATTGGACCCGTATTTTTGATTTACTGACAACCAATAAGAAACTGTCTAAAAGATTTTCTAAAAAAGGAGACTTATACACTTTTAAAGAAGATAAAAATGGAGGATATATTGACCAGCTGTTCTTTACTGTAAAAGATGGAATTGTCTATCTGATGAGCTCTGCAGACAATATTTTACCAGTTAACCAATCTGATATTTCCAGAAAATGGGCGAAAGATTCTGCTAAATATCCTTTATCCGGAAGATTGGATATCCAAAAACTTTTAACCGGTTTAGATAAAGAATTCAAAAGTCCTAAAGAAAGAAAAGCATTGGATGCGATCAGAAAAAGTGTAGGAGAATTGTATTATAAAACTGAAGTTAAAGGAGAAAGTATCCAGACAGAAATGAATTATAATATCAAAGGTTCTTCGGAGAATAGCTTAATGTATTTCTTTGATGTGTTCGATCAGGTTTTTAAAACAAAAGAAACAGAAAAGAAACCACAAATCTTATAGATGAAAAAAAAGAAGATTATTGTCCCGTTGCTTTTGTTGCTTGCTGTTGCTGTGTATTTTGTAGGTTTCTATAAAGACAAAAACCTTAAATATATTCCTGAAAATGCAGATGCAGTTGTTTTAATTGATACTAAGAAATTAACGGGACAATACCTCTTCAATTTTGTAACACACCCTTCCAGTTGGTCTGGAAGTAGTACCAATGAAAAAAAATCTGGTTCACTGAGAGGTTTAGGGATTAGAATTCCGGATTTTTTGCAGATTTTTCATGTTAAAGATACCAAATTCTCCGAGTGGTACAGTGTTTTAGAACTTAAAGATCCACAGAGGCTTATTGCCTTTTTAAAAAAGCAAAAGTTTACTGCTAGTGGGAATAATCACTTTCAAAAGGACCAGATTTTCTTAATGATAGAAGGCAGCCATTGCATTGTAGGAACTTCTGATTTTGCTTTTGAAACAATTAAAAAGGAGCTTCTTCAATCTCCCTCAAAGCCAGTTTGGGAAGCAGATCAGTTTATTCAAAATACATTGGGGAGTATTTCTGTCATTTCAGGACAGAAAATTCAAAACTTTTCTATCGAATTACATGATGATGAAATTGAAATAAGAAATAATTCAACCCCTGAAGCTTTTAACTCCATCGCTTCAAAACTTGAGAAAAGAAATCAGTTTGTGGAACTTGAATTGGACAAAGAGAACCTCAGAAATTTCAGCCTTTTTTTCAATAAGAGTATCGTAGATTCCTCGCAGGCAACTTCTTTAAAGGCTACTGCAAATCTTGAACAGGTCAATGATACCATTATCAGTTATGAATATGATGATAATTTTAATGAGGTTGAAAAAAAGAGCTTCCAGAAGATTACACAACCTAATTATATCATTGATATTCAAAGTAAAGATCCTGGGAAAACATGGGGGTATTTCCAATCTAAAAAGTGGATTAATGGAGAAAGCCAATTCACAGCAATTCCTTTTCAGCCCAATGAGATCACCCGAAATAATAATGGGGTTATCATAAAATCGACCAGAAAACCTGTAATAGTATCCCCTCAATTAAAAGAAAATTACATCCTGATCAGAAACAATGCTTTGTTATATTCATCTTTGAAAGCACTGAGCAACACGGAGAAAAGTATTATTTCTGACATCGATTATGTGCTGTATGGAAATAGATCACAGAATTATTGGGTGAAAATAAAAGCGAAGAAAGGAGATTTACCCTTAATTTTACGGTGGTAACTGAAAAATATCCATTAATGGCTCCGTCAGAAATTGCTTTGCTCAAAACCTGTACACATTATTTTTTACATTTTGTATTTCCAGTCTTTATAGCACTGGTCTTTTATCCTAAAAACTGGAAGAAGGTATATCTTATTTTATTGGCGACCATGCTGGTAGATCTGGACCACCTTTTTGCCAATCCCATTTTTGATCCGTCACGGGAAAGTATAGGTTTTCACTTTTTACATTCCTATTATGCCATTGCGGTGTATTTTTTGATGTTATTTTTTAGAGGAAATGTCAGAATTATAGGAATTGGATTATTATTTCATATGTTGACGGATTATCAGGACTTTAACTTCTGGCCTCATTAAAATATTATTAATATTTTCTTTTGATATTGAAAATATTATAGATTTTTTGTATTTTGTAGTCACTTTATGAGACCAAAAGAATTTTTACACTACACCTATGTTTTTCCTGTCCTTGCGGTTGTTTACTACTTCTCGGGATTGATGGGAAATGGGGTTGTTTATGATGTTATAGCAGGAATTTTATTAATTGGGAGTGTTTTATCGGCAGTACACCATGCAGAAATGGTTGCCCATAAAGTAGGAGAACCTTTTGGTACCATTATTCTTGCGCTTTGTATTACAATTATTGAAGTAGCATTGATTATCTCACTGATGGTTGCCGGTGGAGATCAGGCGATCACACTGGCCAGAGATACCGTTTTTGCCGCTGTTATGATTATTCTTAACGGTATCTTGGGAATCTGTATATTGGTAGGTGGTGTTAAATATCATGAACAATTCTTCGCCAGAACTTCTGCTACAACATATCTGGTAAGTACCGTCTCAATTCTTATTCTTACTCTTGTCCTTCCAAATTTCACATCAAGTGTCAATGGACCATTCTATAATCAGGCACAGCTTATTTTTGTGTCTATTGCGTGTTTGGTTATCTACGGAGTATTCCTGATGGTACAGACTGTAAGACACAGAAGTTATTTTATCGTTCCTGATGAGCATCCTGAAGAGCATTATATTCCTTCATTACCCAAGACATTGATCAGTTTTGGTTTTCTCGTAGTTTGTTTGGTTATTGTTGTTTTAATGGCAAAAGGACTTTCTGATACTATAGAAGGTATGGTACAGAGTGTAGGGGCTCCAAAATCTTTGGTAGGGGTAATTATTGCGGGTGTGGTACTTCTTCCTGAGGGAGTTGCAGCTATTCGTGCGGCAAGAGCCAATCAGATCCAGTCCAGTTTAAATCTTGCTTTAGGTTCAGCATTGGCAAGTATCGGCTTGACGATTCCTGCAGTTTCTGTAGTATGTATCATGTATGATATCCCATTAGTTCTGGGATTAGATAAAAAAGATATTATTTTGCTCTCTTTATCCGTGTTTATTGTAATGCTTTCATTAAGCCGCGGAAAAACAAATATCCTATACGGAACTGTGTTATTAGTGAATTTGGCAGCATATATCTTTACCGTAATTGTTCCTTAGAGAAAATTATCATCGAACTTCAGAACCAGAATCCAGCTAGAGTCTTCTCGCCAATTCCATTTTAAAAGCCATCAGTTTGGCAATGTTCTCTGATTTGTAGATGGCCATATCAGCATTTTCACCTACGAAATTCTCCTCAATGGTTGTTCTCCATAGCTCAAGCCATTTGTCGAAGTGCTTTTGCTCCATAGCCTGTATTTCATTAATCGGAAAATGTACACCCATAGGGTTTCCTTTGTAGGTCATTTGCCCAAAAAGAATAGACTCCCAAAAAGAATACATTTTTGGAAGGTGTTTATCCCAATCAACTTTAGCAATATCATTGAAGAAGAAACTAATCGTTTCATCCTTTACTACTTTGGCATAAAATGAATTAACCAGGTGTTCAATATCTTCTCTTGATTCAAGCTTTTTCATGTTCCAAATTTACTGTAAATTCAAATTGAATGAGTAAAGGTTTCAATTGATAAAATTCATGAAAACAATATTTTATCTTTGTATCCGGAAACGGGGTGAGATTCATGGTGGGTAATTAAGTTCTTCAATAATAAATGATATAAGATGACAAGAGGATTCAGAAAAAAGATCCGTCAGAAAAACACTGAGAATAGTGGTTTCGGAAGCAATGCCTCAGGAAGATTCATCAATAAAGATGGTCTCCCGAATGTGAAGAGAACAGGGGTGAATGTTTTCAACAGTCTTAGTTGGTATCATACCATGCTGAATCTGTCCTCATTTCGTTTTATTTCGTATCTCGTCGTAGCATATATTGTGATCAACCTCATATTTGCCATGATTTATTACCTGATTGGAGTAGAGCATCTTACCGGAATAGATAAAAGTGATCCATTGAATGAATTTATTGATGTTTTCTTTTTCAGTTCACAGACATTTACTACTGTAGGATATGGAAGAATTGCTCCTGTTGGTTTTTTGGCTAGTTTAGTGGCCACTTTTGAAGCTTTTCTGGGATTGCTTACCTTTGCCATTGCAACGGGACTCTTCTATGGGAGATTTTCAAGACCGAGAGCTTATTTAAGGTTCTCAGATATTGCAGTAATTGCACCTTTTGAAGAAAGTACGGCTCTCATGTTCAGATTAGCACCTTATAAAAATAATGCACTGACAGATGCTGATGTGATTGTGTCTACAGCTATCGAAGTAATTGATAACGAGGTTTCTAAGAGTAATTTTTACAGGTTGGAAACACACTTAAGTAAAATCAATACGCTGGCTCTAAATTGGACGGTTGTGCATAAAATAAATGAAAGTTCACCGTTTTTCGGTTTCTCTGAGGACGATTTTAAAAGTACAGATATCGAGATCATTGTTCAGGTAAGGGCATTTGATGAAGTCTTTTCAAATACCGTGGTTCAGAGATCTTCGTATGTGACGGGTGAGATTGTATACGGGGCGAAATTTGTTCCTATGTATTACCCTGATAAAAAGAATATTGCTACCATTTTAGATCTGGATAAGATCAATGAATATCAAAGAGCTGACCTTCCGATGCAGGCAGGAAATAAAGAATAAATGAATTTAGATTTTTATAAAAAGCAAGCTTTACAAAAGCAGAAAGAACATAAAAAATTTCTGGACGGATTAAAGAAAAAACCGCCCAAAAATCTCGATTATATAGTACAGGAGACTCATGATGAAGTTTTTGATGAAATAGACTGTTTGCAGTGTGCCAATTGCTGTAAAACCACAGGACCATTATATACTGAGAAGGATATTGAGCGTATTGCCAAACACCTGCGTATGAAATCAGCTGATTTTGAAACTAAGTTCTTAAGAGTGGATGAAGACAATGACAAAGTGCTACAGAACCTTCCGTGTTTTTTTCTGAATGATGACAATACCTGTTCTATCTATGAAGTAAGACCAAAAGCCTGCAGAGAATATCCTCATACTGATCGTAAAAAAATTTACCAGATCAATAATCTGATGTTGAAAAATACGGTGATTTGTCCTGCCGCTTTTGAGTTTGTGGAGAAAATGATGAAGAATGTCGGAAAATAATTGTTAAGAAAATCAAGCTGGAGGATGGGAAATAAAAATGCTGTGGACATCTAATTAATACTTGTTATTTGATTAAATATTGTTTAAAAAGTTCTTCTTTCAGCCTACAGTTTTCCAATTATTGATTTTGTAAAATCCTCTTAAATAATGATAAAGTACGTTAAATAAGTGATTTACGCATAATTTTAATAAATGATATTTCGTTTAAGTTAAACAATCATTTAAATATTACATTATGAAAAAGTTATTTTTAACGGCAGCATTTGCATTAGTCGGAGCCATCACAGTATCGGCTCAAACACAAACTCAGAAGCCAGCTGAAAGCACGACGAATTCCCAAACAACAACGCAAACTCAACCACAGACAACGGAAACCAAAACGGATTGGAGTTCTACCACTACTAATGGGAAGAATCAAAGTACCAGTACAACGGAAGCTTCAACAGCAACACCTGTAGCTGAAGCCACCGTTAGTACAGGAACTACGATGGAAGCTACAAAGCCTGCGGAAGGAACAAAAGAAGAAAAGAAATCTAAAAAGAAAAAGTGATAGTACTTTAGCAAACACTAGTCTGAATCCTGAAATCCTGTATTTCAGGATTTTTTTGTAAGTACTTCATTTTTGGAATCACTCACTATATTATTTACGTATATTTCAGATTTAAAAATATAACCCAACTATTTGGGCCCAACTTAATTTTTTTAATGAAAAGATTAAACCCTTCCATTAAGCATCATTTACTGATAGGAGCTTTCCTCAGTATATGGCTTTTCATTTTCGCTTTTTTTATAAGACCATTTGATGATGGAACGATCAGTTTTAAGATGTGGACGATAATTAGCATAGGATTTAGTGTAATTGCATTCTTATGTTATGGGATAATCGCTATTCTTCAGAAAAGGGTTTATGATAAACTATTAAAATGGAATATCGGATTTGAAGTAATAAGTATTCTTTTTTTTCAACTTCTTTTTTGGGTTGGTACTTATTGTTTTTATAAAAGTCCTGTTTTGAATGGAGGATATGATTTTTTTAAGTTTTTGAAGGTAATAATTCTTAAATCAGCTTTGATTTCAACACCCATAATCATTCTGGCAAGAATATATATTGTTTCATTAATTCCTGTAAAAGACGATACAATCATTATAAGAGGTGAAAATAAGCTTGATATTTTAAAAATTAAAAAAAGTGATGTGATCTGTGTTTCTAATTCACAAAATTATGTCGAAATTTTCTTTCTCGACGGAAGTGAATTAAAAGTAAAACTCATTCGCAGTACACTTAAAAAAGTTCAGAATGACTTTGAATTTTTGATCCAGATCCATCGTTCACACCTGATCAATCCATCCCATTTTAAAGCTTGGAAAAATGCTGATACCATTTATCTTACTCAAATTGAACTTCCTGTTTCTAAAAATTACAGGGAACGTTTATTATCCTTATAATTTCCGTACCTAAAACCGCGTATTTCATACCTAATCCCTGAAATTACCTTACAGAAAGGTTTTTTTGTTTTTATTTTGCCTTCCAAAGAAAAATAAATATATATGAAAAAGCTTTGGATTAGGAGAGTTCTGTATTCGGTTATAGCATTGCTTGGTGTTCTTATTTGTGTTTTTATTTGGGCAGATCATGAATTAAATAAAGTCATGGGCAAGTCTACTAAGGTTATTGATTTTTCTTCATTTATCAAATCATCCCAAATCGTTCAGATAAGAAATGCTAATGTCCTTTCAGAAGATTGTACCCATTTCATTAAAAACCAAGATGTACTCATTAAAGATGGTATGATTGTTCAATTAAGTGAAAACCTGGTTATAAATAAAGATGCTGCTCTTATTGATGGTACAGACAAATATCTTATTCCGGGGCTTGTAGACAGCCATGCTCATTTACAAGAAAGTAAGAATGACTTATTTTTATACTTGGCGAATGGGGTTACCTATATTAGAGATATGGCAGGAAGGCATGTTGTATTGGAATGGAGAAAGTCAATACAGAAAAATGGCCTCGGCCCACGAATGTTTATTGCATCCCGGCCTATATATAGCGAAAGCGGTTTGATGGGTTATTATTATGCGTGGACAAGGAAGACCGTCGACTATTCAAATAAAGAAGATGCTCAAAAAGGCATAAAAAAAATAAAAGAACAAGGTTATGATGCTATTAAAATGTATGGTTTTGTAAATCCAGAGATGTTTAAAACAACCCTTGAAATTGCTAAAGAAAATAATATTCCGGTGATTGGTCATATCCCTTTAGTTAATTTAGATACCTTTTATCAATCGGGTCAAAAAGAAGTAGCTCATATTGAAGAAATAACCAAGAAAACTATTGAAGATTTTGGAAAGTCAATAGCTAAAAATCCTAATGAATATCTTGCATTTTTAAAAGTACGTTCAGCCCAAATTGCGAAAAACCTAAAACAGAATGATATTAGTGTTACTTCAACGGTTTGGTTGTGTGAAAGTTTTGTAGGGCAAAGATTTAATTTAAAATCTAAACTTAAAGAAATAGAATTAAAATATGTCAATCCGAAGATTGTTGAAGGAACTCCATTGTACAAATCCGGCTGGCTGCCTGGTAGAAATGGATATGAGTATAATGGAAAAGATGATCCGGGTGCAAGAAAATTATCATTGACATATTGGAAGACCTATGCAGAGGCCATTCATATTATGACAAAAACACTGGTAGATCACAAAGTTTCCATTATGGCCGGAACAGATGCTACTGTAGCAACCGTTGTTCCTGGATTTTCTCTTCATGATGAATTAGAATCATTATCTAAATCCGGAATGACCAATTCACAAGCCATTTATTCTGCTACTGTGGAGCCCGGTCAATGGATGAAAAGTAAAACCGGGAAGATAAAAATAGGCTACCATTCGGATTTAGTTCTGCTTAGTAATAATCCATTAGAAGATATTAGAAATACAAAGGCTATTGAGTATGTATTTTTTAATCAACATATAATTAATAAAACTCAGATTAAAATGATTCTGAAAGCTATAGAAGATGCTAATAATGAAAATAGGAGCATAGAAATTGACGAATACTTAAAATAAAAAAGCGCTGCATATAGCAGCGCTTTCTCCTTTCACTTTTTACTTTTTTCCCATTATCCCGGGAACAGGCTGTATCAAAAAAGGTCGGGATTTTTCCCAACCTTTATATTTTTGTGTTACACAACTCCTTGAGCTAACATTGCTTCTGCTACTTTTACGAAGCCGGCAATATTGGCACCTTTTACGTAGTTTACATAACCGTCTTCGTCTTTTCCGTAGTCTCTACAAGCTTTGTGGATACCGATCATGATTTCCTTTAATCTTGCGTCAACTTCTTCAGAAGTCCAGTTAAGACGGATAGAGTTCTGAGTCATTTCTAATCCTGATGTTGCAACACCTCCGGCGTTGGATGCTTTACCAGGAGAGAATAACACTTTATTGTCTAAGAAATAGTTGATTGCATCTAGTGTAGAAGGCATATTAGCCGCTTCAGTTACACAAAGACACCCGTTTTCAACTAATTTTCTTGCATCATCTAAATCTAATTCGTTTTGCGTTGCAGAAGGGAATGCTACGTCACACTTCACTTCCCAAGGACGTTTTCCAGCGTGGAATTCAGCAGATGGATATTTTTTAGCATAGTCCTCAGCTCTGTTGTTTCCAGAAGCTCTAAGTTCTAATAAATAGTCAATTTTTTCTCCACTGATACCATCTTTATCATAGATATATCCATCAGGACCAGAAAGTGTTACCACTTTTGCTCCAAGCTCAGTTGCTTTTTTGATAACTCCCCAAGCCACGTTTCCGAAACCTGATACAGTTACTGTTTTTCCTTGGAAATTCTGTCCGATTGTTTTAAGCATTTGCTCAGCGAAGTATACCACCCCGTATCCTGTCGCTTCAGGACGGATTAATGAACCTCCATAAGCAAGACCTTTTCCTGTAAGAACTCCAGTAAATTCATTTCTGATTTTCTTGTATTGTCCGAATAAATAACCGATTTCTCTTGCTCCTACACCGATATCTCCTGCAGGTACGTCTGTTTCAGGACCGATGTGCTTACATAATTCTGTCATGAAAGCCTGGCAGAAACGCATTACTTCCATATCAGATTTTCCTTGTGGATCGAAATCTGAACCTCCTTTACCACCACCCATTGGAAGAGTAGTTAAAGAGTTTTTGAACACTTGTTCGAAAGCTAAGAACTTCAGAACTGATAAGTTTACAGTAGGGTGGAAACGAATTCCTCCTTTGTATGGTCCAATAGCAGAGTTCATTTGGATTCTGAAACCTCTGTTAACCTGAATCTCTCCTTTATCATCAACCCATGGAACTCTGAAGATAATAATTCTTTCAGCTTCAGCCATTCTTTCAAGCAGCTTCATTCCGGTATATTCTTTTCTCGTAGCAATGAATGGAATTACAGTTACGGCAACTTCTTTTACAGCCTGTAAGAATTCCGGTTCGTTAGGATTTTTTGCTTCAATTTTTGCAATAAACTCTTGGATTTTCTGGTCAATATTATATTGTTCCATATATTAAGGTTGAATATTATTGTCAACAAATTTAATTTTTTTTTCAAGATTCACAACACTCTATTTTAAGATTGTTAAAAATTAAATAATAATGTTTGGAAATATTATTAAATTAATAATTTATGATTAAAATTTATTAAAAATGAAATGTTATGTGTGAAATAATGCAGTATTAAGAAATCGTTAATTCTTAATTTGCAATAAATTGTCTCCCGGAAAATGATTTTACTTTCCCTAAAAGTTCTAATTCTAAAATAATTGGTAATATTTTATGCGATGAAAGGTCAATTTCCTGTGCAAGATCGTCCAGAGAAATCTGTGGATTTTGCTTAATGAATTGATAAATATTTTCCTGATTGTCAGTTAATTGTGTTGTTGTTTCGCTATGAGGAAAAAGCTCAGCAATTTTTTCTTTTGGATTATGGAGGCCAAGCATACTGATAAGATCTTTGATGGTAGAAATAGCTGTCGCTTTGTTATGCAAAATCAATTGATTACAGCCTTGGCTGTGAACATCTGTAATTTTCCCCGGAAGAGCAAAGACCTCTCTGTTATAATCATTGGCGAAAGCTGCAGTACTTACAGATCCGCCTCCAAATCCTGTTTCTACTACAATGGTTGCGGGAGAAAGTCCTGCCACGATTCTATTTCTCTGAATAAAATTTTCACGATCCGGCTTTCTTGCCGAACTGAATTCTGTTAATAAAACACCGCCCTCCTGAAGAATTTTTTCTGAAAGTTTTCTGTTTTTGGCAGGATATAAGAACTCAAAACCATGGGCAAGAACTGCGATGGTTGGTTTCTGACTACAGATAGACTGCTCATGAACCTCTTTGTCTACTCCTAAAGCAAGACCACTTACAGAAACATATTCTGAAGATTGAGTGGCTTCAAAAAAATCGGCAATAAACTGTTTTCCGTAAGAAGTCATATTTCGGGTTCCAACAATGCTTATCTTTTGAAGTGGCTTATCAATGTTTCCTTTTTGATATACAATTGCAGGAGCATCAATACATTCGTTAAGAAGGCTGGATACCTCATCAAGGTGTCTTAATTTGATTTGGATATTGTTCTTTTCGCAAAATGACAGTTCTTTTTCTGCAAACTTCAGATAATTTTCATTCCCAATGTCAGCAACTGTTCTTTGTCCAATGCCTTCTAGTTTTTTGTATTCTCTTTTTGCTTTTTTCCATGCATTTTCTGCACTTCCAAAAGTTCTTATAAGTTTATAGAAATTGATGTCGCCAATCTGACTGCTTTCGCGCAATGCGATGGCATATAAATATTCTTCGGAAATCATGTGTGCTTTTTATCAAATGTAATGAAATAAGTTTTATTTTCCTCTTAATTTATCCAAATGATCCCAGATATCATCTCTTTTTTTATATGGGAGTTCCATAAAGTCTTCCGGGTGGTTTTCTTTGTATTCCTGCCAAAGCTTATCATCCTTTTCACTATAATAATTAGGATATTCCCAAATGAATTTTTTCTTTTTCTCTCCTACATTCTTAAAAGCAAAAGCAATAATACTTCCTACAATAGCCCCGGAAAGGTGAGCCTGCCATGATATTTTACTAGGTTCCTGCATATTATAGAACAGTTCTTCGGGAAGCATTCCCCATACTAAACTTCCATAATATAAAACAACCAGTAAGGAAATAGTCAGAAATTTCATATTCCATTTAAAAACCCCACTGAAGAAGAGGAAAAAGGCTAATACATATACTACACCACTGGCTCCGATGGTACAGGTGTACATATATTCACCGGTCATAATGTCAATTGGAGGGAGCAACCATACCAAAAGTCCTGTGGCAACCCATCCTATAAAGAACACTTTATTGGCAACTAGGGGATAGAATTGATACAACAGAAACATCAATGCTGCTATGGGAATGGAGTTTCCTATAATATGATCTATATTTCCATGTAATAAAGGAGAGGTTAGTATTCCCAGCAGTCCTTCCGGTACCAATGGAATAATGGCTCCGAAACAACTTCCAAAAAAGCCATGCATCTGTAAAAAATATCCCAACCACATTGCAGATAGCATCAGCAAAGGGTATATAATCGCTTTTTTGGAAATTACATTTTTAAACATGGAGATTGTACGTCAAATCAAAAGCCAATGATAAATTTCGGAAAATTTGGCGATGAAACGGTTTCTACTCTCCTGATTTTAAGACAAAAGGTATTAAATTTAAATTTTAAACCTCTTATTTTGGCATTTGTTTCATTGAAGTATTTTGTTGTCAATAGGTTGAAAACTAGAAAAAGTACATTGTTTAAGGCTAAATTTACCTTTAAAAAAAATTATATTAATATTTTTGCATTGAAATTATCAGAGTAATGAAGAAGTTTTTATTGATTCTTTCCATATTTATGGGGATTTATGCAAGTGCACAAGAAGAGTTGAAAAAAGATTCCGTGAAGGTAGACACAGTAAAATACTGGTCAGTGTTAGGAAAAAACACGGTAATGATTAATCAGGCAGCCTTTTCGAATTGGGTAGGTGGGGGAGCCAATAACGTTGGTTGGTTGGCTGGTGCCAATTACAATATTACCTATGAAAAAGATAATGATCTTTGGGAAAATATTATTATTCTTGGGTATGGGCAGAATGATACTAAAGGGCTGGGCGTAAGAAAAACCCAAGACGTCATCAACGTTTCTACAAACTACGGGCGAAAGTTTTCCAAGAGTTGGTACTTTTCTTTAGGAGCAGGCTTTCAGTCTCAGTTTGCCCCTGGATATGAGGACGGAAATAATCCGGAAGCCAAGAAAATTTCAAATTTCATGGCACCTGGTTACATGAATGTCGGGATGGGTATCACGTACAGACCCAATGACAATCTTACAGTAACCTTACGTCCTACCAATGCCAGATGGACATTTGTCTTAGATAAAGAACTTCAGTTTGCAGGCAGTTATGGTTTGAAAAGTGATGGTGATTCTTCTCTTTTCCAGTTTGGTTTCTTGGGAACAGCAATCTATAAGCTGAAAATCATGGAAGATGTTCATTTGACAAATACAGCTTCAATCTTTTCCAATTACCTGGACCGTCCCGATAGGCTGGTGTTGGCTTATGGAGCACTTCTGAATCTAAAAGTGAACAAATATATCTCATCCAATATCTCATTAGATTTGCTGTATGATCATAACCAGATTGAAAAAACACAGTTAAAACAAACCCTGGGAATTGGATTTGCTTACACCTTGGATAATGGAGTAAAACGTTCTGATCGTAAAGACAGCCAATGGTGGATTAAAAAATAAACAATCAATATTCAATATTCAATAATAAAAGCACTTCCGCGACGAGGTGCTTTTTTCTTGTTTAAATGTTCAGATTTTAAGTTGTTTTAAGTTTGCTATGGGTGTGATGGCCATTTAAGTGTTTTATTTCCATTTTGTTATAATTGTATTTTCAATTAGGAGCAATTCATTTTAAGGTGAGTTTTATCTTGGCGTAAATTATTATTTATACATTTGTAGGAAATCGTTAATTATGAAAAAAGTTTTATTAATCGCTTCCGTTTCTTTTGGAGCTATGGCCCTGGCCCAGGAAACAAAAACTGATGCTCCTGCAGCAGATAGTGTTAAGGCCTGGTCTATTCAAGGACAAAATACTCTAATGCTTAACCAGGCTGCCTTTTCAAACTGGATAGGTGGGGGAGCCAACAACGTAGGATGGCTTGCCGGTGTCAATTACAATCTTACTTATGAAAAAGGCAAAGACCTTTGGGAAAACATCATTATTCTTGGTTACGGACAAAACAACACTCAAGGTACCGGAGTAAGAAAGACTCAGGATGTTATTAACTTATCTACAAACTATGGTAGAGAGTTTGCTAAACATTGGTATATTTCCGGAGGTATGGGTATTCAGACCCAATTTGCTCCAGGTTATGAAGATGGTAACAATCCTGATGCAAAGAAAATTTCAAACTTTATGGCACCAGGTTACTTGAGCGTTGGGGCAGGGGTTACATATCGTCCGGATGATAATCTTACCGTGACGCTACGTCCTGCAAACGCCAGATGGACCTTTGTTTTGGATAAAGATCTTCAAAAAGCAGGAACTTATGGACTTAAAAATGATGGTGATTCTTCTCTTTTCCAGTTCGGTTTCTTGGGAACAGCCATGTATAAGCTGAAAATTATGGAGAACATCACTTTGCTTAACACGGCTTCCGTATTTTCAAATTACCTGGACCACCCGGAAAGGTTAGTGCTTGGATATAGCGGAATTTTAAGCATGAAGATCAATAAATATATCTCTACGAATGTAACATTGGATCTGTTGTATGACCACAACCAGATATGGAAAACCCAGTTGAAACAAACGTTAGGAGTAGGTTTAGCTTATAATTTTGATAACGGAAAGAAACGTTCAGAAAATAAGGACAACCAAAGCTGGTTAAAGAAATAGCCCAAAAGGGTATAAATATAAAAAGCACTTCGTAAGAAGTGCTTTTTTATTGTCAATTATATAAGGATTAAAATTCTATATCTACTTCCAATTTCTCAGCTAAAAGCTTTGAAATTTTCTCTTTTAGAGGTTCAATATCGATATTCTGCATAGCATCATTAGCAAAGGCATATAAAAGTAGTGCCTGTGCTTCTTTTTTAGAGATTCCTCTTGCTCTCAGATAAAATAGTGCATCTTCATTAAGCTGACCTACTGTACATCCGTGAGAACATTTTACATCATCTGCAAAGATCTCCAATTGAGGTTTGGTATCAATACTTGCCCCCTCGCTTAGCAATACATTATTATTCTGTTGGTAAGCATTGGTTTTCTGAGCGATTTTATCAACAAAAACTTTTCCGTTGAAAACTCCGTGGGCATTACCATCGAAGATTCCTTTATAGTTCTGGTAACTTTCACAGTTCGGGAAGTTGTGGTGAACAGCAGTATGATGATCCACCAACTGATCTTTTCCGATAATTGTGATTCCGTTCATGAATGAATTGATATTTGATCCATTATGAATAAAGTCAAGGTTGTTTCTTACCAATTTTCCTCCAAAAGAGAATGTGTTCACAGTGGTTAAGCTGTCTTTCTCCTGTTTTGCGAAGGTATGATCTACAAGGTAAGAAGTATTGTTGTCGTTCTGAAGTTTGTGCCAGTCTGCTTTTGCATTTGGATAAGTGAAGATTTCTGTCACAGAGTTCGTTAACACATAAGTGTCATCAAAATTATGGTGACTTTCAATAACTTCAACTTTCGCTCCATCTTCTACAATTAGTAAATTTCTTGTATTGTAGAATGTGTTTTCTTCTTGATTTTGAGAAATATAGAAAACATGAATAGGCTTTTCAATCACTACATTTTTAGGAACCTTCAGGAAGAAACCATACTTACAGTACGCAAGATTTAAGTTGGTGAAAGCTAAGTCTTTGGAAGCAATTGTATTGAAGTATTTTTCAAATACCTCTTTATGTTTGTCATCATTCAATGCATAATTGAATGATAGAAATTCAACATTTTCAATAGAAACTTTTGAAAGTTCTTTGTGAAGTTTACCATTTACAAAAACAATCCAATCAAAATTTTCTTCTCCAAGATGCAATTCATCAAACTGCTCTTTAGTGATATTGTGGTTTTCTTTCGGGAAGAAGTTGTAGCTTTTTTCCGTGATCTCCTTTAGATTGGTATATTTATATTCTTCGTCTTTTTTTGTCGGAAAACCCATGTTTTCAAACTTTTGAAGAGCGGCTTTTCTATTGTCGTCCAGAAATCTGTGACGAAGGCTCTCCAAAAACTCATGATGGTTTTCGATGATTTGTTCTTTTAATGCCATTACTGGTATATCTGTGGTTTGCACCATTTTTTCTTTTTATTTTGAACTAAAAATATTGCTGTTCCGAGAAACAGTGAATCCAATTTTTAATATTAGAGATTCTTTTTTGCTACATTTATGAATGACCGCGAAAGTTTTTAATCTCTGAAATAATACTTCTTCTTAGTTAAGAAGCCAGTCGTACCCTTTTTCTTCAAGCTCTAATGCTAAAGATTTATCACCTGTTTTGATGATTTTTCCGTTAGCTAAAACGTGAACGAAATCAGGTTGAATATAGTTAAGCAATCTTTGATAGTGAGTAATCAAAAGAACTGCGTTTCCTTCATTTTTAAAGTGGTTTACCCCATCCGCTACAATTCTTAATGCATCGATGTCTAATCCTGAGTCCGTTTCATCAAGGATAGCCAATTTAGGGTTAAGCATCATCATCTGGAAGATCTCATTTCTTTTTTTCTCCCCTCCAGAGAATCCTTCGTTCAGCGATCTTGAAAGGAAATCTTTCTTGATGCCTAATTTTTCAGATTTTTCACGGATTAATGCAAGCATTTCCTTTGCCGGCATTTCTTCCAATCCATTTGCCTTTCTTGTTTCGTTTAAAGCAGCTTTGATGAAGTTCGTTACAGAAACTCCCGGAATTTCCACGGGATATTGGAAAGATAGGAAGATTCCTTTGTGTGCTCTGTCTTCAGGAGCATCTTCAATGATATCTTCTCCTTGGAAAAGAATCTCTCCACCTGTTACTTCGTAATCTTCTTTACCTGCGATTACAGAAGAAAGGGTAGATTTACCAGCTCCGTTTGGCCCCATGATAGCGTGAACTTCGCCTGGCTTTATTTCAAGGTTAATTCCTTTTAATATTTCTGCGCCGTCTTCAATTTTGGCGTGAAGGTCTTTAATTTGTAACATTCTTGCTAACTTTTTCTTTTTATAATTGTACTAGCTTCCTCTGTATGTGGAATATCCATAAGGTGATAAAGTGATGGGAACATGATAATGCTCATTATCTTTTATCTTGAATATTACTTCAATAGATGGATAGAAGCTTTCTATATTTTTATGTTTGTAATAATCCTCTATAAAGAATACAAGTTTGTATTTTCCATTATTACCGGCCTTTTGATATGGTAAAAAATCTGAAACCCTGCCATTATTATCAGTTTGCTTTTTACCAAGAGAAACCCATTGTTTAGTAGTTTCATTATATTTTTCCAGCTGTATTTCAACTTTTCCTGCAGGTTGTCCCTGTGAGATGTCAAGAATATGACTTGAAAGTTGAAATCCTGCTTTTTCCTGAGCGGAAAGGCTTAGAAAAATAAATCCAAAAAATACCAGTAATAACTTTTTCATAGGAATTATCTTTTCAACGGATTATCCAACTGATCCTTCTAATGAAATTTCAAGTAGTTTTTGTGCTTCGATAGCAAATTCCATTGGAAGTTTATTTAAAACCTCTTTACTGAATCCATTTACGATAAGAGCAATGGCTCTTTCTGTATCAATACCTCTCTGGTTACAGTAGAAAATCTGATCTTCTCCAATTTTCGAAGTGGTTGCTTCGTGTTCCAACTGTGCGGTAGGATCTTTAATTTCAATATAAGGGAATGTGTGTGCTCCACATTCATTACCCATCAATAAAGAATCACACTGAGAGAAGTTTCTTGCTCCTTTTGCAGAAGGCATTACTTTTACCTGTCCTCTGTAGGAGTTTTGAGATTTTCCTGCAGAGATCCCTTTAGAAATGATCGTTGACTTGGTATTTTTTCCAATGTGGATCATTTTTGTTCCTGTATCTGCATATTGGTGATTGTTCGTTACAGCGATAGAGTAGAACTCTCCGATGGAGTTGTCACCTTTCAAAATACAAGAAGGGTATTTCCACGTTACAGCAGAACCTGTTTCAACCTGCGTCCATGAGATTTTTGCACTTCTTTCGCAAAGACCTCTTTTCGTTACAAAGTTGAATACCCCTCCTTTTCCTTCTTCATTACCAGGATACCAGTTCTGTACCGTTGAATATTTGATTTCAGCATTGTCTAGTGCAATTAATTCCACAACTGCAGCGTGAAGCTGGTTTTCGTCTCTTGACGGAGCTGTACATCCTTCAAGATAAGAAACATAACTTCCTTCATCAGCAATCACAAGCGTTCTTTCAAACTGTCCTGTTCCCGCCTGGTTGATACGGAAGTAAGTGGAAAGTTCCATTGGACATTTTACACCCTTAGGAATATAACAGAAACTTCCATCAGAGAATACTGCGGAATTCAGTGCTGCATAGAAGTTATCTCCTCTAGGAACTACTTTTCCAAGATATTTTCTTACTAAATCAGGATGGTTTTTAATAGCCTCAGAAATAGAGCAGAAAATAATTCCTTTTTCTGCCAATGTATCCTGGAATGTTGTTTTCACAGAAACAGAGTCTATTACAATATCTACAGCAACTCCTGAAAGTCTTTTTTGCTCCTCAATATTAATCCCTAGCTTTTCGAAAGTTTTCAATAATTCAGGGTCTACCTGATCAAGGCTTTCCAGTTCAGGTTTTGCTTTTGGAGCTGCGTAATAACGAATCGCTTGAAAATCTGGTTTTTCATATTTAATGTTAGCCCAGGTAGGCTCCACCATTTTTAACCAGATTTTGAAAGATTCCAGACGCCATTCAGTCATCCATTCCGGCTCCTCTTTTTTCGCGGAGATGGCACGGACGATATCCTCATTTAAACCAATCGGGAAATCTTCATAATCAATTTTGGTTTCCCAACCGAATTCATATTTTTTATTTTCTAGATCGACTCTTAAATCGTCTTCAGTATATTTACTCATTATAATTTTTTAGATTTCAGATTTTAGACTTCATTTTTTATCTGAGGTCTAGTATCTTATGTCTTTTCTCTAAAGACTAAATGATTCTCCACATCCACATGTTCTGGATGCGTTCGGGTTGTTGAAAACAAACCCTTTCCCGTTCAATCCTCCTGAATATTCAAGAGTTGTTCCTGCTAAATAAAGGATGGATTTTTTGTCTATAATAATTTTAATGTTATTATCTTCAAAAACCTGATCTGTGTCTGTTTTTTGGTTGTCAAACTTTAAAACATACTCTAAACCAGAGCATCCGCCGCTTTTTACCCCAACTCTTATATAATCTTCAGCAGGGTTAAAACCATCTTCCGTCATTAACTGGATGGCTTTCTCCTTTGCATAGTCTGATACCTTTATCATTGTATTTATTTAGAATGATTTAATGATGCAAAAATACGAACTAATTTCCGCAATCTCAAATCGAAGATATCTATTTTAATGATTCTGATCTTAATAGGCGATTTAAAGTCTGATGATTTGTGTTAAAGTTCTATAAATTTCTCCTTTAAACCGAAGGATCTGCTTTTTGATTTTAACCTTGAATTCTATTTTTTATCTATAAAGAAAATGAATCATGAAACAAAAACTGCTGGTCTTTTGTGTATTGTTTTCGGCCATAATGTCTAATGGACAAACCATAAGATATGTATATGCAACACTGGTGAATCCAGACTCCATTAATCTGGTAAGTATGAAAAGTGAAAGAACTTTTCTGGATATTAAAAACAATAGGTCTTTGTTTATCAGTGAAAATAAATTAATAAGGGATTCTCTTTTGGCTTCTTTTAAATCGCAGGTAAAAGAAACTCATAAAAAAGAAGAAAAAGATTTTTCAAAACTGGAGGGAAGAAGATCTGCTGAACCTACTTTTTTTGAATATTTTATTATTAAGAATGTTCCGGAACAAAAAGTGTACTATTATGATAAAGTAGCCGGGAAACAAATTTATTATCAGGAAGACAGACCTATAAAATGGACTGTTTCGAATATTGTAGAAAAACAAAACGGATATACAGCGCAAAAAGCGGAGGTTAATTTTGGAGGCAGGATCTGGACTGCCTGGTTTACAAAAGATATTCCTGTTTCTGATGGACCTTATAAGTTTTCAGGATTACCGGGACTGATTGTGAAACTGGAAGACGATAAGGGAGATTATAAGTTTGATCTGGTTCAAAAAATAACCATTAATAATGCTTTTGAGGAATCAATCAGTACAGAGGCGAAGCAAAGTACAAGAGTAAATTTTCATGGAGATAAAGCGGCATTAGAATTGGAATTTGGAAAAAACCGTAAAATAATGGCAGGAAATGGAGCTTCTGGTGAGAAGCCTATGGATTTTAATGGAGGCGGAAGACATGGAGGCGGAATGAATGGTGGTGGCATGAGAGGCGGCGGTCATTCAGGCGGAGGAATGCACCGGGGAATGGGCAATAATGGACAGGATTTTCCGATGTCAACTGCCAATATGAGTGATCTTTCTTTTAAAAACGGGATAGGGCAGAACCAAAACCCAATTGAGTTGAATTAAATAAAAAAATATAAATGAAAAAATTAAGTATTATTGCTCTGGCATTGTTTATACAACAGGTTTCTGCACAAGCCAACCGATTTGTATATCAGGTAACGATGAAGCCGGATGCGGAAAATAAAGCAGATATAAAAACTGAAAATGCATATCTTGATATTTCTCAGGATAAATCTGTTTTTTACTCTGAAAACAGAATTAAAAGAGATTCCATTATGCAGAAAGCCTTTCAAGGCGGCGGTGGAAGAGGAAGTATTAACAGGGATCAGATGGAAGGTCTGAGGTCCAATATCAATTATTCTGTAGAAAAAGATAAAGCTAACCAAAAAACTTATTTTAAAGACAGAATAGGACGGGATATTTATTCTTATGAAGAAGACAGGCCTTTAAATTGGAAAATTTCCTCAGAAACCAGAAAAATAGGGGAGTATAAGGTTCAGAAGGCAGAAGCAGATTTTGCAGGAAGAAAATGGACTGCCTGGTTTACTACAGATCTACCCTATCAGGATGGACCTTATAAATTTGGCGGACTTCCGGGACTGATTGTAAAAGTTGAGGATGATAAAGGAGATTATTCCTTTGATCTGATGAAGAATTACAAGATTGCAGAACTTCCTGTTTTAAACCAGTTTGGAAATACCTTAAAAGTAAAAAGAAGTGATTTTGTAAAACAACAGCAAAAGTTTAAAACAGATCCGATGTCATTTATGAATCAGGGATCTGGGGGAATGTCTTCTCCAATGCGAATAGGAGGCGGTGGAAGAGGGCCCGGAGGTGGTGGTGGTAATCAGAACCCAGCTGACATGAGAAAACGAATGGAAGAAAGGGTAAAGGAGGAAGCTAAGAAAAATACGAATCCAATCGAATTGCAATAAATAAAAGCGCCAGTGAGTCATTTCACTGGCGATTATTTTATAATGTAAGTCTATTGACTATTTTAAAAGTTGATTGAAAGTATCCCCTTGTCTGATATCTCCGGTATTATACCCTTTCATAAACCATTCTTTACGCTGAGCAGATGACCCGTGGGTAAAGCTTTCCTGATTGACATATCCCTGTCCTCTTCTTTGGATATTGTCATCCCCAACAGCTTCTGCAGCATCTATAGCAGATTGAATATCTCCGGGTTCCAGAATTTTTTTAGTATCATCAGTACGTTTAGCCCAAACTCCTGCATAAAAATCAGCCTGTAATTCTGTTGCTACGGATACTTTGTTCATTTCAGCCTCAGAATATCTTCCGCTTCTTCTTAAGGCATCTACTTTTTGTGTAGTTCCTAACAGCGTTTGTACATGATGCCCCATTTCATGGGCAAGAACATAAGCTACTGTAAATTCAGTGACCTTGGCGCCAAATCTTTGTTGGAGTTCACTGAAAAAGGCCATATCCATATATATTTTCTGGTCAGCTGGGCAATAAAATGGTCCCATGGCAGACTGTGCTGTTCCACATCCGGAGTTTGTTGTACTTTCGAAAAGTACAATTCTAGGTTCAGAAAAATTCATTCCATTTTCTTTAAAGATCTGGCTCCAGGTTTGGGTATTCCATCCAGACATCATATCAACCATTTCCCCGATTTGTTTTTCCTGTACGGTAAGTTCTCTTTTTTCTCCTGTATTTCCTGAAGACTGTGTGCTCCCGGAATTTAATATACCAGAAGGATCACCTCCCAAAAAGAAAACAATGGCTGCTATAATTAAGGTTCCGAGTCCACCACCAACGATCATACCGCCACCTCCGCCTCCGGAGCCACGGCGATCTTCAACGTTGCCACCTCTGTCGTCTGTCCATCTCATAATAATATGTTTTTGTGTCGTAAATTTATAAAATTAAAGTTTACAACCGTTTATTAAGTTGTGAATGCTTCTATTTATTATTCATTGAATTTCTCCTTCAAGATTCTGTTGTAATATTCTTTATTATGTCCTTCGATATGATTAAGGTAGTTGTATTTCTCCTGAAAATATTGTTTTTGACAGTTTTGTGGCAGATACTGGTTAATTGTATCATCATCGGTATGCTCAACAATAGGGTAAGTAGGAAGTTCTGCTGGTAATAGAGATTTATTTTTTGCTAGAACCTCAATGACGCGATACTGTAAAGACGTCGCACAGCTAAATTTGGGAATATCTGTTTCTATGTATTTTTTGTAATAATAATTAAGTGCTTCTTTTTTGAAGTGTTTATCCTGATGATTGATCGTCGTAAATAAGGTATAAAGCCAATTATATTTGATATAATTTTTTAATCTTCTGATTGAGATCGTCTCCTTCGGAGAAATAATAATATTAGGTAATTCGGTTTTCCTTAAAATGTCTAAAAGTAGTAATTCTGAGGCATTTTTTAATTCACTGCTATTTCTCCTCTGACCTATTTGTTCGTAAGTATTTATTTTTCCAAAAGTATCTATATTTAATTGTTGAGTAATGTATTCATGGCGTTCAGCCTGATCTCCTGTATAAACAAACTTGTTATTCTTTTCTATCGTGATATTTAATTTTTCTGTGGGCTCAAGAAACAGAGTAATATTTTGTATAAACTCATTGAGGGTATTTATGGAAACGTTATTAGTTTCTGTAAACTCTTTTTTATCACGGTTGTTGAGAGTAACTTCTTTTTTGCCATTTTTTATAATGATAGGGTTACCTGAGTTATTAGTGATGGTAAGTTTCTGGGCTCTTAATCCTGAAAATAAAAATAAGAGGATGAAAAACATCCTCTTATTTAAAAATGAATAATAATTCATAATATTTTAAAGTATAAAATTCAAGTACTATTAAGTTCTATTCTTGAATTTTTTTATTTTTTTGGTTAATGTTTTCTCCCTTCAAATATAGCTGAAATATCTGTTTAAAGAGAATTTTATTTACCGGTTAAGCTGTTTGGTCTTCAACCAATAAGATGTTGACTGATAAGCTGAAATAGCATCGTCTACCAGCTTCTGATCTGTATTTTTCAATAGTTTTTCGTCATAATACAATTTAAATTCTGGTGCAAGATCACTTTTTTCCAGCTCCAGAGAATATTGTTTTGCTTTTTTAACTGGAGAAATGATGGTTAAACGATTGTCTTTTACAAATCCTAGATCCTGATAAGTCGCAATATAGGCCTTAGGCTGGAATTCAGGTTTAAAAACATCCTGACCTAAGAATTTAGATTGATAACTGAAATTAAGCAATCCGAAAAGAGTAGGCATCACATCGATCTGAGACATCAAAGCATCAAATTTCTGAGGCTGGATAAATCCTTCAGAAAAAATCATCGCTGGAATTCTATACTTATCCATCGGGAGTTCCGTTTTTCCGGCGCTAGAAGCACAGTGGTCTGCAATGATAACAAATACAGTGTTTTTATACCAATCCTGTTTTTTAGCCATATCAAAGAATAGCTTTAGGGAGTAATCTGTATACTTTACTCCTCCTTCACGAGCTTTTGAAGTTCCAGGAATATCAATTCTTCCATCTGGGTAGGTGAAAGGTCTGTGGTTAGAAACGGTCATCCAATGGTTGAAGAACGGTTTTCCTGATTTCGCTTCAGTATTCATTACCTGAATGGCTTTTCTGGCCATATCTTCATCAGCAACACCCCAAACATTGGCAAAGGTAATTTCTTCCGGCTTAAAGTTATTTCTGTCTACAATATCATACCCGTTTCCACTGAAAAAGTCCTGCATATTATCAAAATAACTGTACCCTCCATACAGAAATTTAACATCATACCCTTTAGATTTGAATACGTTTCCTGTAGTAAACTTATTTTTATTATCATTTCTTTTGATAATACTTTCTCCAGCAGTAGGGGGAATACAAAGCGTTAAAGCTTCAAGCCCACGAACAGTTCTGTTTCCTGTAGCATAAAGGTTAGTAAACAACAAAGATTTATCTGCAAGGCTGTCCAGGAATGGGGTAATTTTTTGGGTATTTCCATAATGTTCCATGAAGTCTGCAGAAAGGCTTTCAATAGAGATAAGGACTACATTTTTCTTTGCTTCAGGCTGTTCTGCCACAATACTTCTTGATAAAGTATGTTGTGGATATTGGCTCAGGAAGTTTTTTTCTGCCTGTTGTTGGTTAAGCTGCGAATAAAACTGGAAATAGTCAAGTTCATTATGAGTGAAAGCCCAGTAAAACTTAGGCAGTCCGTTCGCTTCAATTTCATCTGCAAAAACATTATCAGATTTGATCTGCATTAACGACGGTAGTGTCATCAGGCTGATTGCACAAAGTACAGCAAAAGATCCGAGTAAAATCAGTTTTTGTTTAAAATTAGGCAGCTCCAGCAGTTCGTTCTTTGTCTTTTTATAGATAAACCAGGTAATGGTTAATGTAACAATCATTATTCCTGAAAATAAAGGAATAACAGGGTAGCTTTCCATGATATTACCAATGACTTCGTTGGTATATATTAAGTAATCTACTGCGATAAAATTATAACGTACCCCAAATTCATTATAAAAGAAGTATTCACTTACTCCATTGAAGATAATAAGCAATACATACAACAATAGTGTGATAAAATATAAAACATTACGGATCTTGATCCTTTGTGTAGGAAGGAAAAGCATTAAACCAAATAAGAAGGTCTTTATTCCTACAAAAGAAAGGGCTATTTCTGTTACAGAGCCTCCGTATTGTTTGAAAATATTATTTGGAATAAGCCAAATATACAAGAAAAATGCTACTAAGGCTCCAAAAATAATGTATCCATAAGGCTTTTTATATTTTGAGTTCGAAAGGAATAAAAAGTAGAGAGCAAGAATGGCACTGGCTAGGATAAAAACAAAAATATCGTTGATAAGGCCAACAAACAGTACTTTAATGATCTCAAAAAATCCGAAACTGGCGGTAGTGATGGGATGGAAAAAGAATATTGTCCTTATTATCAATGAAATAATCAGATAAAAAACTCCTAAATATAGGAAAGGTTTTATTTTTTTTAGAAACATGGATTTATGGTCTATACGATTTTCACAAAGATAGTTGTTGTATACAACTTTTAGGGTAAAAAAAGCAAAACCTGATGTTTATTAATAAGATTTTAAGACTTATCCCATCTAATTTAAGCGAGTGTTCAGTGAAATTGTCTTTATCCCAAATTCATCCAACAAAAAAAGGACTATTAAAAATAGTCCCGATATATTGTTAAAGTATGTCAACGGTTATGAATGTCCAAAACCGATGTTTCCTTTTTTATCAGATAATTTTCTTTTGAAATCAATCATTCTTAAAGCTGTTACTGCTGCCTCTACACCTTTATTTCCAAGGTCTCCGCCGCTTCTTGCAATAGATTGCTCTTTGGTATCATCTGTCAGTACACAGAAGATCGTAGGGGTATCGGTCATGATGTTACAATCCTTGATTCCTTGTGCTACAGCAGAACAAACATAATCGAAGTGAGGGGTTTCTCCACGAATCACACATCCGATAGAAATTACAGCGTCGTATTTTCTTTCTTTGCAAAGCTGCATGCTTGCATAGCTTAATTCAAAAGCTCCGGGAACAGGGAAAAGCTTAATGTTCTCTGCCTTTACACCTTCTTTTTCAAGAATTTCTAAAGCTGCATCACGAAGATTGTATGTTACAAAATCATTCCACTCAGAAAAAACAATGCCGATAGAAAAATCTTCGGCATTAGTTATATGAAGTGGCTTGTAATCGGAAAGATTAACTGTTGCCATTTTTTAGTAATATTTAGTCATTTCAATGTAAGAATCAGACATTCCGTTGTCATAATCCTGGTATTTCTCATCAATTACTGAGAAGTATTTTTTAGCATCTGCATCTTTCTTTAATCCTAGCGCTACGATACCTGCTTTTCTTGTAAAGAAATAAGTAGTATAAGGATCATCAGAAGCAGTAGCTGCCTTGTCTAATAATGATAAAGCTTCGTCGTTTTTGTTCAATCCTGATTTTGCATCAGCCATAGCTCCATATTTCATAGCCATTAGCGTTTTGTTGTCAGAAGAGAATTTATCTAAAAGATCGTAAGCTTCCTGGAATTTTCCCTCTTTGAATTTCAGTAAACCAGCGTTGTAAGCAGATAGCTGCCCGATGCTTGTTCCTGAATATTCATTAGAAGTTCCGATGAAACCTGGGTTTGCAGCAGATTTTCCTCCTAAAGCTTCTGCGTTTTTATTTTCTGTAAGGTTTTTCTGAGCAGCAAGGAAGCTTTTTACAGCTTCAGCATTTTTAGGCGCAACTACAAATTGCTTATATCCGAAGAATCCTAAAACTCCTAAAACTAAAACTCCAAAAATAATCCCTAAAGGTTTTGAATATTTTTCAAGAAATCTCTCAGTGTTTAAGGCCTCTCTGTCAAGGTCTTTAAAGAACTCAACCGTTTCTTTACCTTCTTGCTCATTCTGAGCATTCTTTCCCAATTTTGCCATAAGTTTTTAAAAATTGAATTGCAAATTTAATTGTTTCTTAGAGATTTACAAAATACTTTATTGGTATTATTATTTAAATGTTGAGAATTTGTTCTTATTTCTTATAAAAACGCTTCGACTCTGCTCTGCTTGACATTTTTAAACCTATAGTTTTTATTGTGATTGTCATGCTGAGCAGAGTCAAAGCATATTTTTATTCTGAATTTTAATATTCTAAAATGTGGTATACCTCTGCACCAAACTTTTTTAGTTTTTCGTTGCCATTAAGACCTGTTAGCCCAATCAGGAAACTAAATTGAGAAACAGTAGCACCTTGTTTTTCTACTAATTTAGCAGCAGCTTCGGTTGTTCCTCCTGTTGCTAAAAGATCATCATGGATTAGTACTCTTTGTCCTGGTTTTATCTGTCCTTCACGGGTTTCGATAATGGCACTTCCATATTCCAGGTCATATTTTTCTGAAATAATGGGTGGTGGAAGCTTTCCTGCTTTTCTGATTAAGATAAAAGGAACCTCCAACGCTACAGCAATCGCAATTCCAAAAAGATAACCCCGGCTTTCTATTCCGCATACTGCATCTACTTTTCCTTTACTGAAGGCAGCAAGGTCTGCAATGACATCTTCATAAAGTTTTGGATTTAAAAAAATGGGTGAAATATCTTTAAACTGAATTCCTGGAATAGGAAAGTCGGGAATATTTTCAATTGTTTCTTCTAGTCTTTTGATTAATTCTGCTGAAGCCATTTATGGGTTTATTTTATAACTGGAAATTTTCCAGTCTCCGTTTACATTTTTAAGTCCGAAAGTTACTTTTAATGAAGTAGTTTTTCCGTTTTTATCCGTTACATCATAAGTAGCGTTTACACTAGCTCCATTAGGATTAGTTGCACTTGTTGTAATATTTTTTACACTTACATTTTTCACCGCTCCAAAACCAGAGTTAGGGTTAGAGAATGATTCATAACTTCCCCAGCTTGGATTATTGGACGTTTCATAAGCCGCTTTTAAATTCTGAGAACTTACACTGTTCAGGAACTTGCTTACTGTATTTTTAGGATCTGCAGTCGGTTGTTTTGGAGTAGCCGGAGCTGTAGGGGTTACTGTACTTGGATCCGTTGTAGTAGGTGGAGTAGTGGTACCCGGATTATTAGGATCTACTACCGCGCTTGGTTGCTGTGGTACTGCCGTTGTATCTGCTTTTGGAACCGCAGGAACTTTTAGGGCTGCAGCATTTACATCCAATCCGATTTTAGACATTTTGAATGTCTTTGCCGTTGTTTTTACAGAAACAGTGATATCAATTTTGTTATCTACTACTTTTGAAGCCGGAATAGAGGAGAACTTAAGATTGAATCCTTTAAAATTATTATCCTGCATCAGGTTTTTAGCGGTGGAAAGTCTTACTCCATTGCTGAAAACTTCTAATGTAGCTTCCAAACCTGCTCCGGTAAACGATACAGGATTTCCTGCTGCATCTACTAATCTTGGAACGATCTGGATGGAGGTTGGTGCACCGTTTCCATCATCACCTGTTGGTCTGGTTACGAGGCTTAATGCTCCCGCTTTAACGTCATTAGGGTCACTTTCCTTAGCTTTATCATCTCCAAAGATATTCATTTCACCTAATGATGGTGGGGAAGAACTAGCCCATTCAATTCCGTTTTTCTGTGCAACTTCATCCGCTAAGGTCATGATTTCAGGAACTTTTTTCCCATTAATCAGTTTTCCAAGAGCTTTTAGCTCATTCACATCCCCATCAGCTTCCACTCCAAATGTTTTAAGGATATAAAGAGCTTCATTAAACTTAATTTGCTTAATGGTTGGTAGGCTGGAAGTCATATCATTGATACTTGACTGCAGCGTTTTAGTATTCGTAGCATCTACATGATCTTTCTTACATGCTGTAAAAAGCAACAGACTGAAAACAAGTAGAAAAGAAAACTTTTTCATTTTTATTTGGTTTGTTGCAAATTTACTAAAACCTTTATTAATAGTAGATTTTATTTTTTGTTTTGTTTTTCCTGGAGATCCTATTGGAAATAGTTGCTGAAATAACTACTATATTTTGAACATAAAAAAAGACTGATCGTTTAAACAATCAGTCTTTTAGGTTTTTATTGTGTTACAAGTCCTTAGAAAGGATACTCATAAATTTCAGATTCGTGTAAGAATGGGTTTCCTGTAGGAATCAACTTTAATTTAGATAAAGCTGTTAATACAGTAAACATAAATAATCCTGCTACAAATAAAACAGCTCCTGCTATTAATAGGAATACCTCTGGAGTGTTCCAATAAGGACCTACCGTTCCAGGCATTACCATATTGAAGTAATCTAAAAGGTGACCTAAAATAACTACAACAGCCATAGTAGTAACTACTTTGTAGTTTCTCTTAATGCTGCTACTTACTAATACCAATAGAGGTAATAAGAAGTTGACAATTAGCATTGGAAGGAACGTTGTTCCATAGTGCTGGAATCTTCCGAAGAAGTAGTTAACCTCTTCTGGTACGTTTGCATACCAATATAGCATGAACTGTGCGAACCATGTATATGTCCAAAGCATACTTGTAGCGAAAAGGAATACTCCTAAATCGTGTAAGTGGTTATCATTGAACTGTGGTAAGAAACCATTTTTCTTAAGATAAACACTTAATAAAATGATTACAGCAATACCACTTGAAAGACAGCTAACCATTGAATACCAGATATACATTGTAGAGTACCAGTGCGGGTCAATAGACATTAACCAGTCCCAAGCCCAAGCTGCAGATGCAAACCCGAAGAATACAATATATCCTACAGCCCATCTGTAAAGCATTTGATACTCAACTTTTGAATTCGTGTCATCTACTTTCTTAGACTGAGCTTTCAGTTTCCATGCAAAGAATGAAGCGCCTATTACATAAATAAGTGTTCTGATGGCATAGAAAGGAATATTTAAGAATCTTTTCTTTTCAAATAAAATCACGTCAAAATGTGCAGATTCTGGATCTGTTAAATCCGGATCCATCCAGTGGAATAAGTGACCTTGGTGAAAAATATTCAATAACATAATTATTACTAGAATAGCTCCTCCATAAGGAATATAAGAAGCAATAGCCTCCATTACTCTTGTAATGATAATTGGCCATCCTGCATGCGCTGCATGTTGAATACAGTAGAAAAATAATACTGCACAACTTACTCCGAAGAAAAATACAGCTACGAAATGTATGGATGCTAAAGGCGAATTATGAACCTGCATTGTCGCATGCTCTAAATGAGCGTTGTGATCCTGAGGTCCTACCATTTCACTTGAGTGTGTAGGAGCAGTATGACCAGAAGCATGAACAGCTTCCATCATGTGTTCTATTTTCTCAGTAGAAATTCCTTTGTTCAAAAAGAAACCAATACCGAAAAGAACTAAACCTACAACAAGAAGTATTATAGAAGTTGATTTTAATTTTGGTGAAAAACTATACATTTCTTTTCTTATTTTTTAGTTTCAGTAGTCGTTTCAGTTGCTGGTGCTGCGGCTGCCGGTGCTGCTGCGCCTTTTTTGAAAGCACTCATCACATACATTGCCACTCTCCATCTATCACCAGGGTTTAGCTGTCCAGCATAAGATCCCATCGCGTTTCTACCGTTTGTTAATACATAATGAACAGACCCTACAGTAATTTCTCTGTCAGCATAGTTTGGTACTCCAGAGAATGCCCCTGTTTGTACAATTGGTCCTTGTCCGTCACCTCCTGTTCCGTGACATGCAGCACAAGTGTGATCAAACAATACTTTTCCTCTTTCAATGTCCTTCGCTGCATTAGCTGGGTTTAGAGGAGAAGCTGTTAGTTTTTTAGAAGCATCATACCCCGCGTTGTACTCGTCAACATTCTTTGGTTTTAGACCTTCTTCAAAAATACCATCCTTATTTTGTGCTACTGATCCTTCTACTGGAGAAAGACCTGTTGCCCCGTTATTTTTAACAAAAGCAGGAATTTCATTTTCATGATCTGAATATGCATCCTGAGCCTTCATCAATGGATCATAAGCTACCGGAAAATACATGTCCGGGAAATATACCAACGGAGTATTCTCCTTTGGTCCGCAAGAGTTAAGCAAAACTGTTGTTAAACCTAAAACTGCTGTAATTCTTAATACATTCTTTTTCATTTTAAGCATCTTTAACAGTTATTTCTTCAACTCCAGTTTCAATTAGCAACTGCTTTACAGACTCTACATCTTCAGTTACGAATTCCATCATGAATTTATCATCAGTAGTTCTCGGATCTGGGTTCTGAGCTGGAGCTCCCGGATACATTTTGTTTCTAACTAAGAAAGTTAAAGACATCATGTGAGCAGCACAGAATACCATTAATTCGAACATTGGAACTACGAATGCCGGCATGTTGTGTGCCCAGTCAAACGCTGGTTTACCACCAATATTCTGAGGCCAGTCATGGTTCATTACATACCAGGTAACCGTAGCACCGATAGTAACACCATAAAGAGCATATAGAAAAGCAGCATCAGAAATTCTGGTTTTCTTTAACCCTAAAGCTTTGTCTAGTCCGTGAACCGGAAACGGAGTATAAACTTCGTTTATTGCGATTCCTTTATCGTTGAATGCTTTAACGCCGTTCATTAAATCGTCGTCGTCAGCATAAAGTCCGTATACAATTTTAGTGGTGCTCATCTCCTTCTTTTGCTTTATAAGTTTCACCTGAAATTTTCAGAATCGATTTTAATTCAGCCTGTGCAATTACAGGGAATGTTCTTGCGTATAGTAAGAATAATACAGAGAAGAATCCGATTGTTCCTAAGTATACACCCACATCAATGATCGTTGGTTTAAACATAGTCCAAGATCCTGGTAAGTAGTCTCTAGAAAGGTTGATAACGATGATATCAAAACGCTCAAACCACATACCGATGTTAATAATTAATGCAACAATGAATGTCCAGATAATATTTGTTCTCGCTTTTTTGAACCAGAACGATGCAGGAATAACAAGGTTACAGATAATTAATGACCAAAATGCCCACCAGTAAGGTCCTACTGCTGCACCTGGTGAAAGGTATGTAAAGTCTTCAAATCTTGATCCAGAATACCATCCGATGAAATATTCAGTAGCATAAGCTACCGTTACCATACCACCTGTTAAAACAATTACAATGTTCATAATTTCGATATGGTACATCGTAATATATTCTTCTAAGTGACACACTTTTCTAGCAATTAACAATAGTGTCTGTACCATTGCAAATCCTGAGAAGATCGCCCCAGCAACGAAGTAAGGAGGATAGATCGTTGAGTGCCATCCTTTAATTACTGAAGTCGCGAAGTCAAAAGATACGGTAGTGTGTACCGAGAATACAAGTGGAGTTGCCAACCCTGCAAGAACCAAAGAAAGTTCTTCAAATCTTTGCCAGTGTTTTGCTTTACCACCCCAACCGAATGCAAGGAATGTATAAATCTTCTTAGTCCAAGGAGTTTTCGCTCTATCTCTGATCATTGCAAAGTCAGGGATTAGTCCCATGAACCAGAATACAGTTGATACTGAGAAATACGTAGAGATCGCAAATACGTCCCAAAGTAGAGGAGAGTTGAAGTTCCCCCAAAGAGAACCGAATTGGTTTGGTAATGGGAATACCCAATATCCAACCCAAACTCTACCCATGTGAATTACAGGGAAGATTGCTGCCTGTACAACCGCAAAGATCGTCATCGCCTCTGCAGATCTGTTTACAGACATTCTCCATCTCTGTCTAAATAATAATAATACTGCTGAGATTAGGGTTCCGGCGTGACCGATACCTACCCACCATACGAAGTTGGTAATATCCCAACCCCAGTTAATAGTTCTGTTAAGCCCCCATGATCCAATACCTGTCCCGATAGTATAAGCGATACATCCGAATCCATAGATGAATAGAACTAAGGCTGCGTATAATGAAATCCACCATAATTTACCTGCTCTTTCTTCGATAGGTCGTGCAATATCCTCTGTGATATCGTGATAAGTTTTGTGACCAATAATTAGAGGTTCCCTTATCGGAGCTTCGTAATGTCCTGACATTTTTTACCTATTTATTATTTAAACTTTATTTTTCTACTCTGTTTCTTACTTTAGTGTGATAGAACACGTTTGGCTTGGTTCCGATCTCCTCTAGTAAATAATATCTTCTGTTGCTAGAATATAAATCTCTAACTTCAGACTCTTTATCATTCATGTCTCCGAAAGTCATTGACCCTGTAGAACAAGCAGCAGCACAAGCACAAGAATTTTTGAACTCAGCATCTGTTACTTTTCTATTCTCTCTCTTCGCTGCCAAAATGGTAGCTTGAGTTTCTTGGATACACAATGAACATTTCTCCATTACCCCTCTAGTTCTTACAACTACGTCTGGGTTAAGTACCATTCTTCCTAAATCATTGTTCATGTTGAAATCGAACTTGTCATTTAGGTTATAAGTAAACCAGTTGAAACGTCTTACTTTGTATGGACAGTTGTTTGCACAATATCTGGTACCGATACATCTGTTGTAAGCCATATGGTTTTGACCTTGCTTACCGTGTGAAGTAGCCGCTACCGGACATACTGTTTCACATGGAGCGTGGTTACAGTGTTGACACATTACTGGTTGGAAGATTACATCTGGATTATCAGCTGGGTGATTTAATGCCCCTCCGTCTCCGAATGCAGTACCATACAATTCAGGTACAGCCATTCCTTCTTTTAATCCTTCGTATACTTCTACTTTCTGTCTTGAAGAATAATAACGGTCAATTCTTAACCAATACATATCTCTAGACATTCTTACTTCTTCTTTACCTACTACAGGAACGTTGTTCTCAGCCTGACAAGCAATTACACAAGCTCCACAACCTGTACAAGAGTTCAAGTCGATAGATAAGTTGAAGTGAGGACCATCAGTATCATCAAATGCATCCCAAAGGTCAATTTTTCTTGCTGGAAGAGCTCCACTGATCGTGTGGTATTCCAAAGGCTTGTTCCATCCTTTGTGCTCATCATCAAAAGGAACATTAATGAATTCAGCCAAAGGAACTTCCTTCGCGATTTCATAACGACCCATCAATGTATTTTGAAGCTGGATACCTGCAAATTCGTGATCTTCTCCTGTCTTTTCAATTTTAACCCCTGAAAGAGCAAGGTTAGAACCGTCAAATAAAGGATAAGCATTTACCCCTGTATCTGCAGTTGCTCCTGAATTCTTTTTACCATAACCAAGGGCAAGACCTACAGATCCTTCTGCCTGACCAGGTTGAATAAATACAGGAACGTCTTTTATTGTTACTCCATTTACAGTAAGGTTTACAATAGAACCATCTAGCTGCATTCTCGCGTTAAGATCATTGTCAATTGCAAATTTCTCTGCATCTTTAGGAGAAATTGTCAAGTAGTTATCCCAAGACATTCTTGTCAATGGATCTGGCAATTCTTGTAACCAAGGGTTGTTTGCCTGAGTACCATCTCCCATTGAAGTCTTAGTATATAATACCAATTCTAATTCAGAAGCTTTAAAGTTTCCTAGTTCAGCAACAGCTTGAGCAGCGTTTCCACCAGTGTATGCTAATGTTGTTGAATTATTAGAAGTACTGATACCATTATACAATGCTTTGTTGAAAGAAGTACCCCCTAGGATAGAAGCTGAGCTAGCTTTTAAATAATCGTAGTAATTGTTTGCTGCATTGTTTTTACCATTCTTCCAAACCAATAGAGACTCTTCAATCTGTCTTGATTTGTAGATTTTTTGGATCGTAGGCTGCATCAATGAATATACTCCAGTCTGAGGTTCAATATCTCCCCAAGACTCTAACCAGTTTGCAACCGGAATTACAGCTTTCGCTGCTTTGTACATTTCATTTTTCTTATCGGCTACAGCAACTACATAAGAAACTTTAGATAAAGATTTTTTGAAATCTTCTCCTTTTGGATGAGAGTAGATAGGGTCTACGTTGTTTGTAATTAATACTCCAACCTGACCTGCATTTACCCATCCTAAGAATTCCTGATATCTTGCTTTATCAAATTCTTTTAGGAAGTTTGCTTTACCAGTGAAAGCTACTGAACCTAATTTTTGGTTGATTAAGTGTGCTAAAACCTGTGCTCCTTTAGAACCATCAGCTAAAACAACAGCTTTGCTGCCTTTTGCTTTCAGTTCATTAGCAATTTCAGTAGCAGTCTTGTCTGAAGTACCACCACCTACAATTGCATTATAAACTTCAACTAAAGTTTTGTTTACAGCACTTGGCTTTAATCTGTATCTTGAATCAGAGTTAGCTCCGGTTAATGACATGTTTGATTCTACCTGAATGTGTCTCAACATGTTTGGACCTGGCTTTCTAGCCGCTGCGTAAGATGTTTCTAAGCTTGAAGCATTATAATCTCCTAAGAAATCAGCGTGGAAAGAAACTACCAATTCAGAACCTTTAAGGTCATAAACAGGCAATGCTCTCTGTCCGAATACTTCCTGCGCTGCATCTAATGCTGCAGAGTATGGGAAAGCATCATACGTTACTAATTCTGCTGTAGGGTATTTTGCTTTAAATTCACCAAATAGCTTTTTGAAAGTAGGTGAAGCAAAAGAGTGTGATAAAAGCACAATCTTTTTACCTGACGCTTTAGCTTCTTCTAAACCTTTAAGAACAAAACTGTCTACTTTATCGAAAGTTTCATCTTTACCGTCTAGTTTAGGCTGCTTTACTTTATCATTATCATAAAGAGAAAGTACACTTGCCTGAGCTCTTGCGTTAGTTTTACCTAAATCACCAGCAGCTGGGTTTGGATCAATTTTGATGGGTCTACCTTCACGAGTCTTTACTAAAACACTAGCGAAATCGAATCCGTCAAAATATGTTGATGCATAATAATTAGGAACCCCTGGAATAATATCGTGTGGTTTTACCACGTAAGGGATTGTTTTGATTACCGGAGCTTCACAGGCAGCTAATGTTACTGCTGCCGTAGAGAATCCTAGTAATTTAAGGAAATCTCTTCTTGAAGTACTTGATCCGTTTGTCTCAGCATCTCCAAGGAAATCTTCTACCGGAATTTCTTCCTGAAACTCTTTCTGAGCCAGCTTATTATTTAAAGCAGGATCTTTAAGTTCATGAATACTTCTGAATTGTATTTTGTTTGAAGCCATTTATACTTCTAATTTTTTAGTTATTAATAATGACATTTACCACACTCAAGACCTCCAATTGCATCTACAGTGATCTTACCTCCATCTTGTGGATATTGTTTTTTCAACTTGTCGTGTAGATTTTTGAAGTACTCTTTATTATAACCGTTGTTCATATCAACCTCAGTTGTTCTGTGACATTCAATACACCATCCCATAGTAAAGTCGTTAGCCATCTGAACAACATTCATTGTATCAATTTTACCGTGACAAGCCTTACATACAACATCAATTTTGTTGTTAGGGTTCTTTTTGTTGAAAGAATTGATGATCGCTTGTTCACCTGCTACTACGTGCTGAGAGTGGTTGAAGTAAACGAAATCTGGCATGTTGTGGATTCTTGTCCATTCAACCGGCTGTGTTTTTCCTGTATACTGTTGTTTTGCAGGATCCCAACCTGTTGCAGCGTAGATCTTCTGGATTTCTCCATCATAGAATGCCTTGTCTTTTCCTGGCTCCATGTAGTGATCTGCGTTGTATTCAGAAATTGTTCTGTGACAGTTCATACAAACGTTCATAGAAGGAATTTCAGATACTTTTCCGTATTTAGCACTAGAGTGACATAATTGACAGTCAATTTTCTGTTCTCCAGCGTGGATTTTGTGAGAGAAGTAGATAGGCTGCTCAGGCTTATACCCTTTGTAAACCCCGATCCACATTAACCAGTTCCAAACTCCGTAAGCAGCAAGAATAGCAAGAATAGCTATTATACCTTTTCCTACATAGTGGAACTTCTCATACATTTCCTTGAACGAACGAACTCTCGTTTCGTTAAGCCCTGTCAATTCTTCAGATTGGCCTAGTTTCACTAATTGTCTTAGTTTAACCAAGATCCAAACCAATAAACCAGCGATGGCTAATAGGGAAATGATTACAATGTTTGTTGTGCTTTTGTCTGCAGGAGCTGCCGCATCAGCGCCAGGTGCAGGAGTGGCTTCCGTCTTTTTTTCTTCCGGAGCCGGAGGATTAGTAGTGAAAGCTAAAATGTCATCAATATCCTTCTCCGTAAGGTTAGGAAACTGTAACATTTCAGTTTTATTATACTTTTCAAAAATTTCATTGGCGTATTTATCCCCAGAAGCTCTTAGAGCTTTGTTGTCTTTAATCCACTTGTGAAGCCAATCTCTGTCTACACCACCTTCTGTCTTTACACGTTCTACAACCCCCTTTAATGGTGGTCCTATTACTTGCTTGTCCAGCGCGTGACATGCAGTACAATTCGCTTTGAAAAGTTTCTCTCCGTTTTTAGGATCGCCGTCTTGCCCGTAAAATGAAGCACTGGTTGATAGCAATAAGCCTATTGCGATCAACGTTTTTTTATAATGCTTTCTCCAACTAATCATTTAAATTATCTTATGTTAGTAAATTATTGAAACATATCAATTCCGCAAAAATAATATTTTTAACAGAAATTTAACGGCATATAGAAAGGGGAAAATATCATTTACGTTTAATTTGTATTGATTCTAAATAACTCGTTTGGTATAGTTTTTTAATTTGTATAAATTTGCGGAAACAAGTTTAAATGAGAAATTTGATCAAAATATTTTCGATATTATCATTGTTTGGTTTTTATAGTATTGAAGCCCAGCAGGTTGTTAAAAAAGATACGCTTTCAGGAACGGAGCTTGTCATCACTATGGATTCCAAAATAAATGCTGCTTTGGAAGGAGTTGAAGATAAATGTTCAAAGGTTGCTGTCAATAATCCCATTAAAGATTATAGTAATAATGACTTGGGCATTTCTTCGGGAACAAATACAAAGCCTAATAAGATTTATGTGCCGAATAGGGAATTGACTAATGCCGAAATTTGTAGAAAAAATCCTAGAATTTTAGGGTACAAAATTCAAATAACAACGGTAAAAAGTAATGAAGAAGCTAATGAAGTGAAGTCTTATTTCAGAAAAAGATTTCCTAACCTTAAAGTGGAAACAGATGCTTCTTTAAGACCTAATTATAAAATCTTAGCCGGAAGTTATTTCACTAAGCAAAGTGCAGCTAGTGATCTTTCAAGAGTGAGAGAGTATTTCAAATCTGCAGTTGCGGTTCAGTACAGAATTTTCTGTGCAGAAGCAAAGTAACTGAAAACTTTAAAATATAAAAGCCGAGAATATTCTCGGCTTTTTTTATTGATAATAGGTTTGTAAAAACCAAAAGAATTCTGACATTCTGAATAAATTATTTGAGAGTAAATACACGAGTAATATACTGACAACCAATGTTAAAAAGGCAATTGTTTTTGCAGAGGATCTGTAGGCATAGAATAGCCAGCCAATAAGTAATGGATAGACAAAAACAAAGTGTCCGCCATAGATATATGAAGTGTGAAGTCCAAATCTCATCATGCAATGAATGAAAATATCAAATAGGAAAGAAATCATGATGACTTGAACCCATTTGTTTTTAAAATTCTTTACATAACTCCAACTTATCAGTATCAATAATAGAATGATGAAGATATAAGGAAATACTGATGAGTAGAGGTCCATATAAAGACCTTTGAAATTAAAACCCTTCATATTGTGCTTATCTGAAAGAATGAAGCTGGGAAGCAAAATATTCCCTCCATAAAAGAAAGAAAGAATCATGTCCCAAGTTGGCATAGATTCTACGTTGGAGAACTTTTCGTATTGTTGATTTGTCTTTGAGAAAATGTTCTGGTATTTGAAATCAATCCTATAGAGGTAAAGCAATGCGTATATGACAATGGCAATTGCACCTCTTAAAATGGCGCTTCCTAGTTTTTTCCAGTCTTTAAAAAGATTTTTTTCAAAGAATATCGGAATGAAAACTTTTGCAATGTTTGTGATAGTAAGCCCTCCAATGGTAATACTTGCCGCCGAAAGCGCTGCTGCTGGTATTTTTTCTTCCTTTTTGAGTTTTATTGCTGCATAATGGTTATACAATGAAAGTAAAAATAGGGTATATGTAAAGTTTTCAGGAGTAAATGAAAGAATAATGTTGGTAGAAAAGATTCCAAAAAATAAAGTAATCAAAAGACTGTAAGGTAATGGAAGCCTGATAATGTTCTTGAGGTATTTGAAAATCTGAACAATATTTAAGGTAATAATGATGTTGCTGAGCCATGCCAGGGTTAGTCTAAAAGTCATATCCATCTTTCCACCTGAAATTAATAAACAAAATTCTCTGATACAATTGAAAAAATAATAGGATAAGGGGTGCCTTTCAAAACTGCCTCCTGTCATTAGGATAGATTTGTTGTCAAAACTGAAATAGGCATCCCAAGGAATTCTGCTGTCGAATATAATTCTGTAGTGTATCGCAATATAAGAACCAAGAATTCCGTAGCAGGTGATGAAGAACAGGAATACACTTAGTTCTGTATAAGAAGATGGAAAAACCAACCTTAAAAAGTTGACAAATTTTGTTTTGATAAATGACACGTGTCTTATTTTTTTGCAAAAGTAAAATAAAAAACCACCAGAATTGGTGGTTTTATGAAGATTGTATAACGTTATGGTTATTGTTTGATAATTTTTTCCGTAGTAGAAGTTCCATCAGTAAATTCTACCTTCATCAGATAGATTCCTTTTGGAAGACTTGAAATATCTGTATTTCCTGATTCTACTCTACTAAGGGTTTTTCCTGACATGTCAACCACTGAAGTTGCTTTTATTTTTTTGTCAGTTTTAATATTGACTTCTCCTTTTGTAGGGTTAGGGTAGATAGATGTATTTGTTTTTGATTTTGAAGCTTCGGATGTACCAAGAGATCCATTCGCTACAATTTGTACATCATCTATTGAAACGGCATCAGCATTATCTGCTACATATTGGAATCTTATTTTGACATTTGCCTGCCCTACATAAGCTGCTAGATCTCTTTGTACGGTCACTGTATTGTATAGATCGGTATCTACGTCTCCATCTCCATCATCAATGAAGCCTGGTTCGTTGTCTTCATTCCATATTGTTGTCCAGGTTGTTCCTCCGTTAGTTGAAATTTGTGCAAGAAGGTTACCTTCATTTAAGCTTATCATATATGACCAGCCTAATTTTACTTTGAAGCTTAGTACTGGATTCGTTACGCCAACTAAACTAAAAGACGGGCTTATCAAGCTAGCGTCGTTTGCTCCGTCCACCCAGTCAATGGTTGCAGAATTGCTTCCGTTAATGGTAAATCTATTTCTTAATTCAGTAGAAATAGGAGTGATGCCGGCAAAAACAATACTGGTAGAGTTCCACTCTCTTTGAGAATTGGTATTTGATTTCGTCCAACCAGTTGGAGGAAATGTTGTACCATCAAAATTTTGTGAAAGTACCGTCTGTGCATTACTGTAAAAGCACGATACTACTGCTAAAGAAAATATAATTTTTTTCATATTAATAAATTTTTCTAAAATTAGTGAAAATATTTAATATGATGTCAATAATTTAATATTTGATGCTTTTTTGTGGTATATTTGTTAAGAACTACACGAAAGTGTAGAACATCCGGCAGTATCGTCATATCCTGATGGTCTTTTATTGGAAAATTCCGAAAATATTTCTTTATAGGGATTTTCTAATGCTTCAGTGAGTTTATTTAGCATTTCCGTTTGCCCATTGTTGATCTCCTCAATACATTCGTAAAGTAAATAATTTCTGAGGATGAACTTTGGGTTTGACTTTGCCATCATTTCTAAAGACTCTTCTCTTGAAATGGAGTTTGAATTCAATCGGGATTCATATTTCCCAACAAAATCCTTAAGCTTTCCAAGCTTTTCATCCGTTAAAAAAGAGTAGGATATACTACTGAAGTGTTCTTTTAAGTCAATACCAGTGGCTAACTTTTCCAATTGATTAAAAAATAAAGTGTAATCGAATTCCAGTTCCTGCATTAATCCTTGCCAGTTGGTAAAAAATTCTTCGTCATCTTTTTTCAGCTTATCAAATCCGAATTTTTGGCATAGCATTTTATCATGGGCTTCCCAGAAATAAGTACCATAGCTGTTTAATGTATTTTCTAAAAATTTTTCATCCTTGATTAACGGGTGAAGGGCATTGGCTAGTTGCCAAAGGTTCCATTGAGAGATTTGCCCCTGTTTTCCAAAAGCATATCTTCTTCCCGGAAGATCTGTAGTATTGGGAGTGAAATTTAAATCGTATTCATCCATCATGGAATAAGGCCCATAATCAATTGTTAATCCCAAAATTGACATATTATCAGTATTCATTACCCCGTGTACAAAACCAATCCTAAACCATTCAACCATAAGATCAGCGGTACGAGTACAAATACTTTCAAAGAAGTCTTTATATTTCTGAGTGTCGGATGATGTAATTTCAGGATAATAATTTTCAATAGTGAAGTCTAATAACTCCTGTAAGGTTTTATATTCCTGCTGGGCAGACATCAGTTCAAAGTGACCAAACCGAAGGAAGCTTTCAGCGGTTCTGATGACTACTGCACCTTTTTCCAATTGTGGATTTCCATTATACATGATATCACGAACGACATCTTCGCCTGTGAAAGCCAGGCTTAAAGCTCTGGTTGTAGGAACGCCTAAATGATACATTGCCTCACTCATCAAATATTCTCTTACGGAGGATCTGAGCACAGCTCTTCCATCCGCGTGTCTGGAATAAGGGGTTGCTCCAGCACCTTTCCATTGAATTTCTGTTCTTTTTCCTGAGCTGTTAGTAATTTCTCCTGCAATGATGGCCCTTCCATCTCCAAGCTGGCCAGCCCAGTTTCCAAACTGATGCCCTGCATAGGCTGTGGCATAGGTCTGAACACTATCAGGTAGATGATTTCCTACTAAAAAATCAAGGTCTTTCTCTTCGAACACACCTAATCCTATTTCTTCTGATAAAGTTTCATTAAAGGCTATTAACTGGGGGTTGTCAAAACCCGCAGGATTGATGGTTGAGAATAAAACCTTAGGAGTATTTCTCTGCATAGGATTGTTAGAAAAATCTCCCGGAAATTTCTTGAGAAAAGGTTGGCTGATGCGTTCGATATTCATCCTTCAAAGATATTAATTATAAAAGAAAAGACCTTTCAAATTATTGAAAGGTCTTATGTATTTCTAAAAGAGAAATTATTTATTAAAATCTACCTCATCATTCGAATGAAGGTTTTCGTTAATATTTTCCTCTTTCTTTTCTGTAGTTTTCTTAGGAGTTGGATCTGCCGGTCTTGGATTCTTGATTTCGTCAATGGTCTGAAGACTTCCGTCATCTCCATATCCGCCACCTAATCCTTTAAGATTTGAACAGCCGTCTTTCCAGTCTGAAGGTTTGATAAACTTATCATCAGGACTCACTCCTAATGTTTTATCTGCCCATACCTTTTTCATGAAGATGGCCCATATTGGTAACGCCATTCTCGCACCCTGACCTTCACCAGTTCCGAAGAAGTGAGTGGCTCTGTCTTCCCATCCTACCCAGGCTCCTGTTGCCAGTTTTGGAGTGATCCCCATGAACCAACCATCTGAGTTGTTCTGTGTAGTACCTGTTTTAGCAGCAATTTCAACCCCTTTTGAGATTCCTCTTCTTCCTAATTCTCCTGATGCGGTACCATATTGTGCAACACCTTTCATCAATTCAATCATGGTATAGGCGTACATTGGATTCATTACTTCCTTAGGTTCTACATTTACTTCTTTAATAACCCTACCGTTGGCATCTTCAATTCTCCAAATCATTTCCGGTTTATTGTGATTTCCATAGTTGGCAAAAGTGCTATAGGCTCCTAACATCTCATAGATGGTAATGTCTGATGAACCTAGTGCTATGGTGTTATTTCTTGGAATATCTTCTGTTACCCCCAGATCTCTTGCGGTCTGGATAACAGCGTCTACACCCGTCATTTCAATAAGTCTTGCGGCAATAGGGTTTTGAGAGTGTGCTAAACCATCTTTTAAAGTAAGCATTCCTCCTCTTCCCGGAACGTGCCATCCATTGTGATCATAAGTTGCGTTAGAAACAGTTGAACAAGGAGTCATTCCAAGTTTCATAATTGCAGTTGCATATACGAAAGGCTTGAAGGTGGATCCTACCTGTCTCTTACCTTGCTTAATGTGGTCATACTGGAAGTGCTGCCAGTCAATACCTCCTACCCAGGCTTTGATTTCTCCCGTTCCCGGAACCATAGACATAAGCCCAGCCTGTGCAATTTGTTTGTGATATCTGATAGAGTCCCAAGGTGACATTTCAACCTCTTCCTCTCCGTTCCATGTGAATCGTGAAGTTTTGATAGGTTTCTTGAATTCCATCATAATAGAATCTTCAGGCATACCATCAGCTTTCAACAGTTTATATCTTCCGGTTCTTTTCATAGCCTGAAGCATTACGGAGTTGATTTGTTTATCTGTAAGATAGTAAAAAGGTCTGTTTTTTCTTCCTCTCTGCTCTGCATCAAATCTTTTCTGAAGGTCGGTTAAATGTTCTTTAATTGCCTCTTCTGCATATTTTTGCATTTTAGAGTCAAGGGTAACATATATTTTTAGACCATCTTTGTAAAGGTTGAGCTTCTTTCCTGTTTCTTTTTCGTGAGTTTCAAGATATTTGTCAATCTCTTTTCTCAGATAGAATTTATAGTAGGCAGAATATCCGTCAGTAATACTTTTAATAGGATGGAAGTCTACTTCTACAGGAGTGCTAATTGCCTTTTCATAAGTAGCAGCATCAATATATCCCGTTTTTTGCATCTGATCCAAAACAACATTTCTTCTCTCTTTTGCTTTTTCAGGATATCTGTATGGGTTGTTTTTTCTTGGATTTTCAAGCATGGCAACAAAAGTTGCGGCTTCCGGAAGCGTAAGTTCAGAGGTTTTTTTGTTAAAATAAACTCTGGATGCCATTTCAACACCGTTTGCATTGAATAAGAAGTCAAACTTATTGAAATAAAGTGTGATAATTTCTTCTTTGGTATATCTTTTTTCAAGACTCACAGCCACTACCCATTCTTTCAGTTTCTGGAATGCTCTTTCAAATTTATTCTGAGATGCGGTTCCTGTGAAAAGAAGTTTTGCTAGCTGCTGGGTGATGGTAGAACCACCACCACGTCCACCACCGTAAGCCACAGCTCTGGCGATAGAGTATAAATCGATTCCTGAATGTTCTTTAAAACGTTCATCCTCTTTCGCCTGAAGGGCATAGATAAGGTAAGGCGGAAGATCCTTATATACAATAGGCTGAGTCTTCTCTTTCTCAAACTTACCCAGTGTGACCCCATCTGAAGATATGATTTCAGAAGCGACGAAGATATCCGGGTTTTCAAGTTCCTTTACATCCGGCATCTCTCCAAGGAATCCTTGGGAAACCGCAAAGAAAAGCCCTGAAACCCCTAAAACTACCACAATGAGTCCAATCCAAATAAATGAGACCCATTTTTTCCAAGAGGTGTTCTTTTTTTTAGGAGGTAGAGGAAATGTTTTCCCCTTATTTCCTGCATTTTTATTGTTTACTTCCATTTATGGTTACGGTTTAGCCGTTTCTATTTTTATTCCAATATCCTCAATTCCAGGAAGGTTGTCGTTTCTCATTGCCTGGGATAGGCCGATTTCGTATTTTCCTTTCGCTGGAAATTTGTAATTCACTTTATACTGAAACAAGGTTTCCTTTGTGTCTCCAAAGCCTGTACCAAGCCATTCGCCGTTTGGTTTTGCCAAAACATAATTTAGGGTATCGGTCTCCTTTTTCTTGTTCTGCAGGTTGGTAAAATTCACAATAAATCTTATATTACTGTAAGGATAATTGCTGTTATTTCTTACGACAAATATAATATTTTTAGGATTCTGCGGATCTGAAATTTCAAGATTAAATTTTTGCTCACTTTTCTTATTCCATTTGTTATCAATGGAATTCATAATAATATTTTCTCCCGAAGAAGAAGTACAGCTAAAGAAAAGGATAAAGGTGAATAATCCTAAAATTTTACGCATTTTTATCTTTTTTTGGAGGATATTTCTTTTTAAATTTTTTCTTGTTTGGATTGCCTTGTTGAGCTTTATCTGCATCAGGATTGGCTTCAGCTTTTACATTTTCCTTTTCCACTGGTGCTTTTTGTTGCTGTTGTGGCTTGGGTTGTTTCGGCTGGTTTCCTGCATTTACATTAGGATTTTCAGATTTCTCAGGTCTATTAGGTCTTTCAGATCTTTCTGTCCTGCTTTTCTTTTGTCCCTGAGCTTGTGCTTGCCCCTGATTTTGATTGCCGTTTTGCTTATTCTGATTGTTCCTGTTTCTGTTACCTCTGTTTTTCTTTTCAAAACGGTCCACACTGTTTTCCTGAATCAGGTCAATGGTTTGGATGGTAGTTTCAGGTTGCTTCAAGTCTTCTAAAGGAAGTGTTTTTTCACCTCTTTTGTTTTTTGAAATCAGTTTTTTAACAAGGTCAATGTCAAAATCATACCACGCCATGGAATGATCTACATAAGCAAACCACATTTTCTTTTTGAAAACGTCTATTTTAATACAAAATGCTCTTCCTTTTTCTGTATCCAGCATGGTAGATGAAGAAGGGAAGTTACTTAATGCATCTAAATAACTGTCAAGCTCGTAGTTAAGACAGCATTTAAGCTTGCCGCACTGTCCTGCAAGTTTTTGAGGGTTGATACTTAACTGTTGATATCTTGCTACGTTCGTATTTACAGATCTGAAGTCTGTTAGCCATGTTGAACAACAAAGTTCCCGTCCGCAAGATCCTATTCCTCCTACTTTAGCCGCTTCCTGTCTGAACCCGATTTGTTTCATATCAATCTTGGTTCTGAAAGCTCCAGCGTAATCTTTAATCAGCTGTCTGAAGTCAATACGGTTATCAGCTGTATAATAGAACGTTATTTTTGAAGAGTCTCCCTGATATTCAACATCAGTTACTTTCATTTCAAGACCTAATCTTTGAGCAATTTTTCTAGCTTCAAGCTTTACTCCTTCCTCTTTCTTTCTCGCTTCCTGCCATACCTCAAGGTCTTTTTGGTTGGCCTGTCTGTATATTTTAAGTGCGGATTCTTCAGAAAACTTTTTCTTTTTCATCTGAATCTTTACTAATTCTCCCGTAAGGCTTACTACGCCTACATCGTGTCCCGGACTAGATTCTACTGTAATTACGCTACCAATATGTAAAGGAATATTATTTACATTTTTATAAAACGATTTTCTGTCATTTTTAAATCTAACTTCTACAAAATCACACCTGTTTGGTGCCGGATTGTTGATGTTAGAAAGCCAGTCAAAAACACTTAATTTATAACTATTCCCGCAGGTATTTACATTTTCACAGCCATTTGCGGTTTTTTTAGGACCACAAGAATGTGCAGAATCGCCGGATGTTTTGCATCCACAACTCATATTTCTATTATTTATAATCTTGCAAATTTATGTATTTTTATCTTTATGCAATTCTAAAATACTCAAATAACCTGAATTCCGGGTAAAACATTTTTATATTTTGATATGGATACAATTTGTGAGTGGTGAAGAAACCGAGTTTAAGAGGTTTTGTGAGCTCTTAAAAATGAATTTTAAAATTTAGATTTGTTGAAAAAAGTTCTATTAGAAAATTTTAACATTTTTTCAGATTTATTTTAATCTTGGCTTATATGATGGATAAAGTCTCCTTTTGTTAAACATTTGTTTAATATTAAACGATTGTAATAAGGTCTTTTATTTGTTTTTATAATTGTTTGTTAATTATTGTTTTGCGTCTTATTATGTCTAGAATGCTATTTTAAACATAGTTTTCTTTTTGTATATTGTTTAAAATGTTGGGAAATATTAACAGGTGTATTCAAAATAATTTTATATTTGGGTTATATAATAATAGTCTATGAAAAAAATATTAGTATCAACTGCTTTATTGGCGGGCGTTTTATCTTATGCGGGAGGCTTCAGAGTTTCTTTGCAGGGGGTAAAGCAATTGGCAATGGCGCATACTAGTGCTCATGCTGAAGATGCAAGTGTGACATTCTTCAACCCGGCAGGTATGTCATTTATTCCTTCCAAGCTGAGTGTAGTGGCTGGAGGATTTGGTGCAAGTAATAAAGTTACTTTTCAGAACTTAAATACTTTACAAAGTACAGAAACGGATAACCCTCTGGGAACGCCAATTTATGCAGCGATTACTTATAAACCAATAGAAAAACTATCTGTAGGGTTCAGTTTCTCCACACCTTTCGGAAGTACGGTTCAATGGCCGGATACTTGGGAAGGTAAGGAAATGGTGCAGAGATTGGAACTGAAGAGTTATTATTTTCAGCCAATGGTTTCTGTAAAGTTAGCCCCTTGGTTGGCTTTTGGAGCAAGCTATATCTATGCAAGAGGAAAGGTAGATTGGGATAAGGCCGTAACACAGTTTAACGGACAGGTGAATATCAATGACGACAAAGCAAGTGGCCACGGATATGGGTTTGGTTTCTATTTCAGACCTGATCCGAAATTAGATGTGAGTATTGCTTACCGTTCAGCAATCGATATGAAAGCTAAAAACGGAACTGCTACATTCAAATTCCCGTCTCAGACTCCTTATTCCTTGCTAAAATTAAATGCTGCAGGCCAAGATGCATTTACAGCAACGCTTCCGTTGGTTGAAGAGTATACTATTGGTTTAACTTATAAAGTTACTCCAAAATGGTTAGTCTCTGCGGATTTTAACTATCACGGCTGGGAAAGATATAGTAAGTTAGTCTTAGATTTTGCGAATGCACCTATTGGAAATCAGGCAGATCCTACTGTTCTTGTGAGCCCTAAGAATTTTAGAAATTCCAAGACCTTTAGATTGGGAACTCAATATGCATTCTCTAATATGATTTACGGACGTTTAGGAGCATATTATGATGAATCTCCTTATACGAATGAAAACTTTATACCGGAAACACCTTCATTTAATACTTATGTAATTACAGGTGGGGTAGGGTTTAAACTGAAGCAGTTTGGGGTTGATATTGCAGGAGGATATGCAATGCCTCAATATAGAAATGTAAACAATGCTAATCTTGGATTCTACGGACAAGCGAAAGCAAAAGCGTTCTATTTTGGTCTAGGCTTATCTTATAATCCTTTTTAACTTAAAAGACTATGAAAAAAATTATAATATCGACAGTAGCAGTTTCTGCGCTTCTTTTTACTGTAACAAGCTGTAAAACTGATTTTGATACCGATGTAAAAGATATACAAGTATCAAAGGGAAGTGCTGATTTCTCAAAGTATGTTGCTTTAGGAAATTCACTGACTTCCGGATATAGAGATGGTGCTCTTTATATAGATGGGCAGAATGAATCTTATCCATCTATGATTGCTCAGCAAATGAAACTTGTAGGTGGAGGAGAATTTAAGCAGCCTTTAATGGGAGATAATAATGGCGGGTTGCTTCTTGCTGTTGCTCCGGGTGTTACCCCTCAGATTCAAGATACAAAGCTTTATATAAAAAGTTTTGTTGATGGAGCTCCTGATATAGGAAATGTCAACGATAATAAAGCTACGAACTTGGTTAATACGGTTCTTAAGGGCCCTTTTAATAATATGGGAGTTCCAGGGGCAAAGGTAGCTCATTTGCTTGCTCCGAAATATGGAGATATTGCAGGAATAGCAACCAAAACTGCAAACCCTTACTTTGTGAGATTTGCTTCATCGCCTAATGCATCTGTAATTGATGATTTTGCTAGCCAAAGTCCTACATTCTTTTCATTATGGATAGGAAATAATGATGCTTTGTTATATGCCTTGGCAGGTGCGGATAGTTCTGTTGAGACTTTGACACCTCCTGCACAGTTTAAGCAATATTATGACTTGTTGATTTCTAAAATTGAAGCAACAAAAGCAAAAGGAGTTATTGCTAATATCCCAAATGTAACTTCTATTCCTTCTTTGACAACAATACCAACAAATCCTTTGACGGCTGCCGTTTTAGGAAAAGGAAATGTTGCTGCTGGAGAAGCTGCAATCGATGATTTAAATAAAAACGTATACGGTCCATTAAGCCAGATTTTAACTGCATTAGGAGCTGGAGACAGAATTAAACCTCTTTCTAAAACAGCTGCAAATCCACTATTGATTAAGGACGAAAGTATTGCCAATTTAGGAGTGCAGATCACAGCTGCGGCTGCGGCTTCTGGAAATCCAACTTTAGTGATGCTTGCTCCTTATCTTGGAGCTACTTATGGACAGGCAAGACAAGCAAAATCAGGAGATCTTGTTCCTTTAACAACGAAGGCAGCAATCGGTACATCTGAAACACTTCCTGCGGGAATTCCTGCGTCGCTTGGAGCTAGAGGAGTTGCTTATCCGTTTGCGGACAAATATATTCTGATTCCATCTGAGATTAAGGAGATCAATGATGCTATTGATGCTTATAACGTAACCATTAAGGCTGCAGCCACTGCAAAAGGTTATGCTTTTGTAGATGCAAATGCTAAACTTAAGCAATTAGCTGCAGATTCTGGTATTTCTTGGGATGGAGTAAAATATACAGCTAAATTTGTATCCGGAGGTGCATTCTCATTGGATGGAGTGCATTTAACGGGTAGAGGATATGGTGTTATTGCCAATGAATTTATTACGGCAATTAACGCAACTTATAACTCATCGTTACCCCTTGTAAACCCTAATAATTACTCAGGAGTTACACTACCATAATTATTGATTAAATAAAAACTTAAAAACCACAGGAGTAAATCTTGTGGTTTTTTTTTAAATTTGCAAAATCTTTTAAAAAGTAAAAATGGCCGATCAGTTAAGTTATCTATTTTGTACAAGAACCAGCAGGGACTTGGCAGAGAAAATTGCCCAGAGTTATGGGAAAGAATTAGGAAAAATCAACTTTCAGGAGTTCAGTGACGGGGAATTTGAACCAGTTTTGGATGAATCTGTAAGAGGAGGAAGGGTTTTCCTAATCGGATCTACATTCCCGCCTGCAGACAATCTTTTAGAACTTCTTCTAATGATTGATGCAGCGAAAAGAGCTTCTGCAAAGAGCATTACCGTCGTAATTCCTTACTTCGGGCTTGCTAGACAGGACAGAAAAGACAAACCAAGAGCGCCGATCGGTGCTAAGTTAGTTGCTAACCTTCTTACAGCAGCGGGAGCAACAAGAGTAATGACAATGGATCTTCATGCAGATCAGATTCAAGGGTTCTTCGAAATTCCGGTAGATCACCTTTATGCTTCTTCCATCTTCGTTGATTACATCAAATCTTTACACCTTGACAATCTTACGATTGCTTCTCCGGATATGGGTGGTGCAAAAAGAGCAAAAAACTATGCAGGTCACTTAGGGGCAGAAGTAGTAATTGCTTATAAGGAAAGAAAGAAAGCAAACGTTGTGGAAGAGATGTTCCTAATTGGAGATGTTACCGGTAAGAATGTAATTCTTATTGATGATATGATTGATACTGCAGGAACACTTTGTAAAGCGGCGGATATTTTGATTGAGAAAGGTGCAAAAACGGTAAGAGCTATGGCTACTCACGGAGTACTTTCAGGAAAGGCTTACGAGAATATTGAGAACTCAAAACTTTTGGAAGTTATTGTAACTGACTCAATTCCTGTCAAAAATAATTTGTCATCTAAAATAAAAGTGCTATCTTGCGCCCCATTATTTGCGGACGTTATGACCATGGTTCATGAGCACAAATCAATTAGCAGTAAGTTTGTTATTTAATTGATTTTAAGTAGTTTGCGAATTAAATAAGAACAATTTTTTAAATTTTTTATAAATGAAATCTATTACAATTCAAGGTACAAAAAGAGAAAGCGTGGGCAAAAAGTCTACAAAAGCTTTACGTGATGCTGAATTAGTTCCTTGTGTTGTTTATGGAGGTGAGACCCCTTTAAACTTCTCTGCTGAAGAGAGAGCTTTCAAAGGTTTAGTATACACTCCTGAAGCACACACGGTATCTATTGAAGTTGACGGAAAAACAATTCCAGCAGTTCTTCAAGATATTCAGTTCCACCCAATTACTGACAAAATTCTTCACATTGACTTCTATCAATTATCTGACGATAAGCCAGTTGTTATGGAAGTTCCGGTAAGAATTACAGGACGTTCAAAAGGTGTTGTAGCTGGTGGTGTTTTACGTCAGTCTTTCAGAAAGCTAAAAGTAAAAGCTATTCCTGCTAATTTACCTGACGAAATCGTTGTAGATGTTACTCCATTAAAAATCGGTAACAAACTTTACATCGGTGGTATCAAAACTGAAGGATATTCTTTCGTACACCCAGACAATGCAGTAGTAGTTGCTGTTAAGATGTCTAGAAATGCAATGAAAGGTGGTGCAGCAGCAATGGATGATGAGGATGAAGAAGAAGCAGAAGAAGTTGCTACTCAATCTCCTGATGTTCCAACAACAGAAGAAAAATCTGCAGAATAAGAATTGCTTATTTAAACCATATAAGACCCGTCATTTTTTGACGGGTTTTTTATTTTGGGTAAAAGAGTAAAATTGCAATTTTACTCTTTGTCTTTTTCTCTTATCTCTTATCGGTTTTCTTAGCGATCTCCCATTGAATATTTCTATCAACTGACAAGTATCACTTCTTCATCCCATACTTTCTTTCGAAAAAAAAGCCGTAAATTTGAAGTGTTCTAAATAAGAACGCTTTAATTTAAAAAATAAATAAATGTTTGACATTCAGGAAATAAGAAGCCAGTTTTCTATATTAGACAGAGAAGTGAATGGTAAGCCGCTGGTTTATCTGGATAATGCTGCTACATCTCAAAAGCCAAATTCGGTTTTAGAAGTCTGTCACGCATATTATACAGAACTTAATGCGAATGTTCACAGAGGAATTCATACATTAAGTCAACTTGCAACAGAAGAAATGGAACTTTCAAGAAGAAAGATCCAAAAGTTCATTAATGCAGAACATGATTTTGAAGTTATTTTCACCAAAGGAACAACAGAAGGATTGAACCTTATCTCTTATATTTTAACTCAAAAACTTAAAAAAGACGATGAGATTATTATTTCCTATCTGGAACATCACTCCAATATTGTTCCATGGCAATTGCTTTGTGAAAGAACCGGAGCGAAACTTCGAGTGATTCCTATTGACGAAAATGGAATTCTTCAGTTAGATTATTTTGATGAATTTTTAAGTGAAAAAACGAAAGTGGTTTCTGTGAATCAGGTTTCTAATGCATTGGGAATTGTAAATCCTATTGAAGAAATTATTGCAAAAACAAGAAAGAATACGGATGCTTATGTTGTTATTGATGGGGCACAGTCTGCTCCTCACTTCAATATTGATGTTCAGAAGATGGATTGTGATTTCTTTGTTTTCTCAGGACATAAAATGTATGCTCCGATGGGAACAGGGATCTTATATGGTAAACGAGAGATACTGGAAGCTTTACCACCATTCCATGGAGGTGGAGAGATGATTGCAACATGTTCTTTTGATGGGACAACCTATGCAGGACTTCCATTTAAATATGAAGCAGGAACACCAAACGTTGGAGGGAATATTGCATTAGGTGCAGCGGTTGATTTTATGAATGGAGTGGGGCGCGAGAATATTCAGAACCATGAAAATGCTTTGTTGGAATATGCTCAAAGACATCTTTTAGAAATTGAAGGGCTGAAAGTATATGGTGAAAAAGCAAAGAGGGTAGGAGTTGTTTCCTTTAATCTGGAAGGAGTAGGGATTTCCTCCGATGTAGGGATGATCCTTGACAAAATGGGTATTGCTGTAAGAACAGGACATCACTGTACGCAGCCTATTATGGAATTCTTTAATATTGCCGGAACAGTAAGAGCCAGTTTTGCTGTTTATAATACTTTTGAAGAGATTGATCTTTTGGTAGAAGGAGTGAAAAAAGCACAACGAATGTTGTCTTAATAAAATTAACCTCTGATTGTTCAGAGGTTTTTTTATATTTTATTTCCAGAATTCCCACCATTTTTTATCCTGGGAATCATGATTTTGAACGTTTTCAGGAGTATCATTATCTCCATAAGTTAATGAGTATTCTTTTACATTCATTAATTTTTTGATTCTCTTAGCATGTGGGCTGTGATTTAATATTTCATCAGTCAGCATGCAGAAAAGGACTTTTTGATTTTGAGAAAAGCGTTGATAGTTTCTTTCGATAAAATTCAGAATCTTTAGCTGATGTTCGCCATGTTCTTTTGCTATTTTGATGTAGATAACCAAAGCTTGCTCCTTTTTACCACCATCCTGATCAAATAGGGCATTTTCAATATATTGAAAATTTTCTTTTTTGCTTTTTCCATACATTTGAGGGATTGTGATGTCTGAAAAAAATTCGCTGTATTCCTTTGAATGAGCGGCATAAATTCTTTCGTACAGTAAGATATCAGTGATCTCATCTATATTATCGCATTCCAAAGTAATTTCTTTAAGCTTCTTAAATGATTCAATAAAAAGGCCTATATCGCTATTTTTCTTGTATTCAATGACTTGATCTACACATAAAGAAATTTTGTCATATAATTCAACATTGATTTTCTGTTTTTTCTCTTCACGGGTTTGATTCACAAAGTTCATGAAATCCTCAAATCCGGGATTTTTTTCGTTTTCCATAGGTTATTTTTTTTTTGATATAAAAACCTCATAAGTTTGAAACTTATGAGGCTTATTATTTAGAATGTTATATTCATGTTGTATTAAAATTCTGAATTTGGTTTCCAGTCAACCACAGCTCTGATGAATGCTTCAGCATTTTCAACAGGAACGTTTGGAAGAATACCATGTCCAAGATTAGCAATATACCTGTCTTTTCCGAATCGGTTAATCATTTCATTTACCATCTTTTTGATGGTTTCAGGGGTAGAGTGTAATCTTGCTGGATCAAAGTTCCCTTGTAAAGTCATGGTGTGGTTTGTCAAAGTTCTTGCGAATTCTGGCTTAATGGTCCAGTCAACACCAAGAGCCGAAGCTTTAGACATAGTCATGTCTTCCAACGCGAACCAGCATCCTTTTCCGAATACGACTACATGGGTAAGTGGGCTTAATGCCTCAACGATCTGGTTGATATATTGCCAAGAGAACTCCTGATAATCCATTGGAGAAAGCATTCCTCCCCATGAATCAAAAATTTGTACAGCAGAAACACCTTTTTCTACTTTTCTTTTTAAATAAGCAATCGTAGTATCGGTGATCTTTTGAAGTAATAAATGAGCTGCTTCAGGCTGTTGAAAACAGAAAGATTTTGCAATATCAAAAGCTTTGCTTCCTTTTCCTTCTACACAGTAGCAAAGAATTGTCCATGGAGATCCGGCAAAACCGATCAATGGAACTTCATTGTCTAGTTTTTGAAGGGTTAATTCAATAGCGTCAAAAACGTAGCCTAACGTATCATTCACATCCGGAGTTTCAATGTTTTGAACCTGTTCCATTGTTCTGATAGGAGTATCTAACCAAGGGCCAACAGATTCTTTCATTTTGAAATCAATTCCCATAGCCTGTGGAACTACCAAAATATCAGAAAACAGGATCGCTGCGTCTAAAGGAAATCTGCGGATAGGCTGTAAAGTGATCTCAGCAGCAAGCTCAGGGGTCTGACATCTTGTAAAGAAATCATATTTGTCTCTTAAAGCAATGAATTCCGGCAGATATCTTCCAGCCTGCCTCATCATCCAGACAGGAGGTCTTTCAACGGTTTCTCCGCGAAGTGCTTTTAAATATAGGTCGTTTTTTATCATAATCTATTTAAACTAATATCACCGTTTAATCCGGTAACAGATATTCTAAAGTTTGGTCACAATTTCCAGTCTTATCAGCTCAAAAATAGAGCTCAGAGTGTTCTCTTCGGACGTGAAAATATTTTCGTGAGTGTAATTTCTTAATTCTCCTGATGTAGTTTCTCCAATCGAAAACAGCTTCATATCTTTCAGAGAATTTTGCTTTGCAAAACTACGAACTCCGCTGGGACTAAAAAATACTGCGGCATGATATTTTTCAGGAATTAAAGGATTGATTTCCTCAGTGTTGTATATTGTGATCTTTTTATATTTAATGTTTTGCAAAGGAAGTTCTTTGTCCAGTACATTAATGGCGAGATTACCACAGAAATGAAGGAACTGTTCATGCTGGCAGTTTCCGATAATGAATCTGGAAAGCGCATCTGCATTCTTTAAGACCTTAAATGTTCCAAAGCCGTGCTTTCTTAATGCTCTTTTTGTCTTTTCACCCACGCAGTAGATTTTGTTGTAGTTTTTAGCCGTGAAATTTTCATTAGGCTTAAATCTATTTTTAAAAAACGAGGCTACACCATTCACACTGGTGAAGATCAAAGAGTAATTTTTCAGTTCAAACGGACTGATGAGAATAGGCTTGGTCTTAATTACCTCAACACAATCAACCAGGATATCCTCTCCTAATTCTTTGGATATAATAGCTTGGTCTATATTTTTGGTAAATAAGATTTTCATGTCTGTTGGATTAGAAAATGAAAAGAGTTAAAAAATTAGAGATCTAAATTGAATTAAATAATCTAGATCTGGCTTTTGATTTCTGTCATCAATTCTTTTCCTCCGTTTTCCAGTACTACCTTGGCGAATCTTTCTCCAAAATTTTCTTCCGGGTTGTACTCGAAGTTCTCATCAATAGCAATGCAGTTTTTACCATCCAGTGAGCAAAGGGCTGCTGTAAAGCGGATCTGATCCTCAATGATTTCTGCAAAAGCTCCAATAGGGGCTGTACATCCGCCTTCTAAAGTACTTAGGAAGTTTCTTTCGATTTCTACACAGATCTGAGTGGGCTTGTGGTTGATCTGCTTCAGGATTTCATTGATCTCCGGTTTATCGGAATGTCCTGCAACCGCAATAACGCCCTGAGATGGGGCAGGAATCATTACTGGAAGCATTTCATAATCAATTTCCATTTTCATTCTTTTGATGCCTGCCAAAGATAAAATGGTAGCGTCAAAATTGCCATCTTCAAGCTTTTGAAGACGCGTCTGAATATTTCCACGGATATCAGAAAACTCAGTATTCGGGAAATGTCTTAACCAGAAAGCTCTTCTCCTCAAACTGCTTGTTGCAAGCTTTAGTTCATGAAGTTCTTTGTTTTTAGCTGATTCTTTTCTGATCAAAATGTCTTGTGGGAAATCTCTTTCCAAATAGGCAATCATCTCAATATTCTGAGGCAACAGGGTAGGGACATCTTTTAAAGAATGAACTGCAATATCTATTTCATCATTCAATAAGGCTATATCAAGGTCTCTTGTAAAAACCCCGGTGATTCCTAATGAATATAAAGGTTGATTAAGGTTCTTATCGCCAGAAGAAACGATAGGAACAATCTCCGTTAAATAGTTGTTGTTCTGAAGGTGCCTCGCAACCTCTCTAGCCTGCCAAAGTGCAAGTGCGGAATTTCTTGTTCCGATTCTAATGCTTTTCATTGAATTCGTTGTTTGGTTGTTCAACTAATATTTCGTGCATTAATTTACTAATTTCTTCGGCTTTTAAAGGATTATCGATGATATATTTTGCAAAACGGTTGGTGATCTTCTGGATCATTTTATCAGAAAGTTCCATATCCGTGATGTCTATATATTTATTTTTCTTGTAAAAATTATGCATTTCATTGCGTTCCATATTCTTTAAAACGGCTTTGAAATGGTGAATGTTTGGTGCTAGTTTTCTTTTTTTCTCCCACTCAATAAAGTCTTTCATCAGCTCCTTAATGATCTTTTCGGCTTTAGGAATTTCTTTTTCCCTTTGCTGAATCGTTTCCTGGATCTGTTTTGAAAGTTCATCAACATCAATTAAAGTTACATTTTTATTTTCCGTAACATTCTTTTCAACGTTATGAGGAATGGAAAGGTCTATCACCAATGTTTCTTTTCCATTCGGGAAATGAGATTGGTTGATAATTGGGTGTTTGGCTCCTGTAGCCACGATAAGAATATCTGTTTCTTTTAATTCCTTGTCAAAATCAGAATAATCAACGTGAGGAATATTATATTTTTGAGAAATTTTTTCAGCTTTCTCCTGAGTTCTGTTTGCAATTTTAATTTTGGGCTGATAAACATGTTTTACCAGATTTTCAACCGTATTCTGTCCAATCTCACCTACTCCAAGAAGAAGAATGTTCTTTTCAGTAATTTTCTTTTGGCTATTCAGAATATAATGAACTGCTGCATAAGAAACAGAAGCGGCTCCGTTGGAAATTCCGGTTTCATTCTTTATCCTTTTGGAAATCTGAATAGCAGCATTAATTGCTCTTTCCAGGTATGGATTAGAATTCTGCCTTTCCTTTTTAAAACGGCTATATGCTTTTTTGATTTGACCTATAATCTCAAAATCTCCAATGATCTGACTTTCAAGTCCCGCAGCGACCCTGAAAAGGTGTATTAAAGCCTCTTCTTTAGTTAAAATATTAGCAAACTGAAGAAAATCTGTAATGTTTACTCCAATGGTTTTGCAATATTCTTCTGCTACTAAAAGATAATTGGAAGAAGTGGTATAGATCTCTGTCCTGTTACATGTGGAAACTACAAATGCATCCCCAAGATCTTCCTGATGGACGCGGGAAACAAAGTTTTTGATGTTTTCATCAAAGAATGCAAACTTTCCTCTCGTTTCTACATCAGCCTTTTCGTAGCTTATAGAAAGCACGGCAAAATTCGATGTTCGATGGATGTTGGAATACTGTAACATAAGCAACGGCAAATTTACGCTTTTTTTAATTAATCATCCTCTGATAGTGTATATGATAATTATCGTAAAAAACTATAGAGTTAAGTCAAAAAAAGATCAAGAAAGCTAATTAGGCAATTTTTCTATTTGCTTTGATCTTTTCTTAGTCTTTTTTACCCTTTTGATGTCCCATTAATTTTGGTTGAAATCAAACTCTGTAATTATCTAAACAGAAAGTTAATAAAGAATTATAAATTTTAATAAAATTTTAACCAAATTATGTTGCATTGAAATTTCTTTAGTAGGGTTAAATTTATATCTTTGTAAACTTAAAATCAGAAGAAAAATATGAGTTTATTTGATATGTTTACGCAAGAAATTGCGATAGACCTGGGAACAGCCAATACCCTTATCATCCATAATAATAAAATTGTTATAGATCAACCGTCAATTGTTGCAATTGAACGTTCTTCGGGTAAACCCATTGCTGTAGGTGAACAGGCGAAACATATGCAAGGTAAAACTCACGAGGATATCAAAACAATCCGTCCATTGAAAGATGGCGTTATTGCAGATTTCCACGCTTCTGAACATATGATTAAGGAATTTATTAAGAAAATTCCTGGAATCAAAGGTAAATTCATACAGCCTGCATTAAGAATTGTAATCTGTATTCCTTCTGGTATTACTGAAGTTGAAAAGAGAGCGGTAAGAGACTCTGCTCAGAAAGTAAACGCAAAAGAAGTAAGATTGATCTATGAACCAATGGCTGCTGCTATAGGAGTTGGGATTGACGTACAGAAGCCTGAAGGGAATATGATCATCGATATAGGTGGAGGTACTACGGAGATTGCTGTTGTAGCTTTAGGAGGTATCGTATGTGATAAATCTGTGAAAATTGCAGGAGATGTATTTACCAACGATATTGCATATTACTTAAGAACTCACCATAACCTTTATATTGGAGAAAGAACTGCTGAAAGAATTAAAATTGAAGTAGGTTCCGCAGTGGAAGATCTTGATGTAGACATTGAAGATATTCCGGTACAAGGTAGAGACCTTATTACAGGTAAACCAAAAGAAATTATGGTTGGGTATAAAGAAATTGCCCGTGCATTAGACAAATCTATCATCAGAATCGAAGATGCCGTAATGGAAACGCTTTCCCTTACTCCACCGGAATTGGCTGCTGATATTTATAAAACAGGTATTTATCTTGCTGGAGGAGGTGCATTGTTAAGAGGCCTTGCGGACAGAATCCACAAAAAGACAGGTCTTCCTGTATTTGTAGCAGAAGATCCGTTGAGAGCTGTAGTTCGTGGAACCGGTATTGCTCTTAAGAATATGGATAAATTCAATTTCTTAATTAAATAATTTTAACTTTTTACGACTGTATATCTGAATGGGATTTTTGCTGAGATTATTTTCGAAGAACACACTTTTTGTCTTCTTTATATTCCTGCAAATTATTGCTCTGGTTCTGATATTCTCTAGAAATGCCATGCAGAGATCCTGGATTGCAGGCCAAACAGCTGCATTAAATTCATGGATTTCCGGGTATATTGATGAGGGAGTTTCTTATCTGAAGCTAAAACAGATCAATGAAGATCTTGTGGTTCAGAATAAAGCCCTTATGGCAGAATTGTATGGAAAAGACGGAACAAAAAATCCTGTTTTCAAAAGAGTACATGATACCATCGGAGGCGGTCAGATCTATACTTTTGTTGATGGTGAAATTGTTTTCAACAGCATCAACAGAAGAAATAACTATTTTACAATCAATCGAGGCCGAAGAGATGGTGTCTTTCCACAGATGGGGGTAATGGCACCTAGAGGTATCGCGGGGATTGTTATCAATTCTACAGACAGTTATGCATTGGTTCAATCTGTATTAAGTGTAAACAGAATCAGAATTAATGCCGCTCTGAAAAATTCCGGATATTTTGGAACATTAACATGGAACGGAGATAACTCCAGGGTGATGCACCTTGCAGATATTCCGAAATATGTTGCTTTAAAAGTTGGAGATACCGTTGTTACAGACGGGAAATCTGCAATTTTTCCAAAAGGGGTAACTATTGGAACTATTGCCGGATATTCAGTAGATAATAAAACCGGTTTCTGGGATATCTCAGTAGAGCTGAGTGAAAAAATGGGTGCGTTGAATAAAGTGTATGTCGTGAAGAACCTGAAGAAAGCAGAAGTGCAGAAAATTCAGGACACGATGCAGGCTGTAATAAAAAAGGAAAATGATTAGCAGAACTTTATTTACGGACATATTAATCATGATATTTCTTGTTGCATTACAGATTTTTGTACTGAACAGGATTACTATTTTCGGGAAGTATACTCCGGTATTATACCCTGTGTTCGTCATGTTCTATCCTTTCTTCAGAAACAAATTTCAATTTCTTGCGTTAAGCTTTTTGATAGGGTTGTCTATTGATGGTTTCCTTTATTCTTGGGGGATCAATGCCTTTGCTACAACGCTGATCGCTTATTTCAGGACCTTGATATTCAGAACATCTACAGATACGTCTACAGACTTTTTCTCTTTTCAGTCCCTGCAATGGGCGCAGTTTTTGCTGTTTTTATTTTCAAGTATTTTCCTGCATCAGCTTTTAGTACAATATATAGAGTTCTTTAAGTTTAGCAGATTTTTTGAAATATTATTTAATGTGTTGGTGACAAGTGTAATTTCTTTTATATTTATAGTGGTCTACGCATTAATATTTAAAATCAAACAAAAAGTTTGAACACACGTTATTTAAAAATTTTTTCCATCCTTGTTGTTATCGCCCTTATTTTTGTGGCGAGGCTTGCGTATTTACAATTGTTCACAGATCGTTATGCGCTGAACGCAGCCAATACTTCCATCAAAATTGAATATGTAATTCCTCAGCGTGGAGTTATTTTTGATCGAAACGGAAAGATCATGGTAGGAAACCAACCTGCTTATGAAATTTCCTTTACCCAAGGTTTAATGAAACCGGATTTTGATACATTAGGCTTTTGCAGTCTGATGAAGATCAGTAAAACGGATTTTATCAACAAGATCAATGTTATTAAGAAAGAAAAATATTATTCTAAGCTGACGCCTATGACCTTTCTAAAGGACCTTAGCAGGGAAGATATTGCGAGAGTACAGGAAATTATTTTTAAATATCCGGCATTTAATATTGTACAGAGACCTCAGCGTCAATATGAAGTTTCTACTTCAGGAAACCTTTTAGGGTATACCAGTGAAGTGAATGAAAAAGAGATTAAAAAAGATTCTGTCTACTATTTACCGGGAGATTTTATCGGTAAAACTGGGGTTGAAAAGTCTTATGAGAAGGAACTTCGTGGAGTAAAAGGAATGAAGTACATCCAAAAAGATATCAGGCTCAGAAACATTGGTTCTTATAAAAACGGATCTTTGGATAAGGATGTAATTACAGGTAAAGATATTACTCTGACTATTGATTATGATCTTCAGAGAACTGCTGAAGAAATGCTTGTTAACAAACATGGGGCAATTGTAGCTATTGATCCTAATAATGGAGAAGTATTAGTGGCAGCAACTGGACCGGATATTGACCCGAACCTCTTCACAGGACCTTATAAATCCAAAAATTTATATGCTCTGTCAAAAGATACACTTTATGAAAATAAACCTACTTTTGATCGTTCTTTACAAGCAGGATATCCCCCAGGATCAACTTTCAAATTATTGACTGCCTTAGCAGCGATGCAAATGGGAGTAATGGATGAAAAAACGGTTTTCCCTTGTGGAGGTGGATTTTTCTATAAAGGTAAAAGAATTAAAGGGCATGGTGGAGCCGATCCGCTAATTCCTTCTATTCAGGTTTCCAGTAACTGCTTTTTTACCTACGCATTTATTGCAATTATTAAAAAGTATCCGGGAAATCCTTCAAAAGGTGTTGATGAGTGGAAGAAAATAATGAGCAGCTTTGGAGTAGGAGAATTTTTAAATAATGACTTTGCAGTGGGTGCAAAGGGTAGAATACCTTCCGGAGATTTTTACGAGAAAAGGTTTAAAGCCATCATGAAGGCAAGTGGTTCGAAGAGAACCGATTTCCAAAATTGGGATGAAATGTCAACCGGAGCTATCTATAATGGAATGGGACAGGGAGATGTTTTGGTAACTCCTATTCAGTTGGCAAATTATGTAGCTGCTATTGCCAACAAAGGATGGTATTATACACCGCATATCGTAAAAGCAATTGATGGAAAAGCAAATCCAGATCCAAGATTTAAGGTTAAGCATAAAACATTAGTTGATCCAAAACATTTTGAACCTGTTTTAAAAGGTATGGAAGCCGTAGTTTTGAGAGGAACGGCAAGAGGATTGAAATCCAATGACTTTACACAATTAGCCAAAACAGGTACAGCGCAGGTTCCACAAGGAAAGGATAACTCTATTTTTGTATTGATTGCTCCTGCAGATAAACCAAAAATTGTTGTAGTAGCAGTAATGGAACATGCAGGGTTTGGAGCGACATGGGCAGGACCGGCTTGTACAGTAATTGCAGAAAAATATATTACCGGTGATTTGAAAAGGGAAAATCTGTATAAAAAAATGATTACCTCGAGTTTTATGCCGGAATACAAAAGACAATGGATTGCAGACTTGAAGCGTAAAGGCCTTTATAAAGACCCTAAACCGGATTCAATTAAACAAAAAAGAATAAAAGATAGCCTGGAACTTGTTAAACAGCAAAAAGCCAAGCTTCAGAAAAAAATAGAAGACGATAAGAAGAATACTAACGCTCCTAAAAAACCTGTTAAGCAATGAAATGGACAGAAGGGATAGATAAACTAGGTCTAGGACTGTATTTCATGCTTTGCATTTTTGCTATTGCCAATATTTACAGTGTTGATCAGAAATTAGGAGAAAAGCAATTGATCTTCTTCTGTATATCTTTAGTGGTAGGACTTGTTATATTTGTAGGAAGAAGTAAATTCTTCGAGAATATGGCAGGTATTATTTATATAGGCGGCGTTCTCTTACTGATAGGTCTTTTCCCTTTTGGAAAGGAAATTCTAGGCCAGAAGAACTGGTACAAGTTTGGAAGTCTTACGATGCAGCCTGTAGAGTTTGCAAAGATTGGTACAGCATTAATGTTGGCCAACTATGTTTCAGGACCTGATTTTAACCTTAAGAACAAAAAGTCATTGCTGACAGCTTTAGGGATTATTGGAATTCCTGCAGTTGTGGTATTGGCTATTCCCGATGTTGGTTCTATGCTTGTATTTATTGCATTTTTTATCGCTTTATACAGAGAAGGATTAAGTGGCTTGCTCTTTGGTGTGGGATTTGTTTTTGCTGCTGTTTTTTTGGTAGCTCTAGCGATTCCGCCAGTATATGTAGCTGCTGCTATTTTAATTATTGCCGGAGTTTTGATCGCGATGAATTACCATAGAATGTCCTGGGATGTGATTTCTATATCAGGAATTTCGGGATCTATTCTTTTGTTATGTGGACTGGCATTTGGTTCTCCTTATATTTTAGAAAAACTGCCTAAGCACCAGAGAGAAAGAATTGAGGTTCTTTATAAAGGTGAAAAGGCGTTTAGAGATACTTCTGGATATAACTTATTATACTCCAAAACCGCTATTGGATCCGGAGGGCTTTTAGGAAAAGGATATCGTGAAGGATCTGTTACTCAAGGAAAATTCGTTCCGGAGCAGGAAACCGATTATATTTTCTGTACCGTAGGAGAAGAATGGGGCTTCTTAGGAAGTGCTATCCTTATTTTATGCTACATGATATATATCGGACGAATCTATTACCTTGCAGAACGACAAAAATCTACCTTTAACCGTGTATTTGGCTATTGCTTTGCCTCGATCCTGATGATGCACTTTTCAATCAATTTAGGGATGGTTATGGGGCTTTTCCCAACGGTAGGGATTCCGCTTCCTTATTTCAGTTATGGTGGAAGTTCTTTGCTGGCCTTCTCTATGATGACTTTTATTTTCTTTAAACTTAATTATTCGGATAAGAATAGCTTAGTATAATTATCTTAAAAGATTTAAACTGGTTTTAGTTCTGCAACATTTGTGGATTCTATTGTTATACCTCTTCAATCATTACTTTTATGAAAGACACTTTTGTTTTAGATCAAAATTTTGAAAATACAGATTTTGTACAGATCCCATTGGAAAAAGGAGAGTATGAAAACTGTACTTTTAAGAATTGCAGTTTTGAATATGGAAATCTGTCTGGTTTTAGTTTTACAGACTGCGATTTTATAGGGTGTAATTTAAGCATGGCAAAGCTTACCTCAGCAGCTTTTCGGAATGTCACTTTTAAAGAATGTAAGATGCTCGGCTTACAGTTTAATGATTGTAATGGCTTTGGGCTTTCTTTTAAATTTGATGGTTGTGCTCTTCATAGCTCTGTTTTCTACCAAACATCGATCAAGAAATCTATTTTCAAAGATTCTAAACTTATTGAGGTGGATTTTACAGAATGTGATTTATCCAGTGCGGTATTTTATAACTGTGATTTGTCAGGAGCTGTTTTCGATAATACTAACCTAGAAAAAGCAGATTTGAGAACTTCTGTTAACTATTCGATTGATTCGGGTTTAAATAGGCTTAAAAAGGCTAAATTTTCGCTTTCGGAAGTGTATGGACTGTTGTATAACCTGGATATTGAAATAGACAGAAACAGCTAGGTTCTGAAAGGTTGTTGTAAACATTAATTATTAGACACAATAGAAGCGGGCTTTAGTTCGCTTTTTTATATAAAATATCTTCCGTTGGCTTTAGCCAAAACTTAATTTTAAATAAGACAAATAAAAAAGCCATCAGAATTTCTGATGGCTTCATTATTTAAATCAATTATTTATAAAATTAAAAATTTGCTGGTGTAGCTTGCGTAGTAGAAGCTAGGTTGTTGTAAGCTTCCCCCTCCGCGTTGATAACTCTTTTTGCGAATCTGAACTTAGGTCCCCAATAAGAATCATTCAGTGAAGAAACCATTACTCCTTTAGATGTTGCTGCGTGGATAAATTTGATCTCACCTTCTTCAGTAACACTTTCTACAATCCCTACGTGAGAAATTCTTCTTCCGTGAGAAAAGAAGATTAGGTCTCCTTTTTGTAGGTCTCCTTTTTCAATTCTTTCACCTTCCTGAGCCTGAGAAGCTGCTACTCTTGGTAAAGTAAGACCTGCTGCAGCTCCGAAAACAGAAAGAACGAAAGCTGAACAATCAATACCTCTTCTTGTAGTTCCTCCATATCTGTAAGGGGTTCCAAGGTATGTTTCAGCTTCTTCAAGGATACCATCAATGGTTTTATTATGTCTGATTGCTTTTGCAATCTCAGAATTTTTAACAGCTTTTTTAGCATTTGCTATAGATGCAGCTTTTTCAGCAAGAAAAGAGTCGATTAATTTCTGCTTATCCTGCTCCATTTTTTTGTTATCAATAGAAGCTAGTTTGGCATCTGTTTTGTATTCTTTACTGTAAGTTGCTGGTTTTGAAACTACATAATTGGTAGCGCACGATTGCAATGATACTGTAGTAACTAAAGCAACTAAATAAAACAAAACTCTTTTCTTCATATATATTTGATTAACCGTGTTAAAATGGAATATTTATTTTCAAAAGCAATACAAAAGTAGAGATTCCGAGCAAAAGACCCCTGATATGATAATTGTCAGGATCTTATTTTAACACTATTTAACATATTATTTACATATGTTAAAGAAAAATAAACCGCAATTGCCTGTTTTTGGTAAGACTGCGGTTTTTTTTATTAAGATTCTTTAACAAAATCTATCGATTTTCTTCTATAAATCACGTTTTGTAATTTAAAACTCTAATTTTCAACGCTGTTAAAAAAACAAAATAAATTCTGTATAAATGCAATGATAGTAGTTGTTTAAGGAGAATTTTGTTAATAGTCTTATGTGATATATCGCTTTTCAGGATAGGATAGAATATGAGGCAATGTTTAGTTAACAGTAGCAAAAGTCTTAACGAAGAAGAGGGAATTATGTTGAGGGAATAGACATTATAAAAAAAATTCCTCAGAAAACTGAGGAATTTAACTAATATGGAACTTTACAGAGTTATTTTGTAAACAACATCTCTCTGTATTTTGTCATTGGCCAAAGCTCATCGTCCACCATCATTTCAAGATTATCAGAAGCCTCTCTGATTCCGTCGAATAGTGGTTTTACTTTGTTGCAGTATTCTTCTGCCTGCTTTTGGCTGTTTGATATGCCTTTTGCTGCCTCTCTGGCTTTAATAAGATCTTCAACACCCAGTTTGATTTTAGAAACATTTTCAGAAATGCTGGTGATCAGACTCATCTGTTCTTTTGCTAATGGCTTAAATTCTTTGTCTCCGAAAATCTCCTTAAGACCCTTAACGTTTTCAATTAACCTGTTTTGATAATTTAAAGCAGAAGGAATAATATGATTTCTTGCAATATCACTTAGAACTCTAGCTTCAATGTCAATAACAGTAGAATATTTTTCTAGTTTAATTTCGTTTCTTGCTTCAACCTCTCTGTGATTAAAGATTCCCATTTCCTCATAAAGATCTAGGAATTTTTTATCCATTTCCTGCTTAAGAGCTTCTGGAGTTGTTTTCAGATTGTTCAATCCTCTTTTCTCTGCTTCTTTTGCCCAATCATCAGAATATCCGTCACCTTCAAACATAATGGTTTTACATTGCTTGATGTATTCTCTTAATACATTGAAAATAGCTTCGTCCTTCTTCAGTCCTGTTTCAATCAAAGCATCTACTTCTTTTTTGAAGTCACCTAATTGTTTTGCAGCAATAGTGTTCATTACAGTCATCGATTCTGCACAGTTTGCAGAAGATCCTACTGCTCTGATCTCAAACTTATTTCCTGTAAAGGCAAATGGAGAAGTTCTGTTTCTATCTGTATTATCTAATAGGATTTCAGGAATTTTTCCAACTACATTTAATTTTAATTCTGTTTTTTCTTCAGGAGATAATTTTCCGTTGGTAACTTTTTCAAGTTCTTCTAAAACGCTGAATAGCTGACTTCCGATAAATACAGAGATAATTGCCGGTGGAGCTTCGTTAGCACCCAGTCTGTGGTCGTTACTTGCAGAAGCAATACTTGCTCTTAAAAGATCTGCATATTCATATACAGCTTTAATAGTATTCACGAAGAATGTTAAGAACTGTAAGTTTTTCTTAGGATTTTTTCCTGGACTTAAAAGGTTTTCACCAGTATCAGTAGCTAAAGACCAGTTGTTGTGCTTTCCGCTTCCGTTTACTCCTGCGAATGGTTTTTCGTGGAATAAGATGTGGAAGTGGTGCTTATGAGCTACTCTCGCCATGATATCCATCAACAAAGAGTTGTGGTCTACAGCAACGTTTACTTCTTCAAACATCGGGGCGAGCTCAAATTGGTTTGGAGCCACCTCGTTGTGTCTTGTTGTAGCAGGAATTCCCAGTTTCATACACTCAATTTCCAGCTCTTTCATGAAGTTCATTACCCTTGTAGGGATTGAACCGAAGTAGTGGTCGTCTAATTGTTGCCCTTTTGCTGGAGAATGTCCTAATAAAGTCTTACCTGTTAATACAAGATCCGGACGTGATTGGTATAGCGCGGAATCAACCAGGAAATATTCTTGCTCCCAACCTAAAGTAGGAGTTACCTTTGTTACGTTTTTATCAAAATACTGCATTACGTTGGTCGCAGCTTCGTCTACAGCATTTAAAGCTCTTAAAAGAGGTGCCTTATAATCTAAAGTTTCTCCAGTATAAGAGATGAAGATCGAAGGAATACATAATGTAGTTCCCATAATGAAAGCTGGAGAAGTAGGGTCCCAAGCTGTATAACCTCTAGCTTCGAAAGTATTTCTGATTCCTCCATTCGGGAAAGAAGACGCATCCGGTTCCTGCTGAATCAATAAGTTTCCGCTGAATCTTTCGATCGCCCTACCTCCTTCGATAGGAGTGAAGAAAGAATCATGTTTCTCTGCAGTTGTCCCCGTTAAAGGCTGAAACCAGTGAGTATAGTGTGTTACTCCTTTGCTCATTGCCCAGTCTTTCATTGCTACAGCAACCTGATCTGCGATGTGTCTCTGGATTTTAGTCCCTTTTTTTACCGCATCCATAATAGACTGGAATGCTTCTTTCGTTAAATATTCTCTCATTGTTTCTTCTGAGAAAACATTTTGGCAGAATAGTTCTGACAATTTCCCAGGGATTTCGACAGTGTTATCTTTTCTGAAATCCTTAAATGGAAGAGTTTCTAATGCTTTGAATCTTAAGGTTGACATATTTGGGTGAATTTTGATAGGGCAAATTTACAAAAAAAATGAAACAAAAATGATTTGACCCTAAAAAATTAAGGGGTGTTTTGAAATTTTATATAAATTAAACAATTGTTTGGGGTGTTTCGAGTAGGGGTGTTTGTTTCTGCGAAGATTAAAATGCAATATTTATCGGGGTTTGGAAAGGGTGGTAGTATATAAATACATTTTATATGATACATTCCGTGATCCTATGCGAATTTAAGCCACTTATTAAAAGATAGTTAAAATAAAATGGACAAAGATTTCGTATATTTGTGTGAAATTTATTTTATGACAAATTCTAGAGCAAGAGAAACAACAGAGGCTATTGAAAGATTATACATCTCTATGAGACATTTATTTTATAGAGGATTTTTCAAGCCAGCAGGGGTTTCAGGAGAAAGTATCAGAAGCTTGTTGAAAACTATTAATCCGGAAATTTATGGAACTATGAGTGTTCCAAGTAAATTGGAACTTGATGGTTTAATGTATGTACTGGACAGGCTTCCGGAGGGAATTGAAGAATGTGCTTTTATTCATCTTACATCTGATGAAGGGTTTGATAAAGGAAGTTTCGAACCAATTGTTCCAAAGAAAAGAAGAAGAAACTGTTATAGAATAGACGAACACCAGATGAATATTGAAGTTCTTTTGGGCCGTTCCGAAATTTATGACATTCTTACCCACCTTACATTCCTATTTATAGAAGCTGATAAAATCCGTAACCTGGCATTCATTCAGGATGAAAACTGGAAACCTACACGCGCATTCAAAATTATTGAAGAAGTAGTGAAAGGTGAAAAGAAATTCAGCAGAAAAGAGAAAGAAGTGGCACTAATTCACCTTTCCTCTTTAATAGGAAGATCTTTTGATGAAACATTAAGAGCTTACAATACTTTTGGTGATGATAATAATCCGGACCGTTTATTTAAAATCATCTATAACTTAGCGAAAGTAAGTCTTGAAGATGCAAAAGGAACTACAGAAAGAGAAATTCATTTCAGTGCAATATTAAAAGAAAGAGTAGGACACCATTACTTTGGTGAGAAATGGGCGAATAAAGTGAAGGAGGTTTTATTTGAAAATAATCTTCATAACCGTCCATTGCATATTATTTCGGCGAACATGCACTCTGTGAAAAATATGCTGTATGCAAATGATGCGCTTAAAAAGAAGCATAACAATGAGGTAGATTATAAGTTGTACGAAGAGATTTCTAACAAAAAAGAACTTCGTGACAAGGTCTTAAAATTTGCCATGGATGAAGGGATGATCCATATTGCTGATAAAAGTGGAAGCAATATTGATGTACAGATCATTGACCTTAGCAAAATGAACCTGAAAAATACTCCATTTGCTGATACTAAGTTCTCAGGAGATGATGTAGTAATGGTCTTTGACTATGCTTTCGGTGAACAGGCTTTTGAAGTAATGGATGAATTGCTGAAACCTTATGAACATAAGGGAGAAGTATACATGATGCATGTAAAATCAGTATCCATTATGGGTAAAGCTGGTATTCTTACCGGAGAAAAAGGTGATATTATGATCCCAACTTCTCACATTTTTGAAGGTACCGCAGATAACTATCCTTTTGAAAATGCATTGAAGCTTGATGATTTTAAAGATGATGAACTGAAAGCTTTTGAAGGTCCTATGATCACAGTTTTAGGAACATCGCTTCAGAACAAGGATATCTTGTCCTACTTTATGAATACTTCGTGGAGAGCGATTGGTCTTGAAATGGAAGGTGCTCACTATCAGAAAGCGATTCAGGTTGCTTCTAAAATCAGACATCATATTTCACCGGATCTGTTCGTTTGCTATGCTTATTATGCTTCGGATAATCCTTTAGAGACTGGAAGTACTTTATCTTCAGGAGGTTTAGGTCTTACAGGAGTAAAACCAACGTATCTGATTACTTTAAGAATCCTTGAAAAGATCCTAAGAAGCGGAAAGAAAGAAGTTTCTGCTAAGAAATAATTGTAATTTCAAATGATAATATCAGCCTCAGATGTAAAATGCATCTGGGGCTTTTTTGTTTTAAAATACATAAAGATCTGCGCTATCTGCAAAATCTGCGAGAGATTAAAAATCAATATTTTAATTACTTATCTTTAGAAAAACATATTTATCATGAGTTCAGTATCACAATTAGCCGAAAGATTCAGAGAAGTTTTGCTTGATGGTCTCTGGATTGCCAATACCAATTTTAGAGATCAGCTTTCTGATATAAACTGGGAACAAGCGACAACCAAAGTAGGTTCTTTAAATACCATTGCCATGCTTACTTTTCATATTGATTATTATATAGCTGGGCTTGTACATGTTTTTGAAGGAGGAGATCTGGAAATAAAGGATAAATACAGCTTTGATCTTCCCCCTATTGAATCTCAAGAACAATGGGGAAGCTTGTTAAATAAACTATGGGAGGATTCTGAAAAGTTTATAGCATTATTAGAAAAAATGCCGGATTCAAAGCTTAATGAAAAGTTTGTAGATGAAAAATATGGAACGTATCAGAGAAATATAGACGGGATGATTGAACATGCTTATTATCATTTAGGGCAGATTACTCTCATAAAAAAACTGTTGAAAGAACAATACATAGAGTAAAGTCCAAAATTATACTCCTAATGATCTGTGAAAATCTGTATACTCTATGATTGAAAAAATAATTTTACTTTTCATTTAACAAGACCAGTAGAAAATCATCTAAAACAGACAAAACCCTCTTGTAACTCCACGTTTGAGGGTTTTATTTTAATTACCTACCTTTAGAAAAAATAAAATTTTAAATGAGAAAATCGGCTGCAATCATTTTTGCGTTTATCATTTCACAATTTCATGCTCAGCAAGGAGCTTATTATCAGCAGGCTGCGAAGTACAAGATGGATATTGATGTCAATGCTGAAAAATTTACCTATCAGGGAAAACAAACCTTAGAATACACCAATAACTCACCGGATGAGCTGAATGTGGTGTATTTTCACCTGTACTGGAATGCTTTCAAGCCTAATTCCATGATGGATCAGAGAGTGTCTTCCCAAGGGAAAAATGGTGACGGAAGGTTGCAGAAAAATGGAATCTCAACACTGTCTTCCATTCCAAAAGATCAGGAAGGAGCTCAAAATATTCACTGGATCAAACAAAATGGTAAGGATCTGAAATTTGAAGTTCAGGAAACCATTATGAAAGTATATCTGGCGGAGCCTATTCAACCAAACTCTACAACAACTTTTACCATGGATTGGGATGCTGTAATTCCTCAGCAGATCAGAAGAAGTGGAAGAAACAATAGAGAGGGGGTGGATATGACTATGACACAATGGTATCCGAAGATTGCTGAATACGATTATGATGGCTGGGCAACTTTTGATTATCTGGGAAGAGAATTCCATGCACCGTTTTCAGATTTTGATGTTACGATTAAAATTAATAAAGACTATGTAGTAGGAGCTGGAGGAATTCTTGAAAACCCAACAGAAGTAAAAGGATACGATGCTGCTGCAAAGATCAAAACAGAAAAAGATAAAAAAGCAACCTGGAAATGGACTGCGAAAAACATCCTTGATTTTGCATGGAGTGCAGACAGAGATTATTCTGTGGAAAGCTTTAATGTTCCGGAAGGTCCAAAAGTATATTTAGTCTATCTGAAGAATGATAAAACTAAGGTTTGGGGAGAAGCACAACCCTACATTACCAAGTATTTCCAGATCATGAATTCTCATTTCGGGAAATATGTGTATCCAACTTATGCCTTTATTCAAGGAGGTGACGGTGGAATGGAGTACGGAATGTGTACCATGATTCTTGGTGAGGCTAAAGATATCAAAGGACTGATGGGACTAATGGCTCACGAAGGTTCTCACTCTTGGTACCAGCAAATGCTTGCGACTAACGAATCTGTACGTCCTTGGATGGATGAAGGTTTTACCAGTTATGCAGAAGGATATACTATGTATCAGTTATTTCCGGAAGAGCTTCCGAATCCGTTTGCCAACACTTTGAACGCGTACAGAAACTTTGTTAAAAAAGGAATTGAAGAACCTGCGGTTTGGTTAGGAGATCACCATGATAATGGAACTTCTTACACGTATGCTTCTTACGTAAAAGGAGAGTTGTATCTGGTACAGTTAGGATATATTATGGGCGAACAGAAGCTCGCAGAAACGTTGAAGCAATATTATGACCAATGGAGTATGAAACACCCGTCAGACAGAGATTTCCTTCATATTGCTCAAAAGGTTTCAGGAATGGATTTAAAATGGTTCCACAATTATTGGATCAATACTACCAAAACGATCGATTACGGAATTAAGGAGGTAAAGTATGATGCAAAATCTACTACAGTTACCCTTATCAATAACGGTCAGGTTCCGATGCCAATTGATTTCAGTGTAATGACTACGGATAAGAAAATTGTAACTTATCAGATTCCATTGAATATGACTCATACGTGGAAAGAAAAAGATGCTTATGGTGAATTCAAGACGATGCCTTACTGGCCTTGGACTCAAAAAGAATATACGATTACCATTCCTTATACAAAATCTCAATTGTCAGTATTGGGAATTGATTTCAGCCAGAGAATCGCAGATGTGAATATGGCGGATAACTTTGTAGAAGTAAAATAAAAAGATCAACATAGAGATAAAAGGAGTATTTGCAAATACTCCTTTTATTTTTTTATAAATTTGGAACTCAAATTTTTTTCAAATCATAGCCTGTTTAAATATAAATGAATTCAATTGTAATCAACGTAGGGAACAGCAATATCAGATTTGGCCTTTTTAATGGTGATAATTGTGATATTTCATGGGTAATCAATACAAAACCTTATAGAACAGCAGACGAGCTTTATGTGCAAATGCTGATGCTTTATCAGACGTATAAAGTTGACCCAAAAGAAATAGAGAAAGTAATTATAGGATCAGTAGTCCCTCAGCTCACCAAAGTGATGAGTTCAGGAATTAAGAAAATCCACGGAGTTAATCCGGTAATTGTTGATCGTACAACGCCATCAGGAGTACAGGCGAAGTCTAAGCAGATGGGAACGGATATTTATGCCAATCTTGTGGCAGCTCATAACCTTTACCCAAACAGGAAAAAGATTGTAATTGATTTCGGAACGGCTCTTACGGCAAGCTGTGTGGCTGAAACAGGTGAAACATTGGGAGTAATTATTGCTCCGGGGATTGTAACCTCTTTAAACTCCCTGATCAATCAGACTGCTCAGCTTCCAGATATTGAACTTAAGAGACCTAAATCTGTGTTAGGATTAGATACGGTAACCTGTATGCAAAGCGGAATGGTATATGGTTTCCTTGGGATGGTAGAAGGTTTTATTAATCGTATTAATGATGAGGTGAATGATGATTGCTTTGTGGTAGCTACAGGAGGGGTTTCTCATGTGTATAAACCTTTAACAGATAAGATTCATGTAATGGATAGACTGCATACCTTGAAAGGGCTTTATTTCCTTGGAAAAGATCTGTAGATATCATCCAGAAATGTTGAGTTATACCTCAACTTTTATTTCAATATAACCATGAATAATATGAAAGAATTAAAAGAATTTCCAAAAATAGAAACTGAAAGACTGATTCTCTCTCAGTTGGAAGAGAAGGATATCCCTTTTATTGTTGAGTTTCTTAAGCATAGAATTTATTCAGATCTTACCTCTAATATTCCTTATCCTTATACGGAAAATGATGCTCAGCTTTGGATAAAAATGTCCCAAGAGGCTTTTGATGATAATACTGGCTTTACCTTTGGAATTAGAAATAAAAAAGAGGAACTTATAGGTGCTATCGGGCTTCATGACAGAGATGATGATAAGGCGGAGCTTGGATATTGGGTAGGAATTCCCTACTGGAATAAAGGATATGTTACAGAAGCAGCGAAGGCTATAGTAGATTTCGGCTTTAATGACTTAGGTTTTAATAAGATTTATGCTACTCATTTCCTTCACAATCCTGCTTCCGGAAAAATCATGGAAAAAATAGGAATGGAGCGGGAGGCTCTTTTAAAACAACATGCCAAAAAAGACGACGAATATTTTGACCTTGCTATGTATTCTATCTTCAAAGATTAATTGGGATACGACCTTATAAAAACAAAAATCAGAGAACATTATATTCTCTGATTTTTTTATGGTTTTCAAAAGGGCCTTTTTAGAGATCTCCTGTACATGAATCACATTCTTTCAATGGATAGATCCATGTGCCACTATCCTCATTAAAAAAAGGTTGAGTTCTGCATCCGATTTTTCTTACCCCATTGTCATCAATATAAAAACATTGATCAGGGCGGATTCCACCATTAATTTTGGCCGTTTCTTTTCTTGCTAATTTTTTCATGTTGTTTTAATTTGAAGGTAAATGGAATTAGTTTAATTGTCTTTATTCATTTTTAAAGATCAGTAACTGTACATGGTTGGCATGCGTATTCAGGATTTGGATAAATCCATCCTCCACAACAGTCTGGAATGGGGCCTAATTGGCATCCAAGTTTTCTCTTGCCTGTGTTAGGATCAGTGTAAAAGCATTGTCCCGGTGCGATTCCACCATTGATTTTAGCTGTTTCTTTTCTGGTTAGCTTTTTCATATTGTTTTAATTTGAATGTAAATCAAATGTAGGTAATTATTTGATTACTTGTATCTTGTTTTTCAATATGCGGTGACAAAAAAGAAACTTATCTTTTGCTTTTAAAAAAATCTTTAACAATGGTAGAGCACTCATTTTCCATAATCCCTGTAATGACTTCTGTTTTTGGATGTAGAGAAAGGTGTTTATTGATAAAACCCCTCTGTTCATCTCTGGCACCAATAACTACTTTGGAAATCTGTGACCATGATAAAGCTCCTGAGCACATGACACATGGCTCCATGGTAACATAAAGAGTACAATCCTTTAGATATTTACCTCCTAAGAAATTAGCGGCTGAGGTGATAGCCTGCATTTCTGCATGGGCAGTAACGTCGTTTAATGTTTCAGTGAGGTTGTGTGCTTTTGCAATAACACGGTTGTTGGAAACAACCACACATCCGATAGGAACTTCATCCTGTTCCAAAGCAGCCGCTGCTTCCTGTAGGGCCATTTTCATATAATATTCGTCTGTAAACATCTAATTTAATCAACCATCGTTAAAGTTAAAGGAATCCTGAAACGGAATCTTGCCGGATCACCCTTTACCATTGCGGGAGAAAATTTTTCAGAAATAGAGTAGAGGGCAATTTCAGCTTGTCTGTTGAACGTAAAATTATCACCCTGAGCATGAACGTTACTTACGCTTCCATCTTTTTCCACAATAAATATAACATCTGTTTTTACTGTTTTGGAATCAGAGTTCACCCCCTCTACATAAAGAAGATCTGCAACCTCTTGTCGTAGGGTATTGATGCCTCCGGGATAATCTGCCATCTTTTCTACATTCGCAGATTTATCGGTAAAATCCTGAGAGATTCCTTTTGTTGTTTTTAAAGTCTGAAGATCTTCAATATTTCTTACCCTCAACAGTGCTCCAATTAAAGCAGTGTTTTCAATGCTATCCATTTTTTTCATAAAAAAAAGAAAATCTCCTTTGATCGCATCTTTTTTAAGAACATTGGATTCTGCATCAAATTTTTTCTTGAATTCATTATTTAGCATACCTCTATGCTGGTTGTAATAATTTTTTACCAACCGGAATTCCTCTTTTTGCTGAGATAAACAAAATGAAGAAATCATACAAAATATGCAAATGAATAAAGTTCTCAATAGGGATATTTATGTAAATATAACTAAAAAATATGAGATTGATTCAGCATCTGTTAACTTTCAAGATAGCGATTTAAAGATTCCTGAAGATGATTGCGGATGTCGTCAACTAAACCTTTCGGTTCTAGCACGGTGACTTCTTTTCCATAGGATAAAAGTTCCTGCATAAAATCATAAGTAGGATGAAGGAAAAACTCAAAATAGATCTCTTCCGGAGTTTCTTTAGTCTCTTTTTGTGACTGATGAAGCGGGAAGCTTCTAATGTATTCTCCCTGATGGCGGCTGCATTTTAATACAATGTTCTGCGGCTTCTGTTCTGCCAGGTTCATCACTCCAAAAGCATTTTTAAAATGCTCTCTGAAGTTATATTTATACTTTTCTCTGAACTGATTTTTAGCCACATCCAGATAATTGATTCTGTCTAATCCAAACGATTTTAAAATTTTATCCTTAGTGTCAATCGCAATAAGATACCATCTGTCTTTGGATTCTTTTAAAGCCAAAGGATGGACCTTTCGGGAGGTCATCAGTTTATTTTTATAATTGTAATGTTCAAAAGTAACCACTCTTTTGTTACGGATGGCAAAGAACAAATCATAAAAATGCTCTATACCAGTTGGTTTACGGCTTTCAAAGAAAATGAAATTTGAAAAATCAGGGTGAAGATTCAGGGCGTTGCTTACCTGGAAAGATTCCAAAAGTTTTTGGTTATACTCATCCACTTCCATGATGGGGCGGCTTTCAATATAATACCGGTTGTCACCTTTTTTCTTATTGTGAATGGAAAGGTTGAAAAGGTCGGAAATCTCACGAATATCTCTCTGCAAGGTACGGATAGAATAACTTTTGATCCCGGCATCCTGGAATTCAAAAGAATTTAATAGATAGTCTTCCAACTGGGAATAGGTAGCCGGAGAACTTTCTAATCTTTTAATAATTAAGGCATATCTTGTCAGATAAAAATCTTTCTTCATGGTAAAATTTTGTACCACAAATATATGGGCTTAATGCGACAAAACGTGTCGTGTTTTATTTTTTTGTGATGAAGTTTGAAAAATAATAAGCCACAGAAACCCTGTGGCTTATTCCATATTCTAATATTTATTTTCAGAATAAATTTTGAAGCTTTACAAGATCGCTTCAGGATCTTAGGCCTTGTTTTATTTGGTCGTAGGCCGAATTTCCACAGGTGTGTTATATTTTCAGACATCGTTCTGGCTGTCCAACATTTGTGAATGGTGATTCAAAGGCGTTGAGAATGTTTAATGAGACTGCTGGGTGCATGATAGAGAGTAATGACGGACAGCATCAGAACTTGTCATATTTTTTATTTAAAAGGGATCTTCTTCCAGGATATCTTCATCAAAATCTTGTCTGAAGAAATTTTCAATGTCATTGAGATAGTTTTCATAATCCATCTCTGCATTTTCGATGTCACTCCATTCCACGGTGTAGAGATCTTCATCGAAGAGTATATCTGTATTGTGATTGGATGTTTCCATGTTTTGTATTGTGATTTGGTGTTGGTTGTGTTTTGAACATACTTTAGGTTGCTCAGCATAGATCAATATTGAATTCAAAGGCTTTTTAAAGTTTTTTATTAATTGTTTTTGTGCTCTTGTTTATATTTCAAAGGTAATAGAGGGTGGCGTCAAAACTTGACGTATAAAAAAATAACTCAAAAGAATTTTGAGTTATTTTAGTTTTTAAGAAAAATCGTTAATATCTATTTCATCAGCAATAAGCATAATGATGTCCATTTCAGAAAGCATTGATTTGAGTTTGATGCCTCCTAATTTTAAATCATTATCAGAAAGGATATGGCACCAGACTTTCTGTACAAAATCTTCAAATGTTATTTCTGAAGTATAAAGCGGGCTTGTTGTTTGTGCTGCTAAAGCCAGGATTTGCTTGGTGATATCTCTGCATTCATTCATTTTTGTTTCATGAGGCAGTAACACATTAAGCACACAGTTTTGCGCATCGTGAAGAAGATTTGCGGTAACCTTGAGCTGGTTTTTTTTAGCATTAAAACTTCTTTCATCACTGATTTTACCTGCCAGGATCTTACTTCTGAAACCGGCTATTTCCGAAACTTCACTAATGGTGTTCGTAGAAAGAATATTCTCTACAGACTTCAGCCATGAAAGCATTTTCTCAACAAAAAAAAGATCTTTTTTCTCCAACGAAGAAACAATAGCTGGAAATTCCAGCAGCTGATCCTTTAGCTGGGAAACTAAAATAAACTGTGACTTTTTCATTCTATTATTCAGGGATAAGCGTTTCTATAATATTTCCATTGATATCCTCATATCTCGACCATTCCATTCCTGCTTCACTCACACTCATTTTAGCGAAAATCAGGCATTTGGCATCCAGTTGCATTAATTTGCTTGCCTCTACAATAATCTCCCGGTTATCTATCTTTTCAATAACTCTTCTGGCTTCCAAAACAATCCTGTTGAAAAGGTTTTGCTGTAAAAGCTGGGGATCTGTATTCTTCCATGTAAAATTGGGAAGAGAACGACAGTATTCTACTGTATATTTTGAAATAGGTTCAAAATACTGTATTTGAGTATCGGTGAGCGTCGGTTTGTTTTCAGACTTAATCTTCGTTATATAATCATTATAACTAAACTCCTGATTGGCTAGGAAATTTCTTAAATTCTGATCATTTTTAGTATCAGAAGCATTATAATCCGTTGAGGCAACTTTGGTAATTTCTTCATAAGAAAAATCTTTGAAAAGCAAGATAGGGGAGCTTCCTGCTGTAGCAAAAGGAATAGTAAGATCTACTGTCCCCACTTTCATTCTTGGAATGGAAAAATGTTTCAATAAATCATCTTTAGCATATTCTTTTGCAATTTGTACAGTCTGTAAGTCTGTCATTTTTCTGGCTGCGGCAATTTCAGAGACAATACCTCCTAAATATTCATTCAATTTTGGCATGATAAGTTTTTTTTAATTGATAAAGATTTTTTAAAAGGATGGCTGCCGGAGCAACCATCCTGAAAATAATTAAGTAGTAGTTACCGGTGCTGCGGAAGCAACAATAGCATCTTCTAACATATCCATAATTTTTGAAAGCCCTGCAGGTAATTCGTCATTTACAGCTTTTACATGTACGCCCAACGTATACGTTTTTTCCGTAGTTGAAGTACTTGAGTTGGTTTTCTTATAAGAAGCTGAAGCATTGAATTTAACTTTCCAGAATTTAGCGCTGATAGAAGCACTTCCCTGGAATTCACTAGCAATACTCTGAGTTTCTACAGAATTAAGCTTGGCGTTAAAATCAATAGTCATTTCGTCAATTCTTAAAGCCGGAATGGTCAGCATACAAAGTAATGGGACACTTAATTTTACTTCTGATGTTGTCACACTTTCGTTGTTTTCAGCGGTGCTGGGAACTGACTTTTTATAGATAAAATCTACATATTTAAGCTTTTTAGCTCCTTCTTCAAAGCCAACTTCTTTAATGAAATTTACTTGCGACATGGATGCGTCATGCTGAGCCTTGATCGCTGCCTGCATAGGTCCTCCGATGTAAACACTGAAATCTAAACTGTTTAATTCTTGTACTAAATTTGCCATAATTCTAAAAATTTTTAAGGTTATTAATTGGTTAATAATATATAGTAGTGCTAGCAGACTAATATTCAATATTGGGCAATAGATATCCTGTTCAGTATTTGATGAACAGAAGATTATTAAAAATAATAGGGATAATGTAAGTTTGGAATAAGCTTATTTAGCTTTGGTTTCCTTGGTTATTTTGTTTATTTAAAGATAGTTGACTCAAGCGTCAAAACTTGTCGTGATATAATTTCTTTTCAATTTTATTACATTTTTGATGAATATTATAAACTGATAAGGTCACATGTTTTAATTCGGTGTGAATTTTAATATAAGCTTAAAAGCTTATTTAGGTTCAATATAAGCTTTTAAGCTTATATTTTGTTTCTGATGAGCTTTTGGACAATCTGGTTCAGGACTTCTCTGTTATCATCAATATAGCTTAGTCCGGCTTGTATCAGGTTTTCAATATTAGACCGTCTTACGTTATCCATGGCTGGAGAAGCGTTTTTCAATGAGGGATTCAAACGGTAATAGTTTTTCTGGTTTCTCAACCCCAAGGTCTGGAACATTTGAGAAAGCTGATAATCTACGGTTTCTGCATTGGCAGACATTAAAATATCAATAATGGGATTTACCCAGCCAATTTTTCCTGCCTTTTCGAGTTTATGAAATGAATAAGGCCTCGCTTCAATTCCGGTTCCTATAGATATGATAATCATATCATTTACTCCGGGATGATTAGCTTTCTGATGATTTTTTAAAACTTCTGCAAAAGGAATTTTTCTGGCTTCTGCATAAGCACAAAGAGCGGGATTATTCGCAAACATACCTCCATCAATCAGGCTGAAGATTTGCCCATACATTGATTTGATCTGTACCGGGCTGAAATAGGTAGGTGCTGCGGATGTTGCCCTGCAAACATCTTTTACATAAAAATTATCTGTACTGAGATGAGCTTCACAGGAATTGAAAAGTTTTGCTCTTCTGTTCTCTATATCATAACTTGTTATTAAACACGGTTTTATTAATTCCTTTAATTCTAAATTTCCAAAAAAGTCGTTCAGGTTTTTTTGAAGAGCTTCCTGAGAAATTCTTTCATTCAACAATCCAAATGGATTAACCAGCTTTTCCCAAAAGGAAACCTGGAAGATATCACCGCCCTTTTCAGCATATAATTCCAATCCCTTTTGGATAGAATATTTTGCTTTACGGACTTCATCAGGACATAGAATAATAGAAGCAATCAGTCCTCCTGTGCTGCTGCCAGCCACCAGATCAAAATAATCCCCAAGCTTAGCACTTGGTTTATCATAATACTGGAGCTGTTCTTCTATGTAACGCAGAATAATACAGGTAATAATTCCCCTTATTCCGCCTCCGTCCAAAGAAAGAATGGTTGTCTTTTTCATGTTATTTTGTTAATTATTTTTTTAAGAATACATTGCAATATGATCTTGTGGAATTAGTAATTTTGGGGTCAGAAAAACAGTGAAATTCCATATTCAGATCTTGTTGCTTTTAGTGGCTTTCTTGTAAAACAAAGGTAGGGCGGGGAAGCGACAGAACTTGACGTATTTAAATTAATTTTAAAGAAAAAAAATTAAAAAACAACATAATTTTTTTGATCTCTAGACATCTTCAAAAGCTTTCTCCAACTGGTTTTTACAGGTCCTTTCTTCGATGGAATTGTCTTTTTTTCAAAGTGGGGAAGATCTTTAAAAGTTTTCCAGTTTCCACCCCAATCCCAGCCATGTTTTGCAAAGATTTTCACACATTCATACCAGTCTGCAACCTTATCATTATCCCAGTCTTTTACAGTGTCCCAACTGGCCGTTTTTCCGTCGATCATCAGGCAGATATCTACAGCAAGACCATAATTGTGGATACTCTGGCCCGCTTTGGCATTGGTTATCTTTTTTCCGGATGTTATTCTTCCAATTGCATAAAGCTTTTCCTGCTCCTCAAAAGATCTTAATCCTTGGGTAATTCTTATCTTAGCTTTGCCGGTGAGGGCCGCATCACATTCTTTAATAATTTGCTTTACTTCATCTCTTACAAACGGGTGAAGTTCCTGAATTCTCTCTGCTGTTACTTTATCCATATTCTTTTATTATGGAGCAAAAGTATAGGGCGGAAGCGACAAAACTTGACGTGTATCGAATGAAAAATATTTTATTCTCCCTTTATTGAGTTTTTTATTTTTAATAAAAATGGCCCCAAGACTTAGTCTTTTGTTGTTTATATTGAGGCTAAATATTGGCGACTGTAAGATGAGTTTGATTAATAATTGTCTCTGCAATTCAAGTTTAAAACTTATAAAAATACCATATGCTAGAAAGGGAAGGAAAAAAGGACGTTTAATAAATGGAATTCGAACTTCCTCCTGAGGATCAGGAGTGATGTTGAGGTGTTATTGTACAGTTCCTATTTAAGTTTTGATAAGATTGAAAAAATGGATGCTAAAATACAGATTGAGTGTATATTTGTAAGAAATGTTGTCTTCAGATAGATCATGAAGATAATAGAAGGAAAATAAAAAAACACAATATCAATGCACACCATTTTACCCTTTTTGTTGGCCATGATAGCCGCTATTGTATTATTAAATATGTGGGCTGCTAAATTAAAAATCGCTTATCCGATTTTGCTGGTTGTATTTGGACTTCTTGTAAGTTTTATACCTGGTTTGCCTGCTGTAAAGATCAATCCCGATCTTATCTTTTTTATATTTTTACCCCCACTATTATTTGAGGCTGCCTGGTCCATTTCCTTTAAAGAAATGAAAAGATGGTGGCGTATCATTGGAAGCTTTGCTTTCCTGGTTGTATTTTTTACCGCGTTTTCAGTGGCCATTGCTGCCAATTATTTTATTCCGGGATTTACGATTGCTCTGGGATTTTTATTGGGAGGCATCGTGTCTCCGCCAGATGCTGTAAGTACGGGTGCCATTATGAAATTTGTGAAAATTCCCAATACCACTGCAGCTGTTTTGGAAGGAGAAAGTTTACTGAATGATGCATCTTCTCTGATTATATTCCGTTTTGCTCTGATTACAGTAGGAACCGGACAATTTGTATGGCAGGAGGCTTCATTGGATTTTTTATGGATGGTGATCGGAGGGGCAGGAATTGGCCTATTGTTGGCCTGGATTTTTGTACAAGCTCACAAACGACTTCCTACAGATGCTTCATCAGATATTGCATTGACCCTTATTGAACCCTATCTGATGTACTGGATAGCAGAACAAATTCATTGCTCCGGGGTTTTGGCAGTTGTTTGCGGAGGCCTGTATATGTCTGCTAAAAGAATGATCTTTTTAAACAGTACAAGTCGTATAAGAGGATATAGCGTATGGGAAAGCTTTGTATTTATTTTGAATGGCATTGTCTTCTTAATTATCGGACTAGAGCTTCCTGAAATTGTAGGCGGCCTGCGTTCTGAAGGAATAGCTTTAAAGACTGCCATTAATTATGGAGTATTAGTGACTGTTATTCTTATTGCAGCTAGAATTATAAGCTCCTATGCGGCAATGATTACCACGATTATTTTTCGCCCCTCTGTCGCTCCCAGAGCATCTTCCATGAGAAGACGTCTGATGATGCCTATTTTACTTGGATGGACGGGAATGAGGGGAGTGGTATCTCTGGCGGCAGCACTTGCCATTCCTATAACTCTTGAAAATGGAACCCCTTTTCCAAACAGAAATCTTATCTTATTCATCACTTTTGTAGTGATATTGCTTACTCTTTTGGTTCAAGGGCTTACATTGCCTTATTTTATAAAATATGGAAAAATATTTGATGACTTTATAGATGAAGAAAAAGAAGAACTGGCCCGTAAAGAAATCAAACAAAAATTAAGACAGCACGTTTATCACTTTCTTAAAAACAAACATGAAAGCGAACTTCATAGTGATGCAGGAATAGAACGATTGTTGCGACATTGGGAAGAAAAAAACAAAGCCAATGATGCTGACTGGATGAACGAAAAATCCAAGGCTGTTTTTATCGAAATGCTTGAAATCCAAAGACAGTTCCTTTCAGAGCTTAATAAAGACGTTTCTGTGAATGAAGAGATTATCCGGCATCAGCTTTATCAGCTTGACCTGGAGGAAGAACGGTTGAAAATGATTTAATCAGCTGTACCGCATTCAATACATGATGTTTTTGTAAACAAAATTAGGATGTTAATGCGACAAAATATGTCGTATTTAAAAATAATATTTATTTGTTTTTCAATGTGTTAAATATGATGTTAATTAATGGCAAAAAAGTGATTTTATTCTTGAAAAAGAATAATTTTGTGTAGATAATTCACAATCGTCATGTATGCGCTGGTAGATTGCAATAACTTTTTTGTTTCCTGTGAAAGGACTCTGGACCCTTCCCTTGAAGGCAAACCCGTTGTGGTTCTCTCTAACAACGATGGATGTGTAGTGTCTCGAAGTAAGGAGGCAAAAGACCTTGGAATTCCTATGGCAGCGCCTGCATTCAAATACAAAGAACTTTTCAACCAACATGATGTAAAAAGTTTTTCTGCAAAATTTGAACTCTATAATTATAAAAGTCAACAGGTAATTAATATAGCCCGTTCTTATGTTTTAGAGTATGAAGTTTATAGTATCGACGAGCTTTTTCTAGATCTTACAGGCTTTAAATATATTGACATTCACGAGTATTGTTCTAAAATCAAAACAGAAATTCAGGAGAAAGAAAATATTCCTGTCAGTATAGGAATTGCACCCAGTAAAACCTTATGTAAAGTGGCTAACAGAATTGTGAAAGAATTTCCGGAGCAATGTAAGGGAGTTTATATTATGGATACTCCTGAGAAAATAGAGAAGGCATTGAAATGGCTGAATATAGGAGACGTTTGGGGAATAGGGAGAAAGCTGGCTGCTAAAATGAATGATAATGGTGTTTATAAAGCTTGGGACCTTCTTCAGAAACCTGAAATGTGGGTTCGGAAAATTATGGGAATTCATGGGGTAAGGATGATTCATGAATTAAGAGGAATTCGTCAATTGGAACTGGATGCTCCATCTCCTAAAAAATCAATTGCTGTTACCAGAAGCTTTATGCAAATGCTTACCGATAAAGAATCCGTTAGGGAACGCGTAGAAACCTTTGGAATGTACTGTTCAGAAAGATTGAGAAAGCAAAATACCTGCTGTAAAATGATTACTGTTTTCGTACAAACAAATCGTTTTAGAAATGACCTTCCTGAATACAGAAATGCTATGACCCAAATTCTTCCCAATCCAACCAATTCATCTATATTGATTGGAAGGGTCGTCAATGAGCTTTTTGAAGCCGTTTACAGAGACGGATTTCATTATAAAAGGGCAGGGGTGATGGTAAATGACTTTGTTCCTGAAGATCAGAGACAGATCAGCCTTTTTGAAGAAGATACACAAAATCAACATCTTCCTGTAATGAAGGCGATGGATGCCATGAACCGGAAATTCGGAAAGGATAAAGTACGTTTGGGAAGCATGAGCGGTGAAAATACTTTTGGCCGTGCCCAGCTATCTCCGGAATATGAAGCTTTCTTAAAAAAGAATACGCTGCCGGAAGCTAATTTTAGGTTTCATTGATATTGGAAAATCGAGAGAAAAGGGATTCGTTATTTTTTTAAACTTTCAGAAAAAATCAAATATTCATTTCAAAAAATATTAAAATTCCGTATTTTGATATTGTAAAACAGTTGCTTATTTATTACATTTTCAGTGTTTTATGTTTTGTTTCGGAAAGTGTCTGTTGTGTGGGATCTGTTTTTGAGTCTATCTTTGGCAGAGAATAGTACTCGTTTTAAAACCACAAATTACATGAAAAATTTAATTATTTTGAGGAAATGGATATTCATTGCCGGATGCCTTTTTATACATTCCTTAACAGCACAGGTTGGTATTAATACCTCTAATCCCCAAACCATTTTCCATATAGACGGAGCTAAAGATAATCCGGCATCCGGAACTCCTTCTTCTGTACAAGCCTCCAATGATGTAGCAGTTACCTCTTTGGGAGAAATAGGGATAGGTATTCTGTCTCCAGTTGTAAAGATCGATACAAGATCTGCCAGTAATACTGACAATTCGATTGGGGTGGGAGAGACTTCCCAGACTGCGTCTGTAGCAGGAAGTGGGGCGATAAGATATAATCCGTTAAATGGAGGGAAGATGCAGTATTCTGATGGAATAGTATGGCAGGATCTTATTTCTTCACCCACTAAAGCTGTAATCGTGGCGAATATTCAGGCAGCCAACTTTGCAATTAAAATTCCTTACCAGATTTCTACGGGTATTTCCGGCTGGAATGAAATCTCCGATTCTACAGTCAGTTTTAATCCGGGTACAGGAGTTTTTACTGCTCCACGAACAGGTGTATATCTGGTCTCTTTTACTTATGATTTTGTGAGAATTCCTATAGTATCCGGTTATTTTTCTGAGGCCAGGTATGTAGTGAACGGAAGCAATACCGTAAAAAAATGTGTAAAATCTTTTTCCAACATCTCAAAACAGGCACAAGTTGCAGGTTCATGTGTTGCAGGAGTCCAGCTTAATAAAGGAGATACCTTCCAGCCACAGATTTATCAGTCTGTTTATAATGGCAGTTTGAGTTTACGTACAGATATTTCTTCTGCAAGTAATGACTATGGCTTTGTAAATCTTTCAATTTTAGAACAATAACACATTTGAATATGAAAAAACAATTAATACCAGCCTTGCTCATGTGCGGAAGTGTATGGATGAGTGCTCAGGTAGGAATTAATATGTCTACTCCTGAGAGGATATTACATGTGGATGGTCTGAAAAATACTTCAGCTTCCACCCTTTCCAGCTATTATGATGATGTAGTGATCACCTCTTCCGGAAATATGGGAGTGGGAACGAAAACTCCCAAAACGAGATTGGATCTAAGATCTGGAGAGCGATTAAATGCTATGGGGATCGGAGGAACTGTGCAGACAGCTGCTGCTGCTAAAGCCGGTGCGCTGAGGTATAACTCAGGGACGCAGGATCTTAGCTACTCTAATGGGACTTCCTGGATCTCTCTGGCCCATAAAACATCCAATGATTTTGTAGATGCCGAAAATTCTTCTGCACAGAATTTTACTGATGGAGTACCATCTGCAATCACGGGCTGGACAGAGAGAACAGATGTTAACGATAGTTTTAATGCATCTACGGGAATTTTCACAGCTTCAAAAACAGGAGTGTACGTCGTTTCTTTTAGCATTTCATTGGCTTCAGGAAATATTGGCAATGATTCCCGGTATGAAACGCTCATTCAAACGAACTCAGCTTCTTCCTCAACGAATAAAGTGTTCAAATGTGTAGGGAGTTATCCGGGAAATAATACGATTGAAAACCGTGTGGCCGGAAATTGTTCAGGAATATTTAATTTAAACCAAGGAGACAATATTACCGTGAGCCTGAACCAGAAGCTGGGAAGTTCAAAGACTTTAGATACAGATGCAACCCTTACCTCTTTAAGTATTTTCGGATTATAAAAATAAGATGATGAAAAAGAATTGTTTATTTATACTTATGTTTTTAAGTTTCCATTGTGTATTCTCGCAGGTTGGAATCAATACCCCAAATCCACAGGGTATTTTACACATTGACGGGCAGAAGGATAATCCGTCTACAGGATCATCATTTACTCCATCTCAGCAAAGTAATGATATGATAATTACAGCTGCCGGCAGGGTAGGAGTAGGAATGCTTACTCCAGCGGTAAAAGTTGATGCGAGAAATTCAGGAAACGGTGCGATTGGATTTGGTACTTCTTCACTGACAGCAGCTGCGGCAGATGAAGGGGCACTTCATTACAATAACGGTGTGGAATATTCTAATGGAAATGAATGGCTGCCTATACTGACAGCACAACCGGCAAGTAATAAAGTTATTGTGATTGCTGCCAAAACGAACAATAACGTAAAGCTCGCAGTTCCTTCTGCTGCGACAGTCACTGCAGGTCTTCAAAACCGGTCGAGCAATTATCTCGTAGACTGGGCAAAGATTTTTGAAAGCAATTCAGGAACCAACTTTAACGCATCCACAGGAATTTTTACTGCACCGAGAAATGGAGTATATGTGGCTACTTTTACAACAGATCTGGCGCCTTTGGCAATCAATTATACAACAGACCCTTTAAATCCTATTCAGATAGAAGCTATTTGGCAACTCTACGATAATACAGCAGGTTTGCTGCCTGCAAATATTGTAAATACTGTAAAATGTGTGAATACAATGTCTTCCAACAGTATGGGAAATATTGATGCAGGAAGTAATTGTACAGCATCATTCTATATGACTTCGGGACAGCGACTGATGCCTTATATCTGGTTTAATTTAAATAATTCAAACCTGGCTAATTTCTCTTTAAACAACACAGGAGGGTACAACAATCTTACAATAGCAGAACAATAATCAGGTGATCTCATCCAAAGTTTTGATAAAAGCGGAGGGATGAAGCCCTACTACTTTTTTGAATTCAAGAGAGAAGGCACTGTGCGAAGAATATCCTGTAATCTCAGCAAGATGATTGATTTTGTATTTCCGGTATTGTGGTTCATTTTTTAATTGATTAACAATATAGTTGATCCGAAGATGATTGATGTACTGATTGAAGTTGAAATTTTTGTGCTTTTTAATGACTGCTGAAAGATATTTTGTATTAATATTCAAAGTATGGGAAAGATTGTAACGCGAGATATTCTTGTCATTAAAATGCAGATTTTCCTCAAAGTTCTGTAAGCCTACTAAAATATTTTCCTCTACTTCAGGGGAAATTTTTATTTCTGAAGGATGGTTGATAGCTTGTGGTAAGGGTTCTTCTCCTTTTTCTATAGGATCTTCTTCATAAATAACCGGAGAAATCCCTTCCTGGTATATTTTAGAGACCATTTCTTTATGTTTTTTTCTAAGGCTCATGATGTGTAACACAACAATACCCAAGATGGCAGTTAAAATAAGGCAGGCGGCAACTAAGGTTGTTGAAACCTTTTTACTTTTTGTAAGCTGCTGATCAAAATTCTCTTCTTTTTTTGAAAGTGTTTTATTGACGGCCATGGCTTTATTGTAAGCAATACTGTCTTTTAATTTAAGATTTTCAAGATTGTATTTCTGAACATTGGGAACATCGTTCAACTGAGAATAGGCTTCTTCAAGATTTTTTGTGACCTCTATTTTTTTCTCATTAAAACCATACCGATTAACGATGGCCAATGCTTTTTGGTAATATAAAACAGAACTGTCAGGCTTGTTTTGTTTAAAAAATGAGAATCCGATGTCATTGAGAATATTAGATTTAAGATAATAATTACTCTCACCTACTAAAGAAAGAGCCTTTACAAAATAAGGCTTTGCTTCTGTGAACCTGCTGACTTCGGATAAACTGTAGCCTATATTGGTATAAGCAGAGACCAGTAGTTCATTTCTTCTAGAGGTGTTTTTGATCTTTTGAAATTCTCGGATAGCACTTATTGAATAGAATTCTTTCTTTTTGTACTCATTTTTATTCAAGAGAATCAAAAAAGAATTATAGATCATTCCTTTCAATTCGTGCCCTTCATCAGTATTATTGTTTTTTACCTCAGATAAAGCACTTTCGAGACTTTTGGAAGATTCGTTGAGAAGACCTAATTTTGCATATTGTGTTCCCTGCATTCTGTAAGCCAATGCTTTCCCTATTGAATAATTGTTTTGCGTGGAAATTTTTAAGGCTTTTTCTGCAAAATCAAGACTGCTTTTGGCATCTGATTTTAGATAACTGTTGTATGATTTTAAATAATAAGCCTTAGCAAGATATTCCGGCACATTTCTTTTCTGTGCAGAATCAATAATATGATTCAAAACAATTTCTGAACTGTCCGGATTTTTAGAAGAAAGAACCCGGGCATATTTATATTGTCCATCAAAATCAAATGTTTGTGAGAATGTAAAAATTGAAATAATGAAAAAGAAAAATAAAGTGATTTTTTTCTTCATTGTGTTTTGTGTTTATTTTTTTTCATATTTCCAGTTCCTCCCTTTTCCTTCAGCAATCCATTCCAAAGACTGTTCCATTCTTTTATTCCGGGTAGCTTCTGTTTTTGCCTCTACAATCCATGTAATGTATTCTTTTCTGAATGATGGAGAGGCTTTTTCAAAAATGCCCAATGCTTTTGGCTGAGCTTTTAGTGCAGATAGAAAATAATCAGGAATTTCCGCTTCTGTTTTGGTAGGAGCCGCTTTTTTCATAGTCACCCCCATATCGGTAAGCTCCATAGCTTCTTTGATGGCTTTTTTCAGCTGAGCTTTTGAGGGAAGGTTTTCAATCTTTGTAATTTTACCTAGGCTAAACATAGAGTTCTTCTCAATATCTTGAGTGATTTCCTGCATGGTTTTCATCTCTTTTTCCAGCCAGAAGCCGAATGTACAGTGTTGTTTGAATGAAGCCATAGCACAAAGGTTTTTCCCTTTGTAAATAAAATGTGGAAAACTCCATTTCATGGTTTCTTCTGCATCAGGGCAGTATTCATGAACTGTTTCGCGGATATAATTTAAAATAGGTTTCGCAAAATCTTGAGATTTTTCAATATAGGTGTCTACTTTTGAGCTGTATTTTTCCATGATTTTATTGAAATAATTGTACGGTTTCATTCACCAGAAACTTCACCTGATCTGGTCTACCTCTGTCATTTTTGGGATTGTTGGCATAACTTCCGGTTTTCACGATGACCATATTATACTCAGGAACCATAATGATATATTGTCCCTGAAGTCCTAGGAAATAATAATGTTTGATGGGGTTGTCGTGATTGATCCAAAGGCCCATTCCGTAAATGTTTTCAGACTTTTTTGTTGGGGTTCTCATATGTTCAATAAAACCTGTGTTAAGAACTTGATGATCATCAACTTTACCATCATTCAGAAATAAAAGTCCCAGTTTGGCAAAGTCTCTTGCATTGGAGTGGATACAGCAATAGGTCTTTTCCATTCCATAATTATCTGTACTCCATTTTGCATCCTGTTCCATTCCCATTGGAATCCAGAATTTTTCAGAGAGATAGTTGGCTAATGGTTGTTGAAGTGCTTTTTTTAAGACAAAACCAAGAAGCTGAGTGGTTCCGCTTTGATATTCAAACCTTGTTCCTGGCAACTCTTTGAACTTTCGTGAAAATACTGCCTTTGCAAGACTCTTTCCATAATACGCTTTGGCATTAGGAAGAAAAGGGCTATTATAGTTTTCATCCCAGTCAAGACCAGATTCCATTTGAGCCAGATTCTTAATGGTAACCTGGTCTCCGAAAGTTTTCTCTTTAAATTCAGGATAAAAATTGGATAGGTTTTCATTAATATTATTAATTATCCCTTCTTCTAAAGCTTTTCCTAAAAGCATAACAGTAACAGCCTTTGCCATAGAAAAAGAGTTGGTCTGAGAGAGCTGATTATAGCCCTCCCAGTATTGTTCATGAAGAATCTTCCCATCTTTTATCACTACAAAAGCTGCCGTTTTAGAATGTTTTAAATTATCAACTAAGATTTTCGGTAATTCCTTTTTGTTGTATTCGGAATGCTCTTCCCATCGTTTAGGAGATCCTGTAGGAATGGGATTACTGGGAAACAGGTTTCCATCATCAATATAGGCGCTTGATCTTCCTTTAAGGTAAGTTTTGGAAATGCCACTAAATAAATAATCATATCCCAAAAAGTAAGCAGCCGCAGCTCCGGCCGCTGCACCACCTATCATGTATTTTAGTATTCTCATTTTTCGTCAATTGGTCTTTAACAAATTTAAAATAATTTGGATGAAAAAATGAAAATGAATCATCAAATACATTATTTTTGTTTAATTGATGAAAAATATGACCAGAAAACTTATTGTATTGATGTGCTTCCTGCTGTCCTTAGCAGGAATTTCCCAAACTTATAAAGCAATAGATACCGCAGATTATCTTCAGCGGAAAGAGTTTTTAAAAAGTTTTACAGTCAATAATGAAAATCTGATCAAAGGGCTGAGGTCACAGTATTCCGGACGGGGAGGTTCTGAAATTTCCAAAATATATAAAGAATTTGGAACTGATTTTGAAAAACAGGTGAAAAATAAAGACTTTGTTTTTAAATCTGAGTTTGATGTAGTCATTAAATCTCTGGTAGAGCGTCTTAGAAAAAATAATCCCAAAATTCCAAAAGATCTTAAAATTCTAATCGCAAGAGATAATACTCCTAATGCTTACTGTCTTGCGGATGGTACTTTTGTTATTAATATGGGACTGTATATCTGGATGGATAATGAAGCTCAGATTGCGGGTGTAATTTCCCATGAATTGGGACATAAAATAGAGGAGCATACAATGAAAATGGTTCTAAGTCTTGTGGAGCAAAATGAGTTGGATAAAAGTACCGTACAGAATATCAAGGAAACTACAGATAGACAAAGCCTTGGACGAAATCAAAAAGCATTTGACATTTTTAAAAACAGGCTTTACAAAAAAAGTATCCAAAAAAGAAAGCAGGAAATACAGGCAGATTCTTTGGGATATGTTATTTTTAGAAACAGTGAATTTAAGAAAAGTGAATTTATCAATGGTTTACAAATACTTCAGACATTTGACACAATTTCTCCCAGAGAACTCAAGATAGAGACTTATAAAAAACTTTTTGATCTCCCAAAACAGGCCTTCAAGGAGAAATGGATGAAGAAAGAAGATTTTTCCCTTTACAATTACAACTTTTATAAAGAAAAGCTAAACAAAGATTCTGTAGCATCACATCCCGAAATGGTTAGAAGGATAGAAAAACTTAAAAAGACTTTTCCTGAACTTAATAGGTCTGTAGAACCGGAAAAACCTTCAGAGGCTTATCTTGCTTTGAAAAAAACGGCAAGAATGGAAATTCTTCCTAATTATTTTCATTCTGAAGATTATGGAGTAGGGATTTATACAGCAATGCAGTTCCTTCAGGATGGGGAAGAAGAAAAATACTATAAAGACTGGCTGGGCAAATGTTTTACTAAAATCTACGAAGCCAGAAAAAAGTATAATCTGAACCGTTATTTGGATCGGATAGAACCTAAAAATCAAAGTGAAAGCTATCAGCAGTTCCTGAATTTTATGTGGAACCTGGGTCTGGATGAGATCAAAAATATTTCAGATTATTATCAGGTCGCTGGAATTGCTGCAACACCCAAATAGTATCATAAGTCGGTGTGAGCATCACAATACTTTAGATTTTCAAGACGAAAAGCTATCTCAAATGTGAGATAGCTCTTATTTTTAGCCAAGTATATACCAATGATTTTATTTACATAAAGCTTATGTGTCAATGGTTTAAAAAATTTTGCTCCCTAGGCATATAGAATAGAGACTTGAAAAATAATGAGGAAAGAACAATTTTTTATTAGTAGTTCAGCTTTTCCAGGCGGATTTTGTTGAACTTTTCTTTCTCATTATACTCACGAAGTAAGATATAACCTTCTTTTCCTACATATGGAATGACAGTATAATTGTCTTTTTCTGAAATAGGAATAATTTCCTGTTTGAATTTTCCGTCAATAATCGTATTGATAAAAAGATTCCATCTTTTTTGTTTTGTAGCTTCATCCTTTTGATAGTCACGATAAAAGAATACTACATCTTTACCTCCGTTAAGGTATTGTGAGAACAGGTAATCACTATTTACCCATTTTGATTTTTCCTTTTCAAAAACCTGAACATTTTTTACTTTGAAATCTTTATCTGTATAAATATAAACAAGATCGGTTGTTTTGGGAGCATTATATTGGCCCGCTGGTTTATACTTTTCGGATAAAATTCCGACACTTCCGTCATTCATAAAATACATGTCTTTGGTTTGCAACATATAGCCATTTTCTACAAAGCCATTTTTATTAACTTTTGGTAGAAAAGAAGCAATATGAGGATCAAAATTAATAACTTTGGTGTCTGTGGTAAAGTTTGACTTATCTACTATTAATCTTGCAAATCCTACAAAATCAGAATTGTTGTAATTCCTTCCCAGCAGCACCACTTTGTCATCAAAAGTTTTATCATTATCGAGCGGTTTGTAGTCAGAATAGAAAGAGTCAATATTGTCTATAGCATCATCAGAAAGCCCTGTAATGGGTTTGTTTGCTGCTTCTTTACCCGTTTTCATATCAATGACCAGAAGGCTGAATGCTTTATCTTTTTCATTTACTTTTTTCATCACACAATACATATAGTTTTCATCTCTTTCAAGAACTGATAATGTGGTGAAAATCTTTTTACTTCCCTCAGTATTGTATTTATACCTCCAGACTTCCTTTTTGTTATTGTCGAATCGGATCAGGCTATTGCTGTTTTGATACTTTCCATAATCTTTATATTCTATAGCAAAATAACCTCCTTGTTTCAATTCTCCAACTGCTGAAACATAATTATAGCCTTTTTCCTTTTTCTCGTCACGGTTTTCTTTACGCTGTTCTTTCCAGCTTTTGGGCTCATTGATCTCTTTGAAAGTGCCATCTTCCTGATAATCATAATATATTTTTCTGGTAATTGTGTTAGTCTTTGGATCTATTACCATAGAAACAGGGGTGAATACTTCTCTGATCTTTACCTGTGAATAATCCATCATAGAAGGTTTAAGAATAATTTGTCCTTTGAAATCCACATATCCTCTATAAGAAGCTGCTGTGATATCACCTTCAAATTCTTTATTGGCAACAGGGTTGAGGTTCTTATCTAAGATAACATATTCAAATTTTTTGGTTTTATCTCCGGATTTCCCATAAGAATATAGGGAAACATAGCCATACAGATTATCTTTATCATCAAATAAAGCATTCATTCCTACATGATCTCCTGCGGCTAATGTTGTTAAATCCTGGGTTTGGGAAAATGAAAATGTTTGGACAAGTCCAAACATCAATAAAGTAATTTTTTTCATGGTTGAATTTTGAACTAAAATAATAAATTATAGTACTATTTGCTAAAGAAAATAAAGAGCCCTGAAAAATCAGAGCTCAGTATTTTAATAAAGTAAACAATTACTTGTTATACTCGTAAAGGTAAGTATGTTTATTAGTTCCAAAAGCAGAGCTTGTATAGGTCATTACCGATTTAGTAGGGTAATTAGCGGTATTAAGAGTATGAACAGCACTGGTCTTGGTAGTTCCGTTCGATGCCCCTGCATAATTTCCGTCTGCTTTTACCAGGTTATTGTAGCCTAATTCCCCATCTGAAAGAGAGAATAGATCCATTTTTATATACCCTTTTACATTTTTCATAGGATGGTTATTGCCGTCATAAGAAAATGTAGTACTGAAGGTTGTTCCGTTGTTCGAGTAAGTGATTGAAAGCAGGTTTCCATTAGCATCCAGATAAATATCTTTGTCTTGATACTTAATATCTGAGTAAGTTCCGGTCGTTGGATTATAGAGATAGGTTTGAAGAGCTTTATGTTTTACATGGCTGTCGCTCAGATATTGAAGTGTTTCGGTGTAAACCAATGTTCCAGGCTGATGTTTATCCGTTACTTTTTCAGAAACCAGTTTTCCATTGGCATAAGAAAATTCTCTCATAATTTGTAGTGCGCCAGTCTTGGAGTATACTTCCGTTTTTATGATATAATCGCCATCATACGTATATAATGTCTTTTCATTATCTGCAACATCAAAAGCTTCAACTATTCTTGTTCCGTTGTATTTATACTCTATAGTAAAAGACTCGCCGTCCTGAGTGATCTCGGTTGATTTCTTTAGAAGATAAGGAGTAGATTGATTATTATTGTTGTTATCTGTACTGTCATCATTTGATGAACTGCAGCTGGCCATTACTGCCAAAACAAGTGATGAAATAATTAATTTCTTCATAGGTATAATTAGTTTTTTTAATTGCTTCAAAAATAATCATTTTCCCAATACGGATATGAATATTTTTTGAAAAGGAAAAAGCCCTGATAATTCAGGGCTTTTACATTATATTTTAGAAAGTAGATTTCTGAAGTTGGTCTTCTCATCAATGATTCTTCTCAATTCTGAAACCGGAACTCTTTCCTGTTGCATCGTATCCCTGTCTCTGATGGTTACCGTATGATCCGTTAATGAATCATGGTCTACCGTAATACAATAAGGAGTACCGATCGCATCCTGTCTTCTGTAACGTTTTCCGATGGCATCTTTTTCTTCGTAGAATAAGTTGAAATCGTATTTCAGGTCGTTGAAGATCTTTTCTGCATATTCTGCTAAACCATCTTTCTTCATTAAAGGAAGAATAGCCGCTTTAATGGGTGCTAAAGCCGGAGGTAAAGATAAAACTGTTCTTTCTGAACCATCTTCCAATACTTCGTCTTTTAAACAGTGAGAGAAAATAGAAAGGAATAACCTGTCTAAACCTACAGAAGTTTCTACTACATAAGGAACATAGTTTTCGTTTCTTTCAGGATCGAAGAACTGAAGTTTTCTTCCGGAGAATTTTTCGTGAGCCTTAAGGTCAAAATCCGTTCTTGAGTGAATTCCTTCCAATTCTTTGAAACCAAATGGGAAATTGAATTCAATATCAGCTGCTGCATTGGCGTAGTGAGCTAATTTCTCGTGATCATGGAATCTGTAATTATCAGTACCTAATCCTAAAGCTAAGTGCCAGTTCAGACGCTTTTGTTTCCATTGCTCATAGAATTCAAGTTCTGTACCCGGAGCTACGAAGAATTGCATTTCCATTTGTTCGAATTCACGCATTCTGAAGATAAACTGTCTTGCAACAATCTCGTTTCTGAAAGCTTTACCAATCTGTGCAATACCGAAAGGTAATCTATGACGTGAAGTTTTCTGAACATTTAAATAGTTCACAAAAATACCTTGTGCCGTTTCCGGTCTTAAGTAAAGATCCATAGCACTGTCTGCAGAAGCACCAAGTTTAGTTCCAAACATTAAGTTGAACTGTCTCACCTCTGTCCAGTTTTTAGAACCTGTATCAGGATCAGCAATTTCAAGTTCTTCAATTAATGCTTTTACATCAGCAAGATCTTCATTTTCTAAAGATTTTGCCAATCTTGAAAGAATAGCCTCTCTTTTCGCTCTGTATTCCAGAATTTTTGGATTCGTAGCTACAAACTGGTCTTTATCGAAAGCTTCTCCGAATCTCTTCGCTGCTTTTTCGATTTCTTTATTCTCTTTATCTTCAATTTTAGCACAGTAGTCTTCCACCAAAACGTCTGCTCTGAAACGTTTCTTAGAATCCTTATTGTCAATCAATGGATCGTTGAAAGCGTCTACGTGGCCTGATGCCTTCCATGTCGTTGGGTGCATAAGGATCGCCGAATCAATACCCACAATATTTTCGTTAAGCTGTACCATAGCTTTCCACCAGTATTGTTTGATATTATTTTTAAGTTCAGCTCCATTCTGTCCATAGTCATAAACAGCGGATAAACCATCATAGATCTCACTTGAAGGGAAAATAAATCCATATTCTTTAGCGTGAGAAATTACTTTCTTGAAAACATCTTCTTGCTTTGCCATAATTTTTTTACGTCTGATGTGCAAAAATATGAATTTGGATTCCAAAATCATGAAATTCAATAAAAAAAGGTATAATAATACTTGAAATAGGTCTTTTTTTGTTTTTTAGGAGCCGGGAACCTGCTTTTGCTACTCGCTTTTTCTTAGTTTCGGCGGCGGCTTTGCCGCCGCCGAAACTAAGAAAAGAGCTCAAACATACCGCTCAATCAGGGCTATTGACTGCTGCGCCTCTACAACCCTAACAGGTTTCAAAAACCTGTTAGGGTTAGAATAAGAATAGCCTCTTACATTTTTAAAGCTTCTCTCTGAAACAAGAATCAGTAGAAAATTTCTACTTTTGCCCCATGTTAGAAATTCTTTATCGCGACGAGCATATTATTGCCATCAATAAGCCCAGTGGATTATTGGTTCACAAATCCTTCTATGCAGGTGAAGCAGATACCTATGCTATTCAGGAATTACGAAAGCAGATTGGACAAAAAGTGTATCCTGTGCATCGTTTAGACCGCAAAACTTCTGGAGTTTTATTGTTTACCTTAGATAAAGAAACGCTTAGAATCATGAGCGATCGTTTTGCAACCAGAGAAGTGGAAAAAAAGTATATTGCCATTTTACGAGGCTGGGCCAAAGAAGAAGAAACCATCGATTACGACTTGGTTAATGAAAATGAAGTCAAGCAAAACGCGATTACTTATTATCATCTTTTGCAAAAAACAGAAATTGATTTGCCTTTTTTAAAACATCAGACTTCGAGATATTGTTTAGTAGAAGCCATTCCTGAAACGGGAAGATTTCATCAATTGAGAAAACATTTTAAACATATCCTACACCCAATTTTGGGTTGTCGCAAACACGGATGTAATAAACAGAATAAACTGTGGCTTCAAACATTTGGTATCAACAAAATGACCCTTCACGCCCATCAATTAATTTTCAATCATCCTATCACCAACGAAAAAATGATACTGAATGCTACAGTAGATGAAGAGTTTAAAAGAGTAGGGAATCTTCTTAATTTTGATTTAACTGCGTATTCTCAATCAACAACCAAAGAGGAAGACTAATCCTTGACAAGGATCTTTTTTGATTAATTTAATTTTCTACTATAGATGCTGTATATCAAACATTTTGATAAAATATCATAGGTTAATCTGCCATTAATTTTAAAATGAGTAATTTTGTAAAACTTTTTTTCAATGTACAAATCGCTCATTCGTCCGATTCTTTTCAAATTTGATCCTGAAGAAGTACATCACTTTACTTTTTCGATGCTTAAGAATTTTGGATTTCTTACTAAATTATTTTTCCCCAAACCTATTGAAGACAAACGTCTGGAAAGAGAAGTTTTCGGATTGAAATTTAAAAATCCTGTAGGACTGGCTGCCGGTTTTGATAAAAATGCCGTCTTGTTCAACGAATTGGGAGACTTAGGTTTCGGGTTTGTAGAAATTGGAACAGTTACCCCAAGAGCTCAGGCAGGAAATCCTAAGAAAAGATTATTCCGTTTGATTGAAGATGGTGGAATTATCAATAGAATGGGATTCAACAATGATGGGTTACAGGCTGCGATTGAAAAACTGAAATCCAATAAAGGAAAAATAATCATCGGTGGAAACATCGGAAAAAATACAGATACAAAACCTGAAAACTATACACAGGATTACCTGGATTGTTTTGAAGGTCTTCATCCGCATGTAGATTATTTTGTACTCAATGTGAGCTGTCCGAATGTTGGAAGCCATGCGAAGCTGGAAGATGTGGAATATCTGCGTGAACTGATTACGGAGGTAAAGAAAATCAATCAGTCAAAATCCGTACAGAAACCTATATTACTTAAAATTGCTCCGGATCTTAATGATGTACAATTGGATGAAATTATAGATCTTATTGCAGAAACTAAAATAGATGGTGTGATTGTTTCCAATACTTCTGTCAACAGAGAAGGATTGAAGACCTCTCCAGAAGTTTTAGAACAGATCGGAAACGGAGGATTAAGCGGAAAACCGATTCGTGAGAGAAGTACTAAAATGATCAAATATCTTTCGGATAAAAGTAATAGGGCATTTCCGATCATTGGAGTAGGAGGAATTCACTCTGCAAAAGATGCGATTGAAAAATTAGATGCTGGGGCAAGCCTGGTTCAGTTATATACCGGATTTATTTATGAAGGACCACAATTGATTAATGAAATTAACAAAGAAATTTTAAAAAGAGCAAGCAGATTGCCAAGATAAATATAGAGAGACCATCTGGTCTCTTTTTTTGTTTTCGCTACGGATACACAAATTTTCATTAATGCTATCTGCTATAAATTCATATAAGAACCTTTATTTTCTAAATGCATAAATAAAAAAATTCTTGCATTCACGGCAAGGAAAAATATGATGTTAGATAGAATCCTTTTTATTTTGACTTTGTTACAGCAGCATTTTTAATATCAACAGTTAGTCTATAAGCTGGAGAAGAATTCGATTTTCCGATTTTATACATTATCGTTTTGTCATCCTTTGATTTTATTTTGATGGTGTCATAGATATTTTCCAGACAGCTTTCAGTAAGGAATTCTTCATATCTTTTATAATTCCAGTCTTTGGTAAAATAAAGAACCCGATAGCCTTTTTCACCCTCGCTGGCTCCGCATCTTCCACAAGCATTAAGGTTGGATGAATGTTCAAAATACAGTAAAACCCGGTTCCCTTTTTCTCCGGAAATGTAGGAAATCAGTTCATTCCCTCCATATTGATTGATGATATCAAATGTATTGATTCTTTTATGGTTAGGTAAGATTAGATAATTATTGTAACGATAGATCATATCATTGCCGGTGAATAATTTAGCAGACTGAACTTTATCTTTATTATCCAAATAAAAACTTCCTGAAATAGGATTTTTCTGAGTTTGATCCTGCCCAAATAAGATCGTTTCTTTGGGAGTGAAATTTTTGACAATTTCAGCTGTTTTTTCAACGTCCTGTGGCGAGTTGATTTTTTCTTTAAACTGGTTGGAAATCTGTTTGTGCTTAGGACCAAAATTATACAATGACAGCTTACCATAATCATAAAGTCCTGTTAGAGGAATTTTCTTCTGGTATTTATCGTAGTAATACCAACCCTCCACAAAATGCTGGTATAAATTGCAATCCGGAATGCCGTCATAATGAAGCTCCAGTGTAATGGGAGCACCTGCAATTTCTCCCTTAAAGATTTGAGAAGAATCTGTGACGGTTTTTAATTCTACTTTTTGGCTTTTACCCGGAAGGAAAAAGGAAAGTAAAAGAACAATAAGAAGTTTTTTCATGGTTGTATTACCGTTTTTAAATAAAGAAATGGGCAATGGTATAAATGATAAGTCCCACCAGACCTCCTACCAAGGTTCCATTAACACGGATGAACTGAAGATCTTTTCCTACTTCCAGTTCCATTTTTTCGCTCAATTCCTTACCCTTCCAATTGCCCACAGTAGTACTGATGAGGTTTCCGAATTGATGCGTGTTTTTCAAAATATATTTATAGGCCGTTACCCGAACCCAATGATCGATTTTATTCTGAAGATTTTCATCGGTTTTTAAATTTTTAGAAAACTCATTCAGGTTTTTGGAAAGATAATTTTTCAAGGCAGAATGGTCTTCCTGCAGCTCTTTCATCAGTGTTTTTTTGATAGAGACCCAAATATCATTGGAATACTCATCAAGCTTATCATTTTTAAGCAATCCATCTTTAATGGTTTTAAATTCCTCCTCCCATTTAGGATCTTCTTTAAGATCAACGGAAAATTCATGAATTTTTTGAGTAATTAAAGTTCTTACTTCATGTTCCGGATCTTCTTCTATTTCTTTGAAAAAATCAGACAGCCCATCTGCAATCTTATCTGCAATTTTATTATCAACAAAAGAGGGGATGAAAGTGTAACTTCCTTTCTTTACCCGGTCTTTAATCATTTCATCATTTTGAATAATGTATTCCTTGATCTGTTTGGAAAGATTGGTAATAATTCTCTGATGGTCATTTTTTTCCAGGATATAATGAATACCATTTCCTACCACTTTGTTAAGTTTGATATCATCTGTCATTTCTGATACCTTTTTACTGATGAACTGACTCACAGTAGAATCGTCAAGCTTATTGAGGATATCAAGAATAATATCTGACAGGTTTCGGATCAGAATATCCTGATTCTTTTCTTTGGCAAGCCATTCGCCTGCAAAGCCGGAAACCTTTATCTTTTGAATGTAGGGCCGGATATTTTGAGGGGAAAGAAAATTACTAACGACAAAGCTTCCCAGATTGTCTCCTAATTTTTGCTTACTGTTTTCAATCAGATTGGTATGAGGAATTGGAAGCCCCAATGGATGGCGGAATAATGCCGTTACGGCAAACCAGTCCGCTAAGGCTCCTACCATGGCAGCTTCTGCAAAAGCACGTACATAGCCAATCCAATGAGAAGAACTGGACTTCTGCATAATGGTGGTTACAATGAAAATAAGAGCCATCAGAACAAATAGCCCTGTAGCAAATGCCTTATATTTTCTAAGCTGTTTTCTTTTTGCTTCGTCATTCATATTCTCAAATTTACTAAATTTGGTTATGAAACCATTCAATGTTAATAAAGCTTTTATTAAACTTTAAAAGTTAAAATTTACGATGAAATTTTTAATTTCAACCATCATATTAATTGTTCTGCAGGGATGTAGGCAGAAACAGCAACCTATTAAAATCACTTCTATGGAAAATAAAGAAGCAAAAAACAATCCATATTACTCAAGAACCGATACTACGAAATTGACTATTTCAAATGAAGAATGGAAGAAAGTTCTGGCTCCGGATCTTTATGCAATAGCAAGAGAAGCGGCTACAGAAAGAGCTTTTACCGGAAAATATAATGATTTTGATGAGTTAGGAGATTATTATTGTGCGGTTTGTGGGAATCATTTGTTCCGTTCCACATCAAAGTTTTCAAGCAGCTGTGGGTGGCCAAGTTTCTTTGAAGCAGATAAAGAAGGTGTATACTACAAAAGAGATCAGGCGTATGGAATGGATAGGGTAGAAGTACTTTGCAAAAGGTGTGATTCTCATTTGGGACATGTGTTTGATGACGGTCCAAAGCCTACAGGATTGAGGTATTGCATGAATTCCGTTAGCCTGGAATTTGTTGGAGATTCTCAAAAATAACGGGCTTTATTTCACAGAATCAGGACGTTAAAGTTTCTTAAATTCAGTTAAACTTTGTAGACTTATAAGTGGCTGATAGCGATGTTTTTATAATTTTGCCCCACTAATTTGGTACTAATATATTATTGAATGAAAGGATTTTATGGCGTAATAGGCCTTGTTTACATGGTGACGACTTCATTCTACATTTCTCCGAAAGCGGTGGTGAAGAATGAAAACGTCAACATAACAAAGACAGAAAGAATAACTGACACGAAATCTGAGAAAAATACTACTACGGCAGTATCTTCTTCAGAAGCACTCTACCAATCCATTGAATTTGACCCTGAGCATGAACTGAACTATGAAGTTTTTTCTAAAGCATTAACAGGATTTGAAAACCTAAAGAAAGCAGGATTGCTTACTGATGAGTCGCATTTATTGACTATCTGCGATTTTTCTATGTCTTCTAATACCAAAAGACTTTGGGTCATTGATCTTAATGACAAAAAAGTAGTATTCAACTCATTGGTTGCCCACGGTAAAAATACAGGCGAAGAATTTGCCACGAATTTTTCTAACACGGAAAGTTCGCGACAGAGCAGCATGGGATTTTATATCACAGATGCAACGTATCAGGGAGATAATGGATATTCATTGAGATTATTAGGAATGGATAAAGGATTCAATGATGCTGCGTACAGAAGAGCAATTGTAATGCATGGTGCAGATTATGTAAGTGATGCATTTGCAGCGGTACATAAAAGAATCGGAAGAAGCTGGGGATGTCCTGCTGTTCCCAGAGAACTCTCACAATCAATGATCAATACGATAAAAGGAAGAAATCTATTATTCATCTACTATCCTGATCAGAATTATCTTTCCTCTTCGGAATGGTTAAAAGCATAAACGGAAAAGCAGTCTGATCAGACTGCTTTTTTATTTTTAGATGAAAATTCTATAGTGAATGTACTTCCCTGAGAGACCTCAGAATCTACATAAAGGTTTCCTTCATGAATTTCTACAATTCTTTTTACGATAGATAGCCCAATTCCGTTTCCTTTTTCAAAGTTTTTATTGGAACCTCTGTAAAACAGTTCAAATATTTTTGTGAGATCCTGTTCAGACATTCCTACACCTTGATCTACAAAACGGATTTTTATCGATGAGGTATGGGCTTCAATTTCTACCCTACAGCTTTTATCATTGGAATATTTACAAGCATTTTCCATAAGATTTGAAAAGGCTACTTGCAGTAAATAAGGGTTGCCATACCCATCATAATTGCTTTCCTCTTCATCATTACTTATATAGTTGATTCCGATTTTATAGTGGATGTTTTTTTTGATCAGTGCCAGCTTTGCCTCTGCTAAAATTTCATCTAAACGAATATTGGTAAAGCTGATCTGTGAAACATCATAACTGGCTCTCGCAAAATCTAAAAGCGCTGATGAAAGCTCTGAAGCATCATTAGCGTCCTGAAGAGCATTGTCAATAGAAAGTTTATAATCATCCAATGTTACATTCAGTTCTTTTGCAAGTTCGAGTTCTGCAATCAGGGTAGAAAGTGGTGTACGGAATTCATGAGAAATGGTCGTCACAAATTGTTTATGATTGTTAAATGATTTTTCTAGCCTGTTAAAAGTAGAGTTAAAAGTTTCGGTAAGCTCGTAAATTTCATCTTTGGCTTTCGGAACATCCAGACGCTGGTTGAGATTATGTTCTGAAATATCCCGGATTTGAAGAATGATATCTTTCAGAGGCTTCAAAGTATAATAGGAAAAAAGAAACCCGATAATGAAAATAACAATAACCGAACTGATATAAATAATAATAATATCTTTCTTAAACTCGGCGATATGGGCATTCCCGGTTACATCTACTGCACTTCCGATGATATAATAATCTTCTCCAGCCGATTTGAATTTAATGGCGATATACTGGCGATCATCCTGTTGCCAGAATATTCTGTTTTTGTTGGATTTAATGATTTTATCGAGATATTTTTCATTGCTTTTTAAAGGCGGGATATCAGTAAATGTCAGGTCTTTTTTGCTGTTGTAAACGCTGATATCAGCCTCATTCAACAATCTCTGGTTTCTTTGATGCAGTTCACGGATCTTTTCATCACTGATTCGGACATCAAAAATAAATTCGGAGCGCCAGATGACTTTATATCCTAAACGATCATTAAACTCATCTTCTCTGTTTTTTTCAGAGACCACATAGAGCACATAAGCAAACATAAAGAGAATGCCTGCCGTAAGAATGGCGTAAATTAATGCTGTTCTGGTGGCTATTTTCATAATTGTGAAGCGAAAATAAATCCTACGCCCGGTTTGGTGTGAATGAGTTTAGTGTCAAAATTCTTATCTATTTTTTTACGTAAATAGGCAATGTATACATCAATATAGTTGGTTCCTGTATCAAAATGATTTCCCCAGACATTATCCGCAATTTCTTCACGGGTAAGAATTCGTTCCGCATTACTTACAAGAAAAACCAGGAGTTTGAATTCTTTTGGAGTAAGTTCTATTTCTTCATTATTTCTGAAGACACGGTTTATTTTTCGATTAATCTTAAGATCATGATATTCCAGATCAATAAGGTAAGTTTCTTTGGCTTTGTTTGAACTTCTTTGGAGAATAGCCTTTATTCTTACAAAAAGCTCTCTTATTTCAAATGGTTTTACCATATAATCATCGGCACCGGCATCAAATCCTTCTACCTTCTCATCAATGGTTCCCAATGCTGTAAGCATGATAATTGGGAGGTCAGTATATTTCTGTTTAATGAATTTACACAAGTCTATGCCGTTCATTTTGGGAAGCATAATATCTGTAATAGCCAAATCAAAAGTTAATTTACCAAGCAGCGCAATAGCATCTTCTGCATCTTCAGAAATATATACCTGATAGCCCTGGCTTTCTAACCCTCGCTTTAACAGACTTGAAACCCGTGAATTATCTTCTATTATTAAAATTCTCATAAGGAAATATTAAAAGTGTTGAAGGCTGATTTTCAGTTCAGTATTTTGTTTTTAAAATATTGATTTCCAGCTTTCCTAAAGCCCTTTGCAAAGGTATTTCTTATTTTCTTTTTATGGTAGCAGATTAACTCTTTTAATAGTTTTCTAAAAGGTTTCTAATAGATTTCTAATAACGGTGTAGGCCTTCCCGATCTAATTTTGTCCCGTTGAAATCAACAAAAAAGATTAGAACAGAAAAATATGAAGACAAGATCTTTCAGAACCGGAATCGCTTTATTTGTCCTGTTGGGAATTACGGGAAAATTAGAAGCTCAGAAAAAAAATGACTTTAATAACCCGGGATTGACTCATTATTTTAATGATGAACATTCCCGGTATATCTCCCTGAGTGGTTATGCAGAATTATGGGCAAGATATGCTCAGCTTAACCCCGGAAGCCTTATCAATAACGAAGCAAAAACGGATGTTTCTGACCTTTCTCTTCGTAGAGTTCGGGTAAAAATGACGTACAAGCCTACTGAAAAATTAATGTTTGTTCTACAAGGAGGAACTACCAATATCAATGTCAACGCAAAAGGAAGTAATTATTTTGATTTATTGGATGCTTATGCAGAGTATTCTTTCAGTGATAAAATCGCTTTCGGGGCTGGGCGTTCTACCTGGAGAGGTCTTTCAAGATTTACAACAGGCCCTTTGAATACGTTGCTGTATGATTTACCGGCTTATGCAACAGCTAATGCAGGAGCTACCGATTATACGGTACGTGAGCTGAGTGCATATGTGAAAGGTCAGCTGGGAAAATTTGATTATCGATTGGTTGTTGCTGATCCTTATACTATGGCAACTTCAGATCCTAAATTTAATGTGGCCACCTTTAGTAAGAATTCTCCAGGAAAAGATTTCTCAGGGTATTTCAGATATGCTTTTTTAGATAAAGAAAATATTTCAACGCCATTTAATTCAGGTACCTATGTGGGGAAAAAGAATGTCTTAAGCTTAGGAGCAGGTTTTGATTACATTCACAATGCCTTATGGCATCAAGATGCTGCTAAAAATACAGTCAATGATGATATGAAGAGCTTTGCGGTAGACTTATTTTATGATGCTCCTTTAAATAAAGAAAAAGGAACCTCAATAAGTGCTTACGGAATGGCAATGCATAATGACTATGGTCCTAATTATATCCGTTATGTAGGGACGAATAATCCCGCAACTTCGGTAGATGTTACACAAGCAAGTCTAAATGGTGCAGGAAATGCAATGCCGGTTATAGGAACAGGAAATACGTATTATGTACAATTAGGAGGAACCCTTCCTTATTTAGATAAAGAAAAGAAAAACCTTCAGCTTCAACCTGCTGTTGGAGTACAGTTGTCCGATTTAAAAGGGTTTCATGATAATGCTGTAGTCTATGATGCAGGAATATCATTGCTGATGAATGGAATGTCTTCGAGATTAACCTTTGACGCTCAGAATAGACCGGTCTACACTAATGATCCTTCAAATAATGCGGTTGTTTCAGATAGAAAATGGCAGTTTGTCCTTAAATACAGAATTGATTTTAATTAAAATATGTGACTATGGAAAGAAGAAAATTTTTATTCCGCTCTGTACAGGCTTCGGCTCTGTTACTTATTTCCGGAAATATGCTGGCATCTGCTTTACCCATGTTTAATCCTATAAAAAAGAAAAAAATGTACTTCCATTATTTATTATTCTGGCTAAGAAAAGATCTTTCAGATCCAGAGATCAAAGAGTTTGAAAATTTTTTTGAAGGCCTTAAAAAACTTCCTTATCAGAAAAACCTCCGCTATGGAAAACCGGCAGCCTCAAGTCCTAGAAATGTTTTAGATAATACATTTACCTACAATGCATCTATGGAATTTGATAGTCTGGAAGAACTGGAAGCTTATGGCCAGCTTCCTGAGCATCTTGCATTGGTACAAAAATATAAACCATTCTTTGAGAGAATGTTAGTTCACGATACTGTATATAATTAAAAAATAAAATTTAAATTTATAATGAAAAAAATAGGTAAAGGGCTTAGCCTTGTTTTAGCATTAAGCACCGTAGGATTTATGAATGGACAACATAAAAATCATAAAAATGTGAGCGTAACCACGGAAGCATCTACAGAATTTATTCCTGCCATAAGATTAATTAATAATCCGGATGGCTCATGTTCTTTCGAAAAAGGAAAGATTCCGACGCTGAAACACATGAATACAACTACTTTCTGGATGAGTAACAAGACTGAAGAATGGGAAAAAAATGCCCATCCTGCTCCAAGAAGGCAATATGTTATTACTATCAAAGGAAATATCAGATTTAAAGTAACAGATGGCTCTACTTTTATGATTAAACCTGGGGTAGTACTTCTTGCTGAAGACCTAAAAGGAACAGGACATAGCTGGGATATGGTGAAAAGTAAAGAATGGGAAAGATTATATATCCCAATTGCTGAAAATGCTGATGACTTTTTTGTACGTGATGGTCAGTAACTTTTAATACAACTCTTTATAGAGTATATAGATTCGTTATGTTATGAAGCAGCCAATTGGCTGCTTTTTTATTTTAAAGAATTTATTGTAAATATTCTTTGATAACGGTTCTGGCTTCCTCAATGCTATTGCTGATTCGGGCAATTATTTTTCCGTTTTCGTCAATGATAAAATGAAGAGGATAGCTTGTAGCGTTTACCTTCTTTTGGAAGTCTTTGTTTGTATCAAAGAAATTAACCCAACTGGCATTGTTTTTCTTTAGAATATTCTTTGCAACCTCCATTCTATTGAGTTTTTGCTCGTCGGTAATCGTAATGAAATTTACATTTTGGCCTTTATATTCATGATAGAGTTTCACAACTTCGGGCATACTTTTTATGCACGGGGCGCAAGTAGTTGACCAATAGTCAATAAACGTTAATTTATATTTCTTAAAGTCTTCAGAAGTCAACTTATTTTCCTGGTCAAAATAAATATCAGGTATTTTTTGCCCAATAGAGGTAGACTGTTCTGCTTTTAAACGAGCTTCAACACCTTTGTATAATTTATTTTGTTTAAATTTTGCTGAAAATAAATTCAAGTTTTTCAAGTAAGCAGGGTGGTAATTTTCAAGAGTATAATCATTCACAATTTCCCATAATGCAACATACGAATTGGGATTTTTCCTTATATATTCCCCTAAAAACTGCTGTTTTTTCTCCATGTTTATCAAACTGTCGCGTTGATGGGAACCTTTGGATTTGATATAAAACTGTTCCAATGTTTTTTGTAAATCTTTATATTCTTTATTGGTTGGAGAATCTATATTTAGCTCCAGATTATTAATATTTTGAGGTAAATCAATTTTATATATTCCTTTTTCTAAGAAAAATATTTTTGTATTATAAACTCCCTCACCTTTTTTTCTTATATAACTAAAGGCTACAGGCTGAGGATATTCTATAAAACCATTGACAATATTTTTCTTTTGAATTTTAAAATAATAAATTGAATGATCTGTCTTGAACTTTTTCCCAAAATCAGAAATATTTTGGTTCGTTTGTATTTTAAATGTATAAAGATCTCCAAATCCATTTCTTGTCATCGGAGCTCCGAACATGAGACTGTCATTAATATATGAATTTGAACTGAAATCAATTTCAAAATTATTCTGAGAATAAATAAAATTTGAAATGAGAATTAGTAATACATAGTGAAATTTCTTCATAAAATAATTTGTACGAAACTAACTTACAAAAAAATTATACACAAAAATCCCTGTGCTTTAAAAACACAGGGATTATAAATATTTTCTTGTATTTTGTCCTTCGGACTCAATAAGAATGTATTGTTCAATTTCCGATTGAAAAAACTCTCAGAATGTTATTTTAAAAATTAAGAAAACTTCTTAAAAACTAAAGTAGCATTGTGTCCTCCAAAGCCAAAAGCATTGCTCAATGCAAAATTGATCTCTTTTTCCTTAGCCTCTCCGAAAACAATATTAATATCTTTCGGAATGCTCTCATCAATGCTGTGAAGATTGATGGTTGGTGGAATAATACCATTCTGAATAGCCTTAATAGAAAGGATGGCTTCAACAGCTCCGGCAGCACCTAATAGGTGCCCGGTCATTGACTTCGTTGCACTGATATCAAGATTTTTACTTCCTTTAAAAGCATTATTAATGGCTTTTAATTCAACCAGATCTCCTAATGGAGTAGAAGTAGCATGTGGATTAATATAATCAATGTCCTCTATATTAGCACCTGCTTCTTTTATGGCTAAATGCATTGCCTTGATGGCTCCAACCCCTTCAGGATGAGGTGCTGTCATGTGATATGCATCTGCCGTCATGGCTGCACCTGCTAATTCTGCATAGATTTTTGCTCCTCTAGCCACTGCATGTTCGTATTCTTCAAGAACCAATGCTCCTGCGCCTTCACCCATTACAAAGCCATCTCTTTCTGCATCATAAGGACGGCTGGCTGTAGCAAAGTCATCGTTTCTTGTAGACATGGCCTTCATAATAGAGAACCCTCCTATTGAAGCGGGAGTAATAGCAGCTTCAGAACCTCCACTGATGATTACTTTAGCTTTCCCGAGACGGATGTAATTGAAGGCATCCATCAATGCTGTATTTCCTGTTGCACAGGCAGAAACGGTTGTATAATTGATCCCCTGAAGTCCGTATTTCATGGAAATCATCCCTGAAGCCATATTGGCAATAAATTTAGGGACAAAGAACGGATTAAAACGAGGAGTTCCATCACCCTGTGCAAAATCCATTACTTCCTTTTCAAAAGTCCACATTCCGCCCTGTCCTGTTCCCCAGATTACTCCTGAATCGAAAGGATCCATTTTTTCAAGGTCTAAGCCGGAATCCTGTATTGCCTCTGCTGAAGCATACATTGCATATTGTGTAAAAAGATCACTTCTTTTGATTTCGTTGTGAGTAAGATGTAGCTTCGGATCAAAACCTTTTACCTCACAAGCAAAGTGTACTTTAAATTTTTCTGAATCGAAATGAGTGATTAACCCTGCTCCGCTAGCTCCGTTAATACTGTTCTGCCAAAAATCTTCGACATTATTTCCCAAGGGTGTCACTGCGCCCAATCCTGTAATGACAACTCTTTTCATATTGGTTGATTATTTAAAACTGATTAGATTTTCATGAGGTAAAGTGTTTTTACCCATGCTTCATTTCACTGCTTTTCTTTATCATTCTGTTTTCCGTTTGCAATATTATCATTTTTCTTTCGCTGCAGACGAATAAACAGGTGTATTATTTATAGCATAATGAATGTTTTTTTAATAAAAATAGCTGGAAACTACTTTTCTAAGATCATTGTTACCCCTTGTCCGCGGGCAGCACAAATGGAAATAAAACCTTTTCCGCTTCCTTTTTCATTCAGGAGTTTGGCTAAGGTGGCTATTATTCTTCCGCCTGTTGCTGCAAAAGGATGAGCGGCTGCAAGACTTCCGCCTTTTACATTGAGTTTACTTCTGTCTATCTTTCCAAGGGCTTTTTCTAGTCCGAACTGTTGAGCCAGATCATCATTTTCCCAAATTTTGAGGGTGGCCAGCACTTGAGCAGCAAAGGCTTCATGAATTTCGTAATAGTCGAAGTCTTCTAAATTCATTCCTGCTTTTTTTAGCATTCTTTCTGCTGCGAAAACAGGAGCCAATAACAAATTCTGTTTGTTTTCAACATATTCTATCCCAGCAAGCTCTGAAAATGTAATATAAGCTAAAATAGGAAGATTATTAGCTTTAGCCCATTCTTCACTAGCTAATAAAACAGAAGAAGCTCCATCTGTAAAAGGAGTAGAATTTCCTGCTGTTAAAGTTCCGTTTTGCTTATCAAAAGCTGGTTTTAATTGGGATAGTTTTTCAAGGCTGGTATCACGACGTAGATTATTATCTTTCTCCAAGCCATAGGCAGGGGTAATCATATCATCGAAGAATCCCTCATCATAAGCTTTGGCCATATTCTGATGACTTTTCAAAGCCAATTCATCCTGATCTTCCCTTGGAATTTTATAATATTTTGCTGTTATTTCAGTATGTTCTCCCATTACCAAACCTGTCTTCGGTTCCTGGCCCTTGTAAGGGATGGGCATCCAGTCTTTTAGCTTTGGACTTAATAACTGTTTTATTTTTCCAAATGCAGATTTTTCTTTATTTGCTTTTAAAAGAGCTTTTCTCAATCGGGGAGAAGATTCAAAAGGAATATTACTCATGGCTTCTACACCACAGGCAATACCACTTTCTATTTGTCCAAGAGCAATTTTATTTCCGATATAGATAGCCGCTTCAATTCCTGTATCACAAGCCTGTTGAAGATCGCAGGCAGGAGTGGCAGGGTTCAATGATGTATTCATTACCGTTTCTCTGATGAGATTGCTTTCAGAGATATGTTTGATAACTGCACCACCAGCTACTTCTCCAAGTAATTTACCCTGTAAGTGATAACGGTCTATCAAACCATTCAGAGCAGCCAGTAAAAGCTCCTGATTACCTTTTTCCGAATAGGCGGTATTCATTCTGGCAAATGGGATTCTGTTGTATCCTACAATAGCCACTTTTTTTGTTTCCATAGTATGCAATTTATGATGGAATAATTGTGAGTTCATGATCTATCATATCTTTTACCTTATCCAGAGCCTGGTTCAGGAATCGTTCATCATCCATGGTTTTTGAAAGTAAGATTCCCCCTTCAATAAGCATGATAAACAAAGACGCATATTTATCAGCATTTATTGAAGCTTTCAATTCACTGTTTTTTTGTCCCTGAGTGATCACTGCAGATATTTTCTCCGTCCATAGGGTAAATGATTTCTGAACATATTCTTTAAGTGCAGGGAAGGAATCATCAGCTTCCGTTGCGGCATTCATTAGAGGACAACCTCCGTTTGAAAATACAGAACGCCAGTTTTTCCTGTAGAAAGATACAAAAGCATGAAGTTTATCGGTTGAGGTTGAGTATTGATCTCCAAGTGAATGGTTCATTACCTTACTTAGCAGTCCTGCATTATATTTATACACTTCAATAGCTACCTGATCTTTGTTTTCAAAGTTTCCATAAATGCTCCCTTTGGTGAGTCCGGTTACCTGGGTGATATCTGATAAAGACGTAGCACTATAGCCTTTGGTATTGAACAAAGTAGCCGTTTTCTCAATGATAAATTGTTTTGTCTTTTCCGCTTTTGACATTTTAAACACTTAATTATGATGCAAATATACAAAAATATACCAAGTGGTATATTTTATTTTAAAATGAAGTCTGAGAACATATAAGAACTCAGACTTATTGTATTAATAGATGAGCTTTTTAAGCTAGCGTGGCATTCAGGGTAATTTCAAAGTTAAATGCTGCACTTACAGGACAACCTTCTTCTGCAATCTTTGCATATTTCTGAAATTCTTCCTCAGAAATTCCGGGAACTTTTGCGGTAAGGGTCAATTCAGATTTGGTAATTTTTCCAATGCTTGGATCAAGCGTGATGACTGATTTGGTGGTTAGTTCTTCAGGAGTATAACCCGCTTGAGAAAGTTCAGCACTTAATTTCATCGTAAAACATCCTGCATGGGCAGCAGCCAATAACTCTTCAGGATTGGTTCCTACACCATCCTCAAAGCGGCTGCTAAAAGAATATTGTGTTTGGTTTAAAGTAGTGCTTTGTGTAGTGATATGGCCTTTTCCTTCTTTAATGGTGCCGTTCCAAACGGCTGTTGCGTTACGTCTCATACTGTTAGGTTTTGATTAATATTAATTGATATTGATGTGAAAATATATTTACCTGATGAAAATTGTTCTGTATAAAGATACAAAAAAGCAATGCTTGAAGGAGATTAAATTACAGAAGCTTGATTTTATTCTGATATACATACCAAAATGAGGTAAAAAAAACGATTAATATGTTTTTACATTGATATTATTTTATCATTTTTACAAAGATTTGTACTGCGAACGATATTTAACCTTTTTTCTAAATTGGCTGCATGAACGGACTAGAAAATATTCTTAGAGAAATAACTCCACTATCTCCTGAAGACAGTTTTCTGGTGTTTGACAGGATCAAGGCTTCATTTGATTTCCCCTATCATTATCATCCGGAGATTGAAATTAATTTTGTGTACAAAGGAAAAGGATATCGCAGAATGATTGGGGACCATACAGGGGAGATCGGAGATATTGAATTGGTTTTAGTAGGACCGAATTTACCACATTGTTGGGCCAATTATAAATGTAAGAACAAGAAAACTCACGAAATTACCATACAGTTTAATCAGGATTTTTTTAATCAGGCATTGATGCAAAAAAATATTCTGAAACCAATTAATCATCTGATTAAGGATTCGATCAGAGGAATTTTATTTTCTACGGAAACTGCTGAAAAACTAAAAGATTCGTTTCTCAATCTATCCAAAATGAACAGTTTTGAATCTTTCATAGAAATTATGAAAATTCTCAACGAGTTAGCCATTGCAGAAGATAAAACGCTTTTGTCTTCTTACAGTATTGAGCTTGAGACTTTTGATGATAATGATAAAATGAAAGTTATCCACGATTTTGTTCATAAGAATTTTGAGAATAAAATAACATTGGATACGGTAGCTTCATTGGTTAATATGAGTAACGTAACATTCAACAGATTCATTAAAAAAAGAACGGGTAAAACGTTTATCAATTATCTTAATGAAATCAGAATAAGCTATGCTGCCCGCTGGCTGATGGAAAAAAATCTTACTGTGTTTGAAATTGCTTTCGAAGCTGGGTTCAATAATATCGCGAACTTTAATAAAGTCTTTAAATCAATTAAAAAGACGACTCCTACTGAATTCAGAGAACAGTTTAAAGGAGTTAAAAAAATTGAATAACGTTCTCCTTCTATTTTTGCTTTACTCATTGAGTTCTATATTTCCCAGTATACTTTCATATTGAATGTTAAAAAATAAGAAATAATTCCTTTTTTTTGATTGTTTCAATTTGGGTTTAATTTTCTGTTAATTAGATTGTTATCTGTTTTTAAATTAATCGACTGAAAAAATAATATCGTTTTATGATAAAATAGTATTATATCGGACTGATTACAAAATTTAGATTTGTTAATGTGAATTAAATCTTAACAAAACTTTAAATAATTTAATACATAAACAGCAAAATATTGCTAAAAAAATAATAAAATTTTAGGTATTAAAATATAAAGTAATGACACTGATTCTCAATTAAATCTAACTAATCTAAACCTTATGAGAAAAGCAGTTATACCGGTTCTATTTGTTTTTTCCCTTTCTGCCACTGCACAGGAAAAAAAAGCGGCCGACACTACGAAGACAACCGATATCCAGGAGGTCGTAGTTACCTCTTTGGGGGTTAAAAGGCAGGCTCGCGCTCTTACTTATTCCAGTCAGCAGATTGGCGGAGATGAGCTTACAGAAGTGAAAACTCCTAATTTTTTAAACTCAATCAGCGGAAAAGTTTCCAATGTACAGATCAATAGAACTAACGGTGTAGGAAGTTCGGTTAGGGTTTTAATGAGAGGAAATAAATCTGCTAATAGCAGTCAACCTTTATATGTAATAGATGGTATTCCCATTATTAACAGCGTTGGAAAATCTGCAGAGGCGAGCCAATACTCTACAATGCCGGATGCAGGAGATGTATTAAGCTCCATCAATCCAGATGATATTGAAAGTATCAACTTCTTAAAAGGTGCTTCCGCTTCTGCTCTTTATGGTTCTATTGGAGGGAATGGTGTAATTCTGATTACCACTAAAAAAGGAAAAGCAGGTAAAAGTTCTATAAGTTATAACACTAGTTTTACAGTAGATCAAGCCTATAGTCTTCCTAAATTACAACATAGTTATCTATCTTATGATCCTTCAGTCTCTGGACAAACTCCTGGTGTTTCCAATGAAAGCTGGGGAGCAAAAGGAGCTTCTAAGGATTATCTAAAAGATTTTCTACAAACTGGTACTACATGGGTTAATAGCCTTTCTTTTCAGTCAGGAACCGAAAAATCAACAAATTATTTCTCAATAGGGAATACCACAAATAAAGGAATTGTTCCTTCTTCTTATTTCGATCAGTACAACGTTTCTTTTAGAAATTCCAGTAAATACCTGAATGATAAGTTAACTCTGGATGCTAATTTTATTGGCTCTTTACAAAACAGCATCAATAGACAGACTCCTGGTGTTTCTTTTTCACCGTTAGTGAGTTTATACTGGTTACCGAGAGGAGTAGATTTTGATCAATATAATAATAGTAACTACTACTATATAGACAAATCGAGATTATTGCCTGGACAAAATTGGTGGGCAATAGGACCAGACGGAAAATTCAATGGAAATCCTGCAACACAAAACCCTTACTGGATATTAAACAGAGATAAAGTTACCGTTAACAATAAAAATACATATAGCGCTATATCATTAGCATATCAAATCAATCCGTGGTTATCAGCAAGAGTAAGAGGGAATTATAGCTGGAATATTACAGATAGCCAAAGAGGTGTTTCTGCCTACTCAGATCCAATTCTGATAACGAGCAACGGAGAAAATGGAAGATTTCTTCAAAACAAATACGAAAACTCTTCTACTTATGGTGATGTTTTATTAGTAGGGAGTCCAAAATTAAGTGAAGACATTTCATTAGACTTTACAGTGGGTGGAAGTATCAATACCTCAAGAAATACAGTAACTGAAATTGATAATGCTTATTTGGCAATTCCGAATTTGTTTACGCTTAGTAATCTGCAGTGGAATGTAGATAGAGGAGTAGGAGATGGTTTTCATAATATAAGCTATAGTACCAAAAAACAAATACAGTCGGTTTTTGCAAGTGCATCTTTGGGGTATAAGAATATGTTCTTTGTGGATATGACTTTTAGAAATGACTGGGATTCCACTTTGGCTTATACAGGAACCAGTGGATATGATTATGAATCTGTGGGTGCTAACGCTGTATTATCTTCAATCTTTAAACTTCCTGAAGCCATTAGCTTTTGGAAAATAAGAGGGTCCTATGCTACAGTAGGATTAGGACTGCCCGCAAATTTGACAACGGCTATGATTCCATATAATAGTGTTTATGGATACAATGTTGATGCCGGTCAAATTGTAAAACCTAAATATTCACTTGTAACAAATCCTGCTTACAAGGAATTATTTGTAAAACCAGAACTTAATAAGACTTTTGAAGCTGGAACTGAACTAAGATTGTTTAAAAACCGTTTAAGTTTTGATATCACCTATTATAATTCAAATGCTTCCAACCAGCTTTTGCCTCTTAATATTGACTCTAACTTAGGAGGTTTACCATCCGGTTCCTATTATATAAATGCCGGAAAAATACAAAATACAGGTTTTGAAGCTTCTCTATCCTATAAAATATTTGATTCAGAAAAATTTGGATGGACGGCTAACTTAAATGGTTCTGCAAACAAAAATAAAATTGTAGAATTGTTCCCTTCTAGGCTCAGTGGTCTTGAAAATCAGCTTCTTGCACTTACGGGTGGTGGTATTTATACAAAACTTAAGTTGGGCGGATCTTTCGGAGACATTTATGGGGTTAAATTTTTGAGAGATGATCAGGGGCGAATTTTAGTAGATGCTGATGGAAAACCTATGGCAGATAAACAGATTGGTTATTTAGGGAATCCTAATCCTAAATTTATGTTAGGATTTAATAACTCTTTTAATATTGGAAAACTGGGAATTTCTTTTCTTATTGATGGGAAATTTGGAGGTCAGGTTCTCTCTCTTACAGAAAAAGCCAATGATTTACTTGGGGTAAGCCAGAACAGTGCTTCAGCCAGAGATGCAGGAGGAGTAGCTATCCCGAATGCGGTATATGCACCAGGAACACCAAATGCAGGAACTGCCTATACTGGATTAACGGATGCTAAAGCTTATTATAAAGCGGTAGGAGCAAATCAGGAAGGAGCAGGAATTGATGAAGCCTATATCTATAGTGCAACCACTGTAAGGCTGCGCCAGGCATCTATAGGATATACTTTTGATATCAAATCTAGCTACCTAAAGAATGCAACGGTAAGTATCGTGGGAACAAACCTATTTTTCTTTTATAAAAAAGCACCGTTTGATCCTGAACAGGTTTCAGGAAACACACCTGGTGGTGTAGGAGTAGATTCTTTTGGTATACCTATTACCAGATCTATCGGATTATCACTAAAAGCTAACTTCTAAATATTGAATACTAAAATGAAAATAATTAATATTAAAACTTATATACTTGGAGTAGCTGTGCTTTTTTCTGCCTCCAGTTGTATCGGAGACTTTGAAGAGTTTAATCAGCAGAAAGTTGGAGGTCCGGAAAATTTTTATGCAGATTTTACAGCCATTGTAAATCCTATGAAAGACATCCAAAGAGGTTTTCAGTCAGATTATCAGTTAGCGACCAATCTCAATGCAGATATGTTTAGTGGAATGTTTAGTACGGCATCACAGTTTAATGGAGGAACGAATAATCTTACTTATTTAATGATGGATGGCTGGAATAATAGAATCATTGCAAGACAGCGTGATGTTTTTAATAATTCTATTGTCATAGATGACGCGGCAAAATACAATTATCCCGGAATAGATTTTACAGCAACTTTTGCAGTTAAAAAAATATTAAAAATCCTTACAGCAGCAAGAGTTTCAGATCGCCATGGACCTGTAGTGTATAGTAAATATGACACTCCTAATGCAAACGGGATTACAGATTTCGATTCTCAACAGGATGCTTACAACAATTTTATTACTGATCTTACCACTGCTATTTCTGATTTGCAAAAAGTACAAAATACTCCAGCAACACAGAATGTAGAAGATAAAGCTGTCGTAAAAAGAGCAGATTTGATCTATGGTGGAGATATTGCTAAATGGACAAAACTAGCCAACTCTCTAAAATTGAGATTTGCTTTGCGTATGAGTTATGCTGATCCCGCAAAATCAAAAAAATATGCTGAGGAAGTTTTTGCTTCTTCCGCAGGATTAATATCTGATAATGCAGATAATGCATTGATAAGTGTTGGGCAGCACGAATTAAGTTTTATTATCTATTCATGGGGAGATTGCTCTATAGGGGCACCCATAATGGCTTATATGAATGGCTTCAAAGACCCTAGAATTTCGGCGTATGCCAATACCGCAAAAGATCCGGCAACCTTTATAGCGGGTAAACCTCAATATATAGGAATACGCCAAGGTATTGATTTAATCAATGGGCAGCCAACCTATGGAGGATATTCTCAACCGGCAGCAAGAGCAGCAAGTGGAGATTATTTCTCTGGGACTGATGGAAAATTCAAATTGTTTACTGCCGCTGAAACTTGGTTTTTAAAAGCTGAGGCAGCTTTAAGAGGATATTCGGGAGCAGGTGATGCGCAAGCTAATTATCAAGCGGGTATCACTCAGTCTTTTGGAGAATGGGGGAAAAGTTCTGATCTGGGTGCTTATCTTGCAGATGGTGTTTCTACAGAAGCTCCTTATATTGACCCTAAAAATGCAGCCAATAACGTTCTTGTGGGAGATGCTCAGTTAAGCACCATTACCATTGCCTGGAACAACAGCGATTCGAACGAAAAGAAACTTGAAAGAATCATCACTCAAAAATGGTTGGCTCTTTATCCGGATGGCCCTGAAGCATGGGCTGAACAAAGAAGAACAGGATACCCAATTTTGTTCAAAGTCAGAAAAAATGATAGTGGAGGATTAATTAGTACAGATCAGATGATTAGAAGAATTCCGTTCACAAATGATACAAAAAACTCGACTTTCAATTACTCACAAGCTGTTCAGCAATTAGGAGGCCCTGATAATGGAGGAACCAAGCTATGGTGGGATAAAAAATAATCAAATCACTTCAAAATACAGAGACATCTCATAAAGGATCATCATTCAGGCAGGAGATAAGCGTAGGATCTCCAAAAAATTTATAGTTTCGTTTTTTAGCCGGAATGAACCTTGAGATGTTCTCTTTTTCTTTAGAATCTTATTTTTAAATATGGGAAAAAACAACTCCGGAACCCGTCGGATTCAGCCAATTCTCTGGATATCCACATTATATTTTGCAATGGGAGTACCCTTTGTAACCATTAATGCGGTGTCGGGGATCATGTATAAGGATATGGGTGTTTCGGATTCACAGATCACATTCTGGACGGCTTTGATTATGTTTTCATGGACATTAAAGCCACTTTGGAGCCCTTTTCTGGAGATCTATAAAACTAAAAAATTCTTTGTTGTTTCTACCCAGTTTGCCATAGGAATTCTATTTGCTTTGGTTGCCTTAAGTCTGCCTTTGCACGACTTTTTCAAATACAGCATTGCTCTTTTTGCAGTAGTTGCATTTTGTGGAGCAACCCATGATGTAGTAGCAGACGGAACGTATATTGGTTTTCTGAGTAATAAGGAACAGGCTAAGTACATTGGTTGGCAGGGCGCATTTTACAACCTTGCCAAAATTATCAGTAGTGGAGCTTTGGTGTATGCTGCCGGAGTGTTGGAAAAAACAAAAGGAGTTACCCATGCCTGGATGATCATTATGGTGATCTATGCATTATTATTTTTTGCATTAGCGATATATCACTATTTCATTCTGCCAAAAGAAAATAAAGAAGAGCAGAAAGATGAAAAAACGGCAGGTAATGTCCGTAAAGAATTATTGGAAGTCATTACTTCCTTCTTTACCAAGAAGAAAATCCTGTGGTGTATTTTGTTCATTATCCTGTATCGTTTTGCAGAAGGTTTTGCAATAAAGATTGCTCCTTTATTTTTTAAAGCTCCAAGAACTTCAGGTGGATTAGGGTTGTCAACTTCAGATATCGGGCTTATTTATGGAACTTATGGTTCTGCGGCATTCATTCTAGGATCTGTTTTGGCTGGATATTTTATTTCAGCCCGCGGATTGAAAAAATCATTGATATGGCTGTGCTGTGCATTTAATATTCCGTTTGTGGTATATGCATTACTGGCTTATTATCAGCCGGTTGATCTTTTACCTGTAGGAATGGCTGTAGTGGTAGAATATTTTGGATATGGATTTGGTTTTGTGGGATTGATGCTCTATATGATGCAGCAGATTGCTCCCGGAAAACATAAAACAGCCCATTATGCCTTTGCCACAGGAATTATGAACCTTGGAGTAATGATACCGGGAATGTTCAGTGGGATGATTAGTGACTGGGTAGGATATAAAATATTCTTTATCTGGGTGCTGATCGCTACCATTCCTGCATTCCTTGTCACCCTGTTTGTTCCTTTCCCTTATTCAGAAAATCAGAAAGAAGGAATAATCAATTAATAAACAAATTTTAAATAAAAAAGTAAAAATACTTTATGACAGCTCAATCAGTAATGATCCCTTGGCAGGATCGCCCGGAAGGTTGTAATGATATTATGTGGAGGTTTTCCGAAAACCCGATCATTAACAGATATGCAATACCAACATCCAATAGTATATTCAATAGTGCGGTAATTCCTTTTGAAGATGGATTTGCAGGAGTATTCCGTTGCGATAATAAAGCTGTACAGATGAATATCTTTGCAGGGTTTAGTAAAGATGGAATCAATTGGGACATCAATCATGATCCTATTGAAATGCAGGCAGGAAATACCGATATGATTGAATCCGACTACAAATATGATCCGCGTGTTACCTTTATAGAAGACCGATACTGGATCACATGGTGTAACGGATACAATGGACCTACTATCGGAATTGGATATACTTTCGATTTTAAAGAATTTTTCCAGTGTGAAAATGCATTCCTCCCCTTCAACAGAAACGGAGTCCTTTTCCCGGAAAAAATCAATGGTAAATATGCGATGTTGAGCCGCCCAAGTGACAACGGACATACTCCTTTTGGAGATATTTATATCAGCTACAGCCCTGATATGAAATACTGGGGTGAGCACCGTTGTGTGATGAAAGTTACTCCTTTCGAAGACAGTGCGTGGCAGTGTACTAAGATTGGTGGCGGACCGGTTCCTATCAAGACAGAAGAAGGATGGTTATTGTTTTATCATGGAGTAATCAACACTTGTAGAGGATTCAGATATTCAATGGGAGCTGCTTTGCTTGATCTTGAAGATCCTACAAAAGTATTGTATAGGACAAAACCTTATTTATTGGCTCCGGCAGAGGTGTACGAATTAACAGGAGATGTACCGAATGTGGTTTTTCCTTGTGCAGCTTTAACGGAGGGAGATAAAGTAACAGTATATTATGGGGCAGCCGATACTGTAGTGGCAATTGCCTTTGGATATATCTCAGAAATTATTGATTTTATGAAAAAGAATTCAATCTAATCATTCTAAGATGAAAAAAATATGTTAACCGGCTTAATTTCTCTGCTTTTTGGGATCTTTGTAATGGTTTTCATATTTTTAAACAAACTTTTAAATTAAAAAATCTCTGATACTCTCTTATCATGAAAAAAGAATTGCTGATCTGTTTTTTTACATCTCTGATTTCCATAGCGAATGCCCAACAAAATAAGAATGACATTTTATCCTGGGTAGATCCGTTTATAGGGACAGGAGGACATGGACATACCTTTCCGGGGGCCACTACACCATTCGGAATGATTCAGCTGAGTCCGGATCAAAATACCAAAAGTGGAGATTGGGACTGGTGTTCCGGATACCACTACAGCAGTAAGACGATCATGGGATTCAGCCATAACCATCTGAGCGGAACAGGGTGGGCAGATCTTGGAGATATTCTGGTAATGCCAACTGTGGGACAGGTAAAAATGGTTCCCGGATCAGAAGATAAACCTGAAACCGGATATCGTTCAACATTCACTCATGATAAAGAAACTGCAGCTCCGGGGTACTATTCCGTAATGCTGGATAGCTATGGAGTGAAAGCAGAATTGACAGCCTCTCCAAGAGTAGGTTTTCATAAATATACCTTCCCGAAGACTGATGAAGCCAATATTATTATTGATCCTACCAATAAGATCTTCGGAAATATTTACCATACATTGGTAAGCGTAGAAGGTAATAACAAAATAAAAGGATATTGCTACAGTAATGGCTGGGGTGGAAAAAGATTTGCCTATTTCGTGATGGAGTTTTCCAAACCGTTTAAATCTTATGGAGTATATGCTGAAGGGAAAATAAAGAACAATGAAAAAATTGCGCTGGCAAAAGATGCCAAAGCCTTTGTAAGGTTTGCTACAGAAGATCAGGAAAGTATTGAAGTAAAAGTTTCTTTATCTCCGGTAAGCACAGAAAATGCACAGGAAAACTTTGATACAGAAGCGAATAATGTGGATTTTGCAAAAGCTAAAGAAACTGCACAAAAAACATGGCGGGATCTTATCGGAAGATTCCAGGTAACCGGGGGAACGGATAGCCAGAGAAAAATCTTCTATACAGGAGTTTATCATACATTTATTGCTCCGAATCTGTATATGGATGTTAACGGAGATTATGTAGCAGCCGAGGAAAATATGAATACGAAATGGTTTACGAATTACAGTACCTATTCATATTGGGATGGTTTCAGAGCTACTCATCCATTATTGACTATTATGGATCAAAAACATACCAAGGAATTTGCTAACTCTCTCATCAGCAGATATACTGACCGTAAAGATCATATGCCGATCTGGGAGCTATGCGGATATGATAATTTCTGTATGCTGGGTTATCACAGTGCCTCGGTAATCTGGGATGCTATTTCCAAAGGAGTACCTGGGATTGATGGTGAAAAAGCTTTTGCAGCCATGAAAGATGCTTCTCTGACGGATAAAATGAGCAGCAGTGATGGAGGCGGAGGGCTTAATGATTATATTAAGCTAGGATATACTCCTTCAGAAAATGGAGCTTCTGTCTCTGCAACATTAGAATATTCCTATGATGACTGGTGTATTCAGCAGTTGGCAGAAAAATTAGGAAAAAAAGAGGAAGCTGAAGTATACAGAAAACGCTCCATGAACTTCCTGAATACTTTCAATAAAGAAAATAACCATTTCTGGCCGAGACAAAAAAATGGAAAATTTCTGGCAGATTTTCCTCTTAATGACTGGAAAAAGCTTCAGCCACATTGGGTTTCCGGAAATATCTGGGCTTATGATTTCTTTGTTCCACATCAAATCGATGAAATGATGAATCTGTATGGCGGAAAGAAAGGATTTGAAGAAAAACTGGATAAAACATTTACTGAAAACCTTAAAATGGAAGGAGAGCAGCATGTTGATATTTCCGGATTCATCGGGTCTTTAGGATTTGGAGATGAGCCGGGACATCATGTTCCATACCTGTACAACTATGCAGGAAGTCCTTATAAGACACAAAAGATGGTAAAATACATCCGTGATAATATGTATGCTGCCAAACCTGATGGAATTGTGAATAATGAAGACTGTGGACAAATGTCAGCATGGTATATTTTCTCTTCATTAGGATTTTATCCTGTTACACCTGGAAAACCTGTTTATTCGATTGGAGCCCCTCAGTTCCCGAAAGCTTCATTACAATTGGAAAACGGAAAAACATTCACAGTGATTGCTGATAAAATATCAGATAAAAATATCTATGTACAGAAAATGTTCCTGAACGGAAAAGAGTACAAAAGCTGGGAACTGAACCATAGTGACATCATGAACGGTGGAGAGCTGAGATTTGTCATGGGAAGTAAGCCTGTAAAATAAGACTAATAAAAATAAACGAAACAAAAGTATCAATGGAAAGGAGAGATTTTATTAAAACAAGTGCACTGGCAGGAGCCGGATTGCTGTTTACTCAAAATGTTTTTGCAAAAACCCTGGCTACGGAAGGTTTTCCTGTTGTCCGTGTTCCTAAAAATAAAAGACATTTTACCAGTGAATCCGTAGAAAGTGCTATTGCAGCTTTTAAAAAGAAAGTAAACAATAAAGAGCTAAGCTGGCTTTTTGAAAACTGTTTTCCAAATACATTAGATACTACTGTTTTTTATAGTGAAAGCAACGGTACACCGGACACTTATGTGATTACGGGAGATATTGATGCGATGTGGCTTCGCGATAGTTCTGCACAGGTTTTTCCTTATCTGCAGTTCTCAAAGAAAGATGAAAAACTTCACAAGTTGATTTCAGGAGTAATCCATAAGCAAACAACTTTCATCCTGAAAGATCCTTATGCCAACGCATTTTATAATGATGACAAGAAGATAAGCAAATGGAAAGAGTATGACCACACCGATATGAAGCCGGGAACTCATGAAAGAAAATGGGAGATCGATTCATTGTGTTATCCTATTCGTTTGGCATATCATTTCTGGAAAACAACAGGAGATACAAAACCTTTTGATGCTAACTGGCTACAGGGAATTAAACTTACTTTGCAGACCTTTATAGAACAGCAGAGGAAAAAAGATTTAGGACCTTATAAATTTGAGCGTACAACATCCTGGGCAACTGACGGGGTTCCTATGGGCGGATATGGTTATCCAACAAAACCTGTAGGGCTTATCAGTTCTATGTTCCGTCCAAGTGATGATGCTACGATCTATGGATTCCTGATTCCTTCTAACTTATTTGCAGTAGTAAGTTTACGCCAGGCCGCAGAAATGGTGTCTCAGATTAAAAATGAAAAAACGTTGGCTCAACAACTGAACAGCCTGGCTGATGAGGTAGATGCAGCCATCAAAAAATACGGAATTTACAATCATCCTGAATTTGGAAAAATATATGCTTTTGAGGTGAATGGCTTTGGAAGTTATAACCTGATGGATGATGCCAATTGTCCAAGCCTGTTAGGATTACCTTATCTGGATGCGGTGAAAGCTGACGACGCTGTTTATCAGAACACGAGAAAATTCGTGTGGTCGGAAAATAACCCATTCTTCTTCAAAGGAAAGCTGGCAGAAGGGATAGGAGGTCCACATATCGGACTTGACATGATCTGGCCAATGAGTATCATTATGAAAGCGCTCACTACAAAAGATACAAGTGAGATCAGATGGTGCATCAATACCTTACAGAAAACGCACGGAGGGACAGGCTTTATGCATGAGTCCTTCCATAAAGACAATGACAAAAAATTCACCAGAGAATGGTTTGCATGGGCCAATACCTTATTTGGAGAATTGCTATGGAAAACCTTTAACGAAAACCCTGAGCTACTGACATAGCCCCATATTTTATACGGCTTATTTACTTAAGATGCTTTCCTCAAAAAGAAAGGATCAGGGGAATGCTATATAAAATTAAGACACCAAAACACCTTAAAAAAATTATACAATGAAAAAAAAATCCATCCTTACCGCACTGATGGCCATGGCGCTTCAGTCTGGTGCTTTTCTTCATGCACAACAGCTTAATCCTAAAGGAATATGCTATGTGGAAGTGAACAACAATAACCTCCTGAATGCAGGAGCATATAAACTGCAAACATCGAATAGTTACCTGTTCAATGTGGTCAATATTTTTGCGGCCAATATTAATTATGATACCAGCCGTGGAAGAGCCTATCTGTACTCTAATAATAATGTGACGAAGGTTCTTACCAATGCAGATACCTACATAAAGCCATTGCAGCAGAAAGGAATGAAAGTGGTCCTTACCATTCTGGGAAATCACCAGGGAGCAGGAATATGTAATTTTCCTACCCGTGAGGCAGCAAAAGACTTTGCATTACAATTAGCCAATACAGTAAATACTTATGGTCTGGATGGGATTGATTTTGATGATGAATATTCAGACTATGGAAATAATGGGACCGGGCAGCCTAATGACAGTTCCTTCGTAATGCTTGTTCAGGAACTAAGAGCATTACTTCCGGATAAGATCATTTCATTCTATTATTATGGAGATGCTGCTTCAAGACTTTCCTGGAACGGAGCCCGAGTAGGAGATAATATCAATTACAGCTGGAATGCGATGTACGGAACATTCTCCGCACCTAATGTTCCGCCTCTTACCAAAGCACAGATTTCTCCGGCAGCAGTATGGCTTGGGAATACTTCCAATTCTACTACCACCAGTCTGGCTACCCAAACAAAAAACGGGGGGTATGGATTATATCTTTGGTATGATCTTAAAGGAACCAATCAAACGTCACAACTTTCAGCAGGTACCCAGACATTATATGGTGAACCAACGGTTTTAAGCGGGACTTTACAATCATGGACCCAAGGAACCAATTGTGATGCTCCTATCGGATTATACACCAGCAATCTTACCGGAACAAGTGCGAAATTAAACTGGTCTACGGTAGGAACCAATACTTATGATATTGACTATAAACCAGCCTCGTCAACAACATGGACGAGTGCAGCTACAGCGGTTAACTCTAGTTCAATCACAGTTTCAGGACTAGCCGCTAATACCGAATACGATTGGAGAATCAGAACAAACTGTAGCGTAAAAAGTACATATATGTTTGCTCCAAGATTCAATAGCGGATCTGGAACAACGGCACCTACAGGTTCTTATGCTCTGTCTTTGGATGGAAGCACTGAATCCGGAGCAGCCGGAAATATGAACTTAAATGGTTCCACATTATCTTTCGAAGGCTGGATCAAACCTTCATCTTTTAAATCAGCATCCCCATACATCTCATCAATCATGGGAACGGAGGTAAGTGATAGCAATTCAGCGTTCTTGCGATTAGGAGATGCCAGCCTTGCCAATAATAAGCTTCAGTTTGTAATAAGTGTCAATAATGTACAGCAAAAACTAGCTTCTGCTACTGCTTTAAATGCCAATACATGGTATCATGTGGCAGCAACCTATGATGGAAGTACGATGAAACTTTATATCAATGGTGCTTTGGATGCAAGTAAAGCACAAACCGGAAATGTAAGTTCCAACGGAGCTTTCAATGTAGGATATTTATATAACACTTCCAGAAACTTCAACGGTAAAATAGATGAGGTCAGAGTTTGGAAACGTGCATTGAGCCAGACGGAAATCAGTCAGAATATGTGTAATGTATCTGTTCCTGCTTCTTCCCTTGCAGCCTACTGGAAGTTTAATGAAGGGAGTGGTTCTACCGTTCAGGATAGTTCAGGGAATGGTGTGACTCTAAGCTTGACAGGGGTAGATGCTTCCAACTGGGCAACTGATCTTCCATGTACGACAGGGACTTCAAAATTATCAAGTAATACAATAGTTCAAAGAGGGATCGGTTCAGGAGAAATCAAAAGTAGGAATCAGATAAAGTTGTATCCGAATCCTGTAAGCAAAGCTTCTTCATTTACGGTTTCAGTTCCTGATGAATACAACAAAGGAAAATTGACAATCTATGATTTTAACGGAAGAGTTGTAGGTACAAAATCTCTCAATGCCGGAGATAATCATTATGAATCCTCAGGACTTTCAACAGGAAATTACATCCTTCAGTTTGAATCTCAGAATGGAGGTAAAAAGCAGACCGAAAAATTAATAGTAAAATAATAAAATCAGTCATTGGGTCTCAGGCCCAATGGCTTTTTCTCATTTTAATAAAATTAATAGACTATGAAAAAAAAATCCTTTCTTATTCCCCTGATGGCCCTGATGCTTCAAGCCGGGTCTCAACTCAAAGCCCAACAGCTCAATCCCTTGGGAGTATGTTATGTGGAGGTAAATAACAATAACATGCTGAATGCAGGTTCTTATACTCTACAAACCACCAACAGGCAGCTTTTTGATGTTGCTATTATCTTCGCTGCCAATATCAACTATGATGTTTCTAAAAGCAGAGCGTATATCTCAAATAATAATAACGTTACCAAAGTATTAAATGATGTAAATACCTATGTAAAACCTTTACAACAAAAAGGAATTAAGGTATTGCTGGACCTTTTAGGAAATCATCAGGGAGCTGGGATCTCCAATTTTCCTAATCGTGAAGCCGCCAAAGACTTTGCTTTACAGGTAGCCCATACAGTATATACTTATGGTTTAGATGGGGTGGATCTGGATGATGAATACGCAGGATATGGAAATAATGGGACAGGACAGCCTAATAACAGTTCTTTTGTAATGTTGCTGCAGGAGCTTAAAGCTGCTATGCCTGATAAGCTGATTACATTCTATTATTATGGACCTGCAACTTCAAGACAAACTTATAATGGGGATTTAGCAGGAAATTATATCAACTATAGCTGGAACGCGATGTATGGAACTTATGTTGCTCCAAATGTTCCTCCTCTTGATAAATCAAAACTCTCTCCTGCGGCAATTTGGATACAAAATTCAAATCCACAGTCTACTTCAGCATCTACACTGGCATCTTTAGCTACCAGTACTAAAAATGACGGATATGGTGTATTTATGTGGTACGATTTAGGAGGAACCAATATGGCAAATTACCTAAGTACCGGTTCCAATATTCTTTATAATGAAGATACTCAATTAAGCGGACAATTGTATTCATGGAGCCAGGGCCAAACCTGTGATCCGCCATTAGGGTTGGATGTAAGTAATGTAACAGGAACTTCAGCTAAATTAAACTGGACTTCTAATGCTTCTCAAACCTATAATATTGATTATAAACCCGCCAATTCAACAACCTGGATCAATGTAGCAAGCAATTATTCAGGAGGTAATGTAGTCATCAATAATCTGACTATGAACACAGATTATGATTGGAGAATACAATCAAACTGCTCCCCAACACTAACCAGTACCTACCTTTTTGCTCCAAGATTCAATTCCGGAAACGGATGTGCAACACCTTCGGGAGTAGTGTCAGGAAGCTATCTTGGAAATTCTGCTCAATTGTCATGGGATGCCGGAACAGCATCTTCTTATACATTACAGTACAAAACAACAGCAGCCACGTCATGGTCTGAAGTTCAGAATATATCAACCAATACTTATTCACTGCAAAATCTTACTCCTAATACAAATTATGTATGGAAAGTACAGGCAGCATGTAATGGAGGAACAACAAGTACTTATTCAGGAGAAGGATCTTTCAATAGTGGCTTTGCACCTGTGGTAAGTCCTGGTCCAAGATCACTTTCCTTTAACGGAAGCACAAATTACCTGAATGCCGGACAATTTAATTTAAGTGGAAATGCAGTAACGATTGAAGGATGGGTAAAAGTAAATGCTTTTAAAACAGCTTTCCCTAATATTTCATCAGTGCTTGGCATTGAAGTGGGAGATAATAATTCTGCAATGCTTAGATTTGGAGACGGCAACCTGGCGAATAATAAACTTCAGTTTATATTGAGCTTTGGTTCCTCACAGACGAAAATCAATACCAATACAGCATTTAATACCAATACATGGTATCATGTGGCAGCAACGTATGATGGAACAGCGATGAAATTGTATGTCAACGGTAATCTTGATGCAACTACACCTGTTACAGGTAACTTTACCGCCAATGGTATTCTTTATTTAGCAAGAAATTATGATAATTCCCGTGCGCTTAATGGTGCTTTGGATGAATTCAGAGTGTGGAAGAGAGCATTAACAGCTCAGGAAATTATGAATAACAGCTGTAACGTGGCAGCGAACTCACAAGGCCTGGAGGCCAACTGGAAAATGGATGAAGGAAGTGGAGCTGGAGCTTTGGATGCTACTGCAAATACTCACTTTGCCACATTGGTGAATATGAGTGATACCAATTGGAAAACAGAGGTTCCCTGCAACGCTTCATTGTCTGTACGAGATCTTGAATCTGTAAAAGAAAACAATACCGTTTATCCGAATCCCGTTAAAAGAGGAAGTGATATTCATTTTACAGGTACCGATAGCTCCGGCGAAGTTTCATTCTATGATATTTCAGGGAAATTATTGAAGAAGCAGGAAATTAATCAAAATAATAATACAGTGAATACACAGGATTTAACCAGTGGTACTTATATTTACAAGATTACATCCTCAAAAAATAAAGTGGTATCATCAGGTAAAATCATCGTAAAATAAAAATCAGTTGATGAAGATTTTATCTGGAAAATAAAAAAGACTGTAAAGCAGGCAGACAAGCAGTATCTTGTTTGTCTGTTTTTTAAGTCAATAGAACAGCTTGAATTTAAAATAAAAAATGATGCAGAATATATTAGGAATCGATATTGGCGGCTCACATATTACATTGGCACAGGTAGATGCTGAAAAAAGAGAAATTATCACTTCAACGTATGTAAGAGAGCACGTTAATTCTTTTGATAATAAAGAAACCATTTTCTCAGCTTGGACTTCAGCTATTGAGAAAGCAGCCGATGATCTGGTGAAAGAAGATCTTTTGATTGGAATTGCTATGCCGGGTCCTTTCGACTATGAAAACGGAATCTCTCTAATGCAGCAAGGGAAATTTATTGATATATACCAGGTCAATATAAAAGAAGAACTGGCGAATAGATTATCCATTTCTTCAAAGCAGATTCATTTTGTAAATGATGCTGCTGCCTTTATGGAAGGAGAAGTATTTGGAGGCTGTGTTCAGGGTTTTAAAAGAGTTTTTGGAGTAACACTGGGTACAGGATTAGGAACCACATTTTACAACGGAGAATTTGCGACCGATGAAGACTTATGGGATTCACCATTTAAAGACTCAATAGGTGAAGATTACCTAGCTACACGCTGGTTTGTAAATAGGTATGAGAAACTTACCGGAGAGAAAATTTCAGGAACTAAAGATCTTTTGGATAAACCTTTAGAAATACAGCAAAAGATGTTTGATGAATATGCAGATTCTTTCTCCGATTTTATTGTAAAATATGTAGATCATTACAAACCGGAAGTTTTAGTTATAGGAGGAAATATCGCAAAAGCGTATCCTCATTTTGAGCAAAGATTTATTCAGAATCTAATAAAGAATAATATTAACTTGCAGGTTAAAATTTCGGCCATATTTGAAGATGCGGCCATTCTGGGAGCGGCCAGCTATGCATTAAAAAAGCTTATATAAATTAACAAACGAAACGATACAATGAAGTTTATTTTTTCTACTTGCTTTCTTTTATTACAGGCCCTAGTGTTTGGTCAGAATATATCTCCTGTAGATTATGTGAATCCATTGATGGGAACTCAATCCAAACCCTCATTATCCAACGGAAATACCTATCCGGCAGTTGGGCTTCCATGGGGGATGAATCTCTGGACGGCACAAACCGGAAAGATGGGTGACGGATGGGCCTACACTTACGATGCCGATAAAATAAAAGGATTCAAACAAACCCATCAACCCTCTCCCTGGATGAATGATTATGGCGCATTTTCCATCATGCCGGGAGTAGGAAAATTAAAATTTAAAGAAGACGACAGAGCAAGTTGGTTCAGTCATAAAGCTGAGGTTGCAACCCCTTATTTCTATAGTGTTTATTTAGCAGATATCAATGTAACTACAGAATTTACCCCTACGGAAAGAGCTTCTTTTTTCAAATTTGATTTCCCGAAAACAGATAGTGCGTATATAGTTATTGATGCCCTGAATAAAGGTTCATACATCAAAATAGTACCCAAAGAAAGAAAAATTCTGGGGTATACTACCCGATATTCCACAGGGAAATATGAAAATTTTAAAAACTATTTTGTCATCCAGTTCGATAAAGACTTTGAACTGACAAAAACATGGAAAGATGATAACTTGGTGAATGATAAGTTGGAGATTACCAGCGATCATACCGGAGCAATAGTTGGCTTTAAACTGAAAAATAAAGAAACCGTTTATGCAAAAGTTGCCTCTTCATTCATTAGTTTTGAGCAGGCTGAGCTTAATCTTAAAAGAGAAATCGGGAACAGAAATTTTGATCAGGTAAAGACCGATGCTAAAAATATCTGGAATACAACTTTAGGAAGAATAGAAGTAAAAGGAGGAACAGATCAACAGATGAGAACCTTTTATTCCTCATTATACAGAACTTTATTCTTTCCTCAAAAATTATACGAGATCGATGCTCAGAATAAAATAAAGCACTGGAGTCCTTACAACGGAAAAATTACAGACGGGAGAATGTTTGCAGGAACAGGATTCTGGGACACTTTCCGCGCTTTATATCCTTTTCTGAATCTGGTATATCCAAGCATCAATGTAGAAATGCAGGAAGGATTAGCCAATGCTTATAAAGAAGGAGGATTTTTACCAGAGTGGAGCAGTCCGGGATATTCTGATATTATGATCGGAAACAATTCCGCTTCCGTAGTAGCAGATGCGTATATCAAAGGACTTCGCGGCTTTGATGTGGAAACCCTTTGGCAGGCAGTAAAACATGGTGCCAACAATGAAGGTCCGATGAAAGCAGTAGGACGTGCAGGAGTAAAATATTACAATGAATTAGGTTATGTTCCTTATGATGTAAAAATTAATGAGAATGCAGCCAGAACATTAGAATACGCTTATGATGATTTTGCAATCTATCAATTAGGAAAGGCATTAGGAAAACCTGCCTCAGAAATTGATATTTACAAAAAAAGAGCGTATAATTACAAAAATCTGTTTGATAAGGAAACAGGATTGATGCGTGGTAAAAATAAAGACGGTAATTTTCAGAAACCTTTCAATCCTTTTAAATGGGGAGATGCTTTTACAGAAGGCAATAGCTGGCATTATACCTGGTCGGTTTTCCAGGATATCAATGGTCTTTCAGAACTAATGGGCGGTAAAAAGAAATTTGAAGCCAAGTTGGATGAGGTATTTTCTTTACCACCGGTTTTTGATGACAGCTATTATGGTGGAGTGATCCATGAGATCAGAGAAATGCAGATTATGAATATGGGGCAGTATGCTCACGGAAATCAGCCTATTCAGCACATGATCTATCTGTACAATTATGCCGGAGCACCTTATAAAACTCAATATTGGACGAGGCAGGTAATGAACAAATTGTATCAGGCTACTCCGGATGGTTATTGTGGAGACGAAGATAATGGGCAGACTTCCGCATGGTATATTTTCTCAGCATTAGGTTTTTATCCGGTAACACCGGCTACAGATCAATATGTGTTGGGCGCACCATTGTTTAAAGAAGCAACCATTCACCTGGAAAATGGCAAGAAAATTGAAATAAAAGCACCGGAAAATAATGCTGAAAATTTATATGTAAAATTATTGAACGTAAATCAGCAGCCTTATTCCAAAAATTGGTTAAGTCATAAAGAATTAATCAAAGGAGCGGTTTTAGACTTTAAAATGGATAGTAAACCGAATACTGACAGAGGAACGCAGGAAAAAGATTTCCCCTATTCAATGTCAAAAGAAGAGTCAGGTAAATAATTTTTAATTAAGAGAAAAAAGATATATGAGCACGGAAAAAAAAGAAATATTCGATAGAGTTGCAAAAACTTTGGAAACTCAGGGTTTTACAATTGCTTCAAAAGATGAAACCAGACCATGGGGAGGTTTTTTTGTAATAGATGAAACACAGGCACAGGATTTTGCCAACCAATACTTTGATGGAATTGATGTGGAGAACTTAAGAATAGGCGGGAAGCTAAGTCCAAAAATTCTTATTGTAGCTCCAGAAGCAAGATTAAGCTGGCAGTATCACCACAGAAGAGCAGAGATCTGGCAGGTTGTAGAAGGAACGGTAGGAATCAAAAGAAGTCCTACAGATGAAGAAGGAGAAATTGGAGAATACCGTCCGAAAGATCAGGTCAAACTTCAACAGGGAGAAAGACACAGATTGATAGGGCTTTCAGGCTGGGGAATTGTAGCCGAAATCTGGCAGCATACTGATGCATCCAACCCTTCAGACGAAGATGATATCGTAAGAGTACAGGATGACTTTGGAAGATAAAATGAAAGAGCAGTATCAATTTTGATACTGCTCTTTTTATTGGGTAAGGAAGCAGGATGCTGGAAGAGGAGATTTACTGTCTGTTTTCATAAAACCTGTCCATTATTTTACCATCGAATTTATTGATCGAGATAGGTCTCCGGATTTTTGTAAAAATATATGAATACTTAAACCTTATAGATTTTAGAAACCTATAAGGTTTTTTTGAAAGTTTTGATGATAAAAAAACAGCATCAATTTGATGCTGTTTTATATTTTCAAGGATTTTCTGAAACAGAAAAAGAAGTTATAAATATTTCAACTCAATAAACTGTCCAGCAGTATTTCAATCTCCCTCTTTAAAACGTTACGTCCAGTCCCACATAAAAGTTCGCTTTCATAATTGGGGCATATACCATTCCGCCATCAAAATAATTTCCGAAAGGATTTTTAAAATCGATGATTGCATTTTTTTGGTAATATGAAGTAAAGTTTTCTCCTCCTACATAAGCTCTAAGCTTCTTGTTGAAGTTTTTTGAGATCTGTGCATTCAGTACAGCATAAGAATTGGAATAGGTTGGTAACTGAAACTCTGCAGGATTACCAGCCATATTCGGAAGCCTTTGTTTTCCTACCCAGTTTAGTGTGGTATCAAAACTCCAGAATCCACCTTTATCGTTTTTGTTCGTAGCATAGGCAAGGTTAACAAACCCTCTGTGCTTTGCCATAAAAGGAACCTCTCTTCTACCATCAATATAATCTGCCTGTACATCATAATATTTATAAGCTAATCTTACATCAAAGTTTTTGAAAGGTGTAAAATCCCACTGTGTCTGAAATGAATTGGCAAATGATTTTCCTTCAAGGTTATAGAAGGTAAGCTGCTGAGGTGATCTGTCTAAATCTACTAATACCTGATCCTGGAAATCGGTTCTGAAAAAATCAGCAATAATTGTGGATTTTCTTCCGAAAAGCTTGAACTCCTGCTGTAAACTTGCTCCATAGTTCCATGCAATCTCAGGTTTTAAACCATAAATATTTCCTCCATTAGGCATGATGTTAATCACTCTGTTAGAAGCAAAATACTGCTGGCTTTCTGCAAAAACATTCGCTGTTCTGAATCCTCTTCCTGCAGAAAGTCTTAAAATAGTCTGTGGAGTAAAATCATATTTAAAATTAACTCTTGGCGTAAACTGAGTTCCTGCCAGATTGTGGAAATCCACTCGGGTTCCTGCTACTAAAGTATATTTTAATCCTGTTAAGGTATATTCAGCGAAAATTCCTGGAACAATTTCATTTCTCTTGATATTATCCGTTAAATAAGTTTCCCCATAACCATCATACAGGAAGCTTGCTCCTGCTTTATATTTATGGTTAGTGTTTCCAAGAATACTTTCAAAAATTAAATTGGAATAATATGTATGCTGTTTTCCGGCATAATTTCTCAATCCGAAGAAGCTATCCTGCTGGTGATAAACATATTGGTTCATCCAGCCAATACTCTGATAAGGTCTTCCTTTAAAAACATACCCTGTTTTATTCCAAACCTGAAATCTTGAAATATCAATCCCCACACCATAGGCAGGTTGTTTATCCTGAGCCAGTTTTTTATCAAATGCAGTTTGTCCTGCAGTTCTCTCATCTCGGATAAAATTAATTCCAAAGTGAGATCCGAATCCTGACTTTTCCAGATCGTTATAGTTAAGAAGATAAGCTGCATTGATCTGAGTCCCTTTTGGTCTGTCCAGGAAGCCATCGTGATTCATATCTGTATTCCCGAAAGTTCCGTTTCCATGAAGAAGGAAAGTCTGTGACCATTTATCATTAATGGGAGACACACTGGTAATATTCGCTTCAGCCCTTCCATTAAAATCAGAAAACAGGTTTAGGGAAGTTTCCGGAGTCTTGGCATTCTTCAACAATTCAGTGTTGATCTGTCCTGTAATACTTTCATAACCGTTGGTTACAGTACTTCCTCCTTTCGTCAGTTGGATGCTTTCAATCCATCTTCCGGGAATAAAATTTAATCCGTATGCTGAAGCCAGTCCTCTGATCTCGGGAAGTTGTTCTTTCGTTAAGCTTGTGTATTTTTGATCCAGCCCCAGCATTTTCAGCTGTTTTGTTCCTATTACCGCATTGCTGAAAGATACATCTACTGTGGCATTCGTCTCAAAGCTTTCAGATAAATTACAACATGCCGCTTTTAATAGTTCTTTTTTATCAATATTAAAGACCAAGCCTGCTTCTTTCTTGTTTAAAGAAGTCGCTGCTTTAGAACCTGTTACTACAACACCATCAATACTCTTCTCGTGTTTGCTGTGAGAATCATTATCAGAGGAAGCCGAATGATTATTATGATCTTCATGTTTAGCTTCTTCTTCATAATGAACTTTTGGGTTAGGTTCTCCAAAAGTAAAATCCCTGTCATACAGACAGCATCCCGGAAGCCCATTGTAAGTAGTGTCTAAGGCCTTGTATTTTTCGTTATCATGGCCAACATCAGCAATCGCTTTTAAAATTTTATCCGATGAGGTTTTTGCAGCATCAAAATGTAAAGCAACCGTTTGTTTTTCTGCACTCCATTCCGCGGAATCTGCTCCTGCTCTCTGAGCTGCTTTTTCAATTCTTGCTTTGCATGAAGCACAGTTTCCTCTTACGTAAAATTCATTTTCTTTTTTGACTGCAGGATGATGCTCATGATGCTCAGTTGTAGCTTGAGTAGGCTGTAAATCTCTTTCGTATAGACAACATCCCGGCAGGTTTTTGTAAACATCATCAGAAGCTTTAAATTTTTCATTATCATGACCTGCTTCCGCTACTTTTTTTAGAACTTCATCTGTGGAAACCTTATCCGTTTCTAAAGTCAATGTTTGAAGATCAATAGAATAAACAGCCGTTTTTGCGCCTGCCTTTTTAGCGGCTCCTTCAATTCTTGTTTTGCACATTTCGCAGTTCCCTTTTACTTTGAACTGGTTTTTCTGAAGGTTTTGAGCGGATATAAATGGTGTAAATAAGAATAATGTACCAAGTATCAACCTGGAAATATATAATTTCATTTGTTAAAGTTTAAATTAATTAAAATACAGTTCGATACGGGATGTAACGAACTCAGAATGTTTTTAATTAACCTATTTTAGGCGGTTGCCAGATTTCCTTTAAACGATCTGAAAGATAAGGATCTGAATATTGAAACTGAGGATTCTTATTTGTTTTGTAATAAGACAGTTCCAGGCGTAGGTTTTTTGAAAAAGGAGTCTCAATAAAGGTATAACAGATAGCACATGATGAACAGCAGTCATCATTGCAGGATGATTTTGTAGAATCGTGTTTTCCGTTCTTTTTTGAGGAGTGATTTTTACAGCAGTCACTTTTCTTTTCGGATTCTGCTTTGCAGCAGGTTTCCTTCATAGATTGACTGTAGAAACTATCCTTGGGAACCAGAAAGATTCCCAAACAAAATACTATTGCAAGTATGTGAAACAGCTTCATATCTGCAAAAATACAAAATTTATGGCAAAGGATCACCAACTTTTAGCGAACAGCTGTGCCAAGGTTCCCCATGTGCAGGGTTTACTTTTGGTTTTTCTCCCATGGCCAGATTTTGTGAAGCCACCTGGGCAGGGGTTGGAGTAGGGGTAACCTGAATATTATTTTGAATCGTTTGTTGGGTTGGAGCCGGTTTACTGCTCAAAGGCTGTCCAACAGGAATATCACATCGGTGTCCCGGTTGCCCGTGTGGTGGGTTCATTCCCGGAGCCGTTTTCCCAGGTTTAGCATTGCTGTTCATAGTTATTTTCGCTGGAGATGCTGAGCTAGGGTCAATTTGAATGGCATTGTTAGCACCTACGCTGATGTTTTGTGAAGCAGGAGCAGCTGCAGGCTGGCTATTTAAAGGTTGTCCAACAGGAATATCACATCGGTGTCCCGGTTGTCCGTGCGCAGGATTCATTCCTGGAGCATTAGCCAGATCAACCGTTGCCGGATTGGATTGAACTCCCGCCTGATCCATTAATGAAACCTTTGGGGTATTATTGATAGCGACAGAAGATTGCTGAGAACCATCTTCTTCTTTTAAATAAGTTGCCTTTTCATCTTTCTTACAAGAGACAGCTAATATTGATACAGAGATCAAACCTAAAAACGTATTCTTCATATCCTTAATTGGGTATAAAGCAAAATTAGCAAAACATTTTTAATTGTTTTGCTAATTTTATATTTATAATACGGTTTTTAGATTAATTTTTTACAAGAAGTCTAAATCCTTCACCGTGAACGTTGATAATTTCTAATCCTTCGTCATCTTTCAATAATTTACGAAGCTTGGCAATATACACGTCCATACTTCTTGCTGTAAAGTAATTTTCCTTTTTCCAGATCTTTCTAAGAGCAAGGTCTCTTGGCATGAAATCGTTTCTGTGGATGCAAAGAAGTTTCAATAATTCGTTTTCTTTTGGAGAAAGCTTATATTCCTTATCACCTACCTTCAGCTGTCTCAGCATAGAATCGAAAAAGATATTGCTAATCTTGAATTGCTCCTGTTCCTCATTTTCCAGGGTAGAGCTTCTTTGAAGAATTGCTTTGATCTTGTATAAAAGAAGTTCCGTATCAAATGGTTTCGTGATGTAATCATCAGCTCCCAGTTGGTACCCTTTAAGGATATCTTCTCTCATATTTCTTGCTGTAAGGAATATGATCGGTGTATTTTTATCAATCTTTTTTACATCTTCAGCCAATGAAAACCCATCTTTCTTAGGCATCATGACGTCAAATATACAGATGTCGAATTCATTTTCCGTAAATTCTTTCAATCCCTGTTCTCCATCAGTAGCAAGGGTTACTTCAAAATTATTGATTGTTAAATAATCTTTAAGCACCGCCCCGAAACTCTGATCGTCCTCTACTAATAATATTCTGTTGCTCATAACTTTTACTAATTAATAATTAACAATTAAGAATGAACTATCTCACTCTCACTCTTCTTATATTTTGTTTTTTTGGTTCTTTATTTTATCGATACTTATATTTATCCCATTGGAAGTTTTATCGTAAACGTACTTCCAGCTCCTTTGTTAGATTCTACGATAATCTGCCCTTTGTGCAGTTCTACAATCTTTTTTACATAGGAAAGGCCTAATCCCTGTCCCTTTACATTGTGAATATTTCCGGTTTCTTCCCTGAAGAATTTCTCGAAAATTTTTGTTTTATTCTGGGTTTCCATTCCCATTCCTTTATCTGAGATCTCAATAACATACCAATGGCCTTCATTTTTAGTTTCTACATGAATTTCCGGCGCTTCGGGAGAATACTTGTTCGCATTATCCAGTAGATTCACCAGCATATTCGAGATGTGAAACTCATCAATTTTAAAATTATAATGAGTGGCATTGAATTCTTGAGTCAGAGTACCGTTTCTTTGCTGTACAATCAGATTGAAGGATTCTGTTGTCCTTTTAATTAATTCCCTAACATTGGTTTCCCTTAGGAATAGTTCTACTTCATTTCTTTCAAGCTTAGACATATTCAGGACATTTTCCACCTGCTTTTTCATTCTCAGATTTTCCTGCTTAATCAATTCCGAATAGTATTTTACTTTATCCGGATTAGTAGCAATTTTGTCATTCGCTAATGAATCCGTTGCGACGGAAATAGTTGCGAGCGGTGTCTTGAATTCATGAGACATATTATTGATGAAATCTGTTTTCACTTCAGCAAGTTTTTTCTGTCTCATCATATAATTAATAGAAATGATATAAATTCCAAGAATCGTAAGCAATGAAAGGAAAGTTCCCAAGAGCATCGGCCAGTTGTTCATTGCCAAAGCATATTCCTTTTTAGGGAATACTAAAGCAAGATTGTATAAAGTATTGTATTTTTTATCTGTGAAAAGAGGATAGCTATAGGTATTGCTGTCTTTTTTTTCTTTGTAAGCCTTATTGGCAATGGTGGTAAGTTTATTGTCTTTATCAATAATTCCATACCCGAACTTTGCTGTAATCCCTCGGATTTTCAATTCTTTTGTGATCACTGAGTCAAGAGTGGCCGGGCTTACCCTTTGTGCAATAGGTAAATTGTTTCCATATACCTTTACAAACTCTTTTACGGCATAATCCCCGGTTTCAATATCCTGATTGATATCCGAGGTAAGAATTTCGCGGTTGGTGGTATCTCTTTTTATTTTATAAGCGGCTTCATCAGTATATAAAGTTGTCAGCTTTACAGAGTCTCCTTTTTTAGAAATAGGAAGCTGTGCATTGGAAATAATATTTTTGGAATAGATAATTTGTCTCTGAGTCCCGGAATCCTCTACCTGTTGAATAGTAGTAAGTGAGGGGTTCTTACTGTTGGCAAGGATTGTACTTCTGTTATCCTTGGTAAGATATTTATCGGCTTCAATTTCTTCAATTGTTTTTGATGTACTTTCTAAAACAGAATAAACTTTATTGGAAAAGTCCTGTTCCAGTACACCGTAATAGCCTTTCAGCCAATAAAATTGGAGCGTAACAAAGACAATCAGTGAGATCGTCATAAACACCGAAATTATTGGGATGAATTTATTATTCATTATTTAATTGTATATGTTTTGGAAAAATGAATGTTAAAATTAATTGTTTTAAGACTACGTAAACAAAAAACGAGCCAAAAAATTATGTTTTTTTTCTTAAAAGATAGTTTTTTAACAATTATTTATGAATTATTGTTTACTTGTCATAGGAAAAGTCCTTTCTGTAAATAAAGCGCTAACTTTATTTAAAATTATTACTTTATGGAATCTAATATCATTTTCAACAAAGATTTTGACTCGAAAAGCGTGTATGTAATGAATATTTACAACACTGATGTTTCGAAAGTGTGGAATTATTTTACCCAATCCGAATTATTGGATCAGTGGTGGGGTCCCAGACCCTGGAAGTGCGAAACAGTAAAACAGGATTTTAAAGAAAACGGGATCTGGCTGTATGCAATGGTAGGTCCGAATGGTGAAAAAGGATATTCTCAATCCCAATACGGGGAGATTATAGAACATAGAAGTTTTGATTGGACAAGTGCTTTCTGTAATGAAAACGGAGAAGTGAACGAAGAAGCCCCAAGATCAAAATGGCTGATTGGTTTTACAGGAGTAGAAGAAGGAACAAAAGTAACGGTAAATATTCACTATCAGTCCGAAGAAGTCATGAAAAAAATGCTGGATATGGGATTTGAAGAAGGTTTTAAAATGGGATTGAGTCAACTAAAGGAAATCATTGGGTGATAGGATAGTAAAAATGTGATGATAGATCATAAATTTTATGATATGAAAATAGGGTACTTCAATTGAGGTACCCTATTTAATGTTTCGCATTATTTCAGACTTAGAGTTTTGTATGCTCATGAAAGTTTTCTATAAAATGGTGAAATTCAGATATAATCAATTGGTAACGAAATGGTTTTGGGTGTTGATTTTATTCAAAAAAAATAGAGACAAGTTTTATTTGTCTCTATTTGCATAAGGAATATGGCGTTTTTTTGTTTATTAAATTTTCAAAGTACCGTGTTTTCACACTTAAATAAGCTCTTCTTCCTGAAAATACTGAATAATAGCCTTTTTCATAAGCAAGCTCTGTTCATTAGGCTTTAATTCCGGAAGATCTTCCAGCTTGTCAAACTGGGGCCACCCATCTTCATAGTGAGTGAATTTATAATATCCAAAAGGTTCAAGCAATCTGCAAACTGCAATATGGATAAGGTTTACTTTATCTTCTTTTGTATATTTTTGTTGTCCACTGCCCAATTCCTGTAGACCAATTAAAAACAGTAACGTTTCAATAGGCGGATTTTTCTCGGTTTGAAAATTATCTTCGAAGAACTGTTCTATTTTTTTCCAATATTCGGACTCGTTCATATAATTTACATTATTAATGTTTTGATTCCTCTTCTCATTTCATTTGTAAAGGAGGAAAGTTATTTTCAAAGTTTCGTCAACTTTGTTTTATTCTTTATTATCAATCTTTAATAAGAATGCATATTCTAATGCATCTTCTTTCAGAGATTCAAATCTTCCACTGGCACCTCCGTGTCCTGAACTCATATCTGTTTTAAAAACCAGAATATTGTTGTCTGTCTTTAATTCCCTAAGTTTGGCTGTCCATTTAGCAGGCTCCCAATACTGTACCTGGGAATCATGGAATCCTGTTGTGATAAGGATATTTGGATAGTCTTTAGCTTCTACATTATCATAAGGAGAATACTCTTTCATATAATGATAATATTCTTTGTCATTTGGATTTCCCCATTCATCATATTCTCCGGTCGTTAATGGGATTGTATCATCCAGCATTGTAGTCACAACATCTACAAACGGAACCTGTGCAACAATTCCATTGAATAATTGTGGTTCATAATTGACAACGGCTCCCACCAAAAGTCCGCCTGCACTTCCACCCATTGCATATAAATGCTTGGATGAAGTATAGTTTTCCTTTATCAGATATTTTCCTGCATCAATGAAATCGAAGAAAGTATTTTTCTTGAATAGCATTTTTCCATCCTCATACCATTCTCTTCCCAGGTATTCACCACCACGGATGTGAGCAATAGCATAAATAAAACCACGATCAAGAATAGAAAGTCTTACATTGGAGAAACTGGCGTCTACAGTGTGTCCATAACTTCCATATCCATAAAGTAGAAGGGGAGTGTCTGCTGTTTTTTTGGTGTCCTTATGATACACCAGAGAAATGGGGATTTTTGTTTCTCCATCTCTGGAATCTGCCCAGATTCTTTCGGATATATAATTTTCCGGGAAGAATTTTCCACCTAAAACCTCTTGTTGTTTCAGAAGTTTTGTGGTTTTATCTTTCATGTTATACTCATAGGTAGAACCAGGCTGAGTAAGGGAAGTGTAACCATAACGTAACACCTCTGTATCAAATTCAAGGTTGATTCCTATATAAGCAGTATAAGTTGGATCAGAGAATGGGAGATAATAGGACTCTTTGGTTTTTTCATCAATAATTTTGATTTGAAGAAGCCCTTTTTCTCTTTCTTCCAGAACCAGATAGTCTTTGAAAATTTCAAATCCTTCTAGTAATACTTCAGCACGGTGTGGGATAACGTCTACCCAGTTTTCCATACTGCAGTGGTCAATCTTTGTTTTTACAATTTTGAAATTCGTGGCATCATCAGCATTTGTAATAATGTAGAATTCGTCTTCATAATGTTCTACAGAATATTCTAGATCATCTATTCTTGGCTGGATAACTTTCCATTCTGCAAAAACATTGTCTGCAGGAATAAAATGATGCTCATCAGAAATCGTGCTTGAACTTGCAATAAAAATATATTGTAAGGATTTTGTTTTAAATACGTTTACATCAAAAGTATCATCCTTCTCATGGAAGATAAGGGCATCTTCAGAAGAATCTGTTCCTAGTTTATGTCTGTAAACCTGAAATGCACGAAGACTTTTGTCTTTTCTGATATAGAAAACATGTTGATTGTCATTCGCCCAAACTGCTTTTCCTGTCGTGTTGAATATTTTATCCGGAAGAATTTCACCGGTCTTTAAGTTTTTGAAGTTTAAAGTATAAATTCTTCTTCCTACATTATCTGAAGAAAAAGAAGTCATTTCGTTATTAGGGCTTACCGCAACACTTCCCACTTCAAAGAAATCTTCACCTTCCGCTAAAATATTTACGTCAAGTATAATTTCCTCTTCGTTATCCATGCTTTCATGCTTTCTACAGAAAATAGGATATTCTTTGCCTTCTTCATAGCGTACAATATACCAGTATCCGTTGAAGAAATATGGTAGTGATTCGTCATCCTTTTTATAACGGGCTTTCATCTCTTCGAAGAGTTCTTCCTGAAGTTCTTCGGTGTCTTTCATGATGAATTCTTCGTAAGCATTTTCTTCTTCAAGATATTGAATGACTTCCGGGTTTTCCCTTTCATTAAGCCAGAAGTAATGGTCTGCTCTTCTGTCGCCGTGGGTTTCTAGTATTTTTTCTATTTTTTTTGCCTGTGGAGCTTTCATCAGAATATTTTAATTTTTGTACGGCCAGAACGACTTCCGGGAACGTACTATTCAATGTTAATTTTTGTTCAAATGTAGTTAAAAAAAAACCATCTTTCCTTTATTGGAGAGATGGTTAGCTTTATTTTTGTATTAAAGACTATTTGTGTAGTGCTTTAATATATTTTTCTAGGGCCATGGTCATAGAAGGAGTTTCCTTCGTAGGAGCCATTAAGTCTACCTTTAATCCTGCTTCTTCTGCAGCAGCTAAAGTAGTATTTCCAAAAACTCCGATCTTTGTTTCATCTTGTTTGAAGTCTGGAAAGTTTTGTTGCAGAGACTTAATTCCCTGTGGACTGAAGAAGATCAACATGTCATAATCTTTAATGTTGATGTCTGTCAGGTCACTGCATACAGTGCGGTACATGATTGCTCTTGTCCATTCTACGTTTGCAGAATCTAAAGTTTTTACAATATCCGGGCTTAAAACATCTGAAGATGGCAACAGATATTTTTCAGTGGGAAACTTCTTGAATAGAGGAAGTAGATCTGAGAAGTTTTTCTCCCCAAAGCTGATCTTTCTTTTTCTGTACACAATGTGCTTCTGAAGATAGTTGGCAATTGCCTCCGACTGGCAGATATATCTCATTGTATCCGGAACTGCAAAACGTAATTCTTCTGCAAGTCTGAAGTAATGGTCAATAGCATTTTTACTGGTGAAAATGATACCAGTATATTGTGTCAGATCTATTTTCTGAGTTCTGAGTTCTTTATTGTCAACCCCTTCGACGTGGATAAATGGACGGAAATCAATCTTTATTTTTTCCTTCTTCGCTATATCCAGATATGGAGAAGACTCACTAGGCGCTGGTTGAGAAACCAATATAGACTTTATTCTCATCTTTGACTTTATTAAAAAAATAACAACTTCCAAAGCAGTAACAATGGTGCGATTTGGAGCGTGCAAATATACAAAAATTTATAATACCATTTCTCTGGAAGAATCTTGTTCTTGTGAAATAAATAGAAAAAAACTTTGAAAATGAACACAAAAGAAAAGAAGAAGAAATAATATGAGAAGATTTTATTTCTGTCTATTGGGAAGTAATAATGGCTAACACACAGAATTATCAACAAAAAAGACAGGATAAAATAAAATTTTGTGGCGGTAAAATAAAAAATAGTCCATTTTTTTCCATCACCTATACTTTGATAAAATAAAAAGCCTAATGTAGATTTTATCAGGTAAAAAAAGATAACGGCCAGAAAGGTATATCCAAACTTATTCAGTTGATACCCTACAATCTGTATATCTGCAATAAATTTAGGCACTACCGGAATATACTGAGAGATCAGTACAGATAAAGTAAGTGTAGTTACGCAGGATGTAATAATCCAGCTGGGAAGGTTATTGCTTGCATCGAAATACTTTTGAAGCAAGAAATCTTTAAGACTTGCATCTCTTTCTATAATGTTCATCATAAAAACATATAAAAATATACAGCCTATAAGTATAAAAATTACCCAGTCGTTATTCTCAGGTATTCTTACATAGTTGATGTAGTTTGGTGATGATGGCAAATTTTAAGTTTTTTATTTTTTTATTTAACTATAAATAACACAACTTGGCATAGAATTTCTTTATTGCTTCATCTGTTAAATCTAATCTTAAACATCTTTTTCACTGATTTTTTACATCACTTACGATTGTGGAAAACAAGCTTAATCTGATCCACGAATCTTTGAAAAAGATTTTTGCAAAATTATAGATTATTTTGTATAAAATAAAAAGGTTAAATAAACTATCTTTGCAAACTGAAATGAAAAAACTCGTCATCATCCCAACGTATAACGAAAAGGAAAATATTGAAAATATTATTTCCGCGGTTTTTGCATTGGAGAATGACTTTCATATCTTAGTAGTGGATGATTCTTCTCCAGATGGAACAGCAGATGTAGTAAAGGAATTGCAGAAGAAGCACCCCCATTACCTGCATATTTCGATAAGACATAGTAAAGATGGTTTAGGTAAAGCCTATATTCATGGATTTAAATGGGCGATCGAAAATAAATACGACTACATTTTTGAAATGGATGCCGATTTTTCACATAACCCTAATGATCTTCCTAAACTTTTTGAAGCTTGTCAGAATGCTGATATGGCCATTGGTTCCCGGTATTCAAAAGGGGTAAATGTTGTCAACTGGCCTATGGGAAGAGTGTTGCTGTCCTATTTTGCATCAAAATATGTGAGATTTGTGTTAGGACTACCTATTCATGATACTACAGCCGGTTTTGTGTGCTTTTCCAGAAAAGTATTGGAAGAAATCGGATTGGATAATGTAAAATTGAAAGGGTACGGTTTTCAGATAGAAATGAAATTCAGAGCTTTTAAAAAAGGTTTTAGAATTGTAGAAGTTCCTATTATATTTACCAATAGAATTTTAGGAGAAAGCAAAATGAATGGCGGAATTATCCATGAAGCTGTTTTTGGTGTTTTAAACTTAAAATGGAAGTCAATCATCAATCGATTATAAAATAAAACATGGCTAATCCTTCCAATACAAAATATAGAAATAAGCTGACGAAAAATTTGATTCTTGTTTTTGTTTTTCTGGGGCTGTTTTCATGTAGTGATTATATTGATAAGCCTAAAAATCTTGTTGATGAGGAGGTGATGGCAGAAGTTATCGCTGATCTTGTGATGAATGATCAGGTTAATTTTATGTATCAGAACCGGAATATGGAAGCCGGTACCAGATTTATTTTGAAATCCCATCATGTAAAACCGGATGATTTTGTTGAAAGTTTTAAGTATTATGTGATTAAAGAAGAAATGGAAGGCATTGCGACCGAAGCACAGCAAATTTTACTCAAGAAAGATCCTAAAGCGGATCAATATGTAAAAGATAAGCTGAAGAAAACCGAATTAGGAATGCCTCAAAAATAATTAATGATGAAGCGGGTTTAGCCCGGACAATGATAATCGCTGATCGAAGCGAATTAAAAAAGAGTACAGATGAAATTTTTTAATATCGAAAAAACCTCTGAAGGAAAAGCTAGGGCAGGGGAAATTACTACAGACCACGGGAAGATTCAAACCCCTATTTTTATGCCGGTAGGAACTGTTGCAAGTGTGAAAACAGTTCATCAGAGAGAATTAAAAGAAGACATTAAAGCCCAAATTATTTTGGGCAATACATACCATCTTTATCTTCGTCCAGGAATGGAAACGATGCAGGATGCCGGTGGTTTACATAAATTTATGAACTGGGACCTTCCTATTCTTACGGATTCTGGAGGTTTTCAGGTGTTCTCGTTAGCGAGCAACAGAAAAATGACAGAAGAGGGAGCGAGATTCAAATCTCATATTGACGGAAGTTATCACATGTTCTCTCCGGAAAGATCAATGGAAATCCAAAGACAGATCGGGGCAGATATTTTCATGGCTTTTGATGAATGTACTCCTTACCCTTGTGAATACAATCAGGCAAAATCATCTATGGAGCTTACCCACCGTTGGCTGAAAAGATGTATCGAATGGACTAATGATAATCCTGAATTATACGGGCATAAGCAAAGACTTTTCCCAATTGTTCAGGGATCTACTTATTCTGATTTAAGAAAAATTTCAGCGGAAGTAATTTCTGAAGCAGGAGCAGAAGGAAATGCGATCGGAGGACTTTCTGTAGGAGAACCAGAAGAGGAAATGTACAGAATTACAGATGAAGTAACAGATATTCTCCCAAAAGAAAAACCAAGATACCTGATGGGAGTTGGAACTCCTTGGAACATTCTTGAATCTATTGGGTTAGGAATTGATATGATGGATTGCGTGATGCCTACAAGAAATGCCAGAAATGCAATGCTTTTCACATGGCAAGGGGTAATGAATCTTAAAAATGAAAAATGGAAACGTGATTTTTCGCCTTTGGATGAATTCGGGACAAGCTTTGTAGATCGTGAATATTCAAAAGCATATCTTCGTCATCTATTTGTATCCAAAGAATATCTGGCGAAGCAAATCGCTTCAATTCATAACTTAGCATTTTATCTTGATTTGGTAAAAGTAGCCAGAGAACATATCATTGCGGGAGATTTCTATGAGTGGAAAAATTCTATAGTACCGGTTCTTAGACAAAGACTGTAAAAAGACGTATGCTTAAGATTGTAGACAGATATATCATCAAAAAATACCTTGGAACTTTTAGTTTCATGCTGGTACTGTTGTCTATAGTAGTACTTGTTATCGATGTTCAGCAAAAAATTCCAAGGATAGAAAATGCAAAAGCTCTAGATCCTAAACTGGATCTTGGGTATTTTCTGCTTCACTTTTATCCTTACTGGATCATTAATCTAGTAGTGACATTCCTTTCCATTCTGGTATTTATTACGGTGATCTATTTCACTTCCAGAATGGCAAACAATACTGAAATTGTTGCTATTATCAGTAGTGGAGCTAGTTTTCACAGGTTTTCAAAACCGTATCTGTATACTTCTATTCTGATTGCATTAATGGCGCTTGTGGTGTATCATTTGGTTCTTCCTTGGGCTAATATCAAGAAAAACGAGTTGGAAGCGTATACCTATAATGCTGCCAATAAAGAAAAGATTCTGGGGACTGCTCCAGCCTCTTCACAGTTGAGTAAAACAGAGTATATCTTTGTAGATTCCTGGAATAAAAGAGAAAAAAGAGGATCCAGTTTTGTGTACCAAAAGTTTGATACTCACAGAAAAATGGTGTACGAATTAAAAGCTAGTGAAGTATATTGGGATCAGGATAAAAAGCAGTTCGTTTTAAATAATTATCTTGAAAAGACGATCAATAAAGATAATACGGAGAAACTGAATAATGGAGTAGAGCTTAGAAAAAACTATAGCCACTCTCCTGAAGAACTTTTTCCGAATGAGCTTTTAGGGCAAAATAAAACAACCCCTGAGCTTTTAAAATTCATAGAAAGAGAAAAAGCCAGAGGAAATAGTAATCTTAACTCTTATTTGAATGAGCTTCATCAGAGGACTTCAATGCCTGTTTCTATTATTATTCTGACTTTCCTTGCGCTCTCTCTGTCTTCTCAAAAGAAGAGAGGGGGATTAGGGATTAATCTTGCGATAGGGATTTCATTGGCCTTCCTGTTTGTCTTTTCATTTGAAGCTTTAAAAGTGGTTTCAGAAAATAAAAGTTTATCACCGGCTTTAGCGATGTGGTTGCCTAATCTGGTATTTCTTCCGCTTACTCTATATCTTTATATCAAAAGAGCTAATCAATAGAGGAGTTTTACCTCCTTGTGGTAAAAAGAACGCATGCCGTCTTTTTCCAATTCGATCCAAAGTTCTCCTTTATCATCTGCATTCCGGATGATGCCATTTTGTCTCTCTTTTTCAATTTCAAAGACAGAGATCTCATCCTTTCGAAACAGACTCTTATTGAAATGATCCAGTATTTCCTGGTCAGAAGGGATGTTTTTTAGTTTTTCTGACAAGAATTCATGAAGGTTTACACTAAGCTCTTCAAGGTTGAATTCATGCCCTGTCTGCGTCAGAAGTGAACCAGCGTTCGATATTGCTTCAAATTTGTCTTGAAGGATATTGATTCCGGTTCCAATAATAAAATAATTATTTTGATTAATTTTTTTCTTTTCAATCAAAATTCCAACGATTTTTTTACCTTTAAGGATAATATCATTCGGCCATTTAATTTTCACATCATTATCAGCCAAATTGGCAAGGAAATCCCTGACAATAATTGCGGTATAATAATTGAATATAAAGTCGGAACACAGTATGTTTTGAGTATTCACTGCCAGCGTATACGCCAGGTTTTTTCCGGCAGTCGGAATCCAGACATTTCCATACTGGCCACGGCCTTTAGTTTGATTAAAAGTATGCAATCCTATAAAATCTGAATTTTCGTAAAGTAAAAACTTTGATATTTCGTCATTAGTAGAAGAACATTCTTTCAGATAGAAGAGTTGGCTCATTTAAGAAAACTTTAAGACATTAAGGGGGTAAAAGTAAGGTTAAAGTAAAGAAAAAACAATAAATTTGCAGATTATAGTATTTTTTTAATGAATAAAACAGCAGAAAAACAAGCACTAATAGATAAAATCGTTGAAGCAATTCAAGATGTGAAGGGAGAAGATATTATGATCTTCGATCTTTCAAAAATTGAAAACTCAGTAGCGGAAACGTTCGTAATATGTAGCGGAAACTCGAATACACAGGTTTCAGCATTGGCTGGAAGTGTTGAGAAAAAAGTGAGAAACGATCTGAAAGATAGACCTTGGCATGTAGAAGGTACAGAAAACTCAATGTGGGTATTGGTAGATTATGTTTCAGTAGTGGTTCACATTTTCCAGAAAGAAGCACGTGAATATTACGATATCGAAGAACTTTGGGGTGACGCAGTCATTACCAAAATTGAAAATGAATAATAAAAAATTTAAAAAGTCTAAATGAATAACAAAGGATTCAATTGGTTCTTTCCTATTGCAATCATAGCTCTTTTGCTTTTCTTTGGTTCCAATTTCCTTGGTGGAGATACAGCAAAAACTATTGATGAGGATGGTTTCTTTAGAGAAATGCAGGCGGGGAAAGTCCAAAATATTATTATATACAAAGACATAGAGAAAGCTGATGTTTTCCTTACTAAAGAAGCAAAATCAGCAATGGTGAAAACCGGAAAGGAAAATAATCCTTTTTCAGCTTTAGATATGGCTCCAAAAGCAGACTATTCTGTGAAATATGGAGATCTTCAACTTTTCCTTCAGAAATTTGAACAGATCAAAACAACCAATCCGGCTATTAAAACAGCTAAAGATTATGGAACAGGCAAGAGTCCTTTCGCGGATATTCTTATATCTGCATTAATCTGGATTGCTATTCTGGGATTATTCTACTTCCTTCTTTTCAGAAAGATGGGTGGGGGCGGAGGTCCTGGCGGACAGATTTTCTCTATCGGAAAATCTAAAGCTAAGCTTTTCGATGAAAAAGAAAGAATTCAGGTAACATTTAAAGATGTTGCAGGATTAGAAGGTGCTAAAGAAGAAGTACAAGAAGTCGTAGATTTCTTGAAAAACTCTGAAAAATATACAAAATTAGGAGGTAAAATTCCTAAAGGTGTACTATTGGTAGGCCCTCCGGGAACAGGTAAGACCTTATTGGCGAAAGCTGTTGCTGGGGAAGCTAAAGTTCCGTTTTTCTCCCTTTCAGGATCTGATTTCGTAGAAATGTTTGTTGGGGTAGGAGCTTCAAGAGTAAGAGACCTTTTTGCTCAGGCTAAAGCTAAATCTCCGGCGATTATCTTTATCGATGAGATTGATGCTATCGGACGTGCAAGAGGAAAAAATAATTTCTCAGGCGGAAACGATGAAAGAGAAAATACATTGAACCAGCTTCTTACTGAAATGGATGGTTTCGGAACAGATGTAAATGTCATTGTAATGGCAGCTACCAACAGAGCGGATATCCTTGATAAAGCTTTGATGAGAGCAGGTCGTTTTGACCGTTCAATCTATGTAGATCTTCCTGAATTGCATGAAAGAAAAGATATCTTTGATGTTCATTTGAAGAAAATCAAACTTGATGATAATGTAGACAGAGATTTCTTAGCAAAACAAACTCCTGGATTCAGTGGAGCGGATATTGCTAATGTTTGTAATGAAGCAGCGTTGATTGCAGCGAGATATAACCATACTTCTGTTACAAAACAGGACTTCCTGGATGCGGTAGATAGAATTATTGGTGGTCTTGAAAAGAAAAATATGGCCATCAAGCCATCTGAAAAGAGAAGAGTTGCTTATCATGAAGCAGGTCATGCTACAATCTCTTGGCTGGTAGAACATGCATCCCCACTTTTAAAAGTAACGATTGTTCCAAGAGGACGTTCTTTAGGTGCAGCATGGTATCTTCCGGAAGAGAGACAACTTACTACTACTGAACAGATGTTGGATGAAATGTGTGCAACATTAGGAGGTAGAGCAGCTGAGCAGGTGATCTTCAACAATATCTCTACTGGAGCTCTTTCTGATTTAGAAACAGTAACGAAGAGAGCTCAGGCAATGGTGACGATCTACGGATTAAGCCCTAATATTGGTAATATTTCTTACTATGACAGTTCAGGGCAGTCTGAATATTCTTTCGGAAAACCTTATTCTGAAGAAACAGCTACTAAAATTGATGCAGAAATCAAATTGATTATCGAAAATCAGTATGAAAGAGCGGTAAGAATTCTTGACGAAAATAAAGATAAGCTTGATGCTCTGGCAAATAAACTGTTAGAAAAAGAAGTGATCTTCCGTGAAGACTTAGAAGAAATCTTTGGTAAAAGAGCATGGGATCCTGAATTGACAGAGAAACCGGTTACCAATACTATTCCTGAAAAAGATCTACCGGAAGTGTTGGAAACACCTCCAATTAAAGAAAAAGAAGAAGAAAGCGAAATACAGGCTCCTGAAAGCCCAACACAGCTTTAAAATTCTTAAAAAATAGGAAATATAAAACCTGACAACTTTAAAATTGTCAGGTTTTTTCATATTTAAGGAGATATTTTGGAATCTATTGTAATTTATTTTCTATTTTTGTATAAAGTTGACTAAAAATAAATTAAGTTGAATTTATTCAAGAGGATTGTAAGCAAACTTACCAACCAGCCTGAGGAAGAGGACAAACAGAGCCTGGAGAAGCTTGGGGATTCGCTGAAAAATGCGGATCTCGACTATAAGTTTGCGCAATTATTTACGCATTCAGGGGGATTTTTTAATTATTGTGCAGATGAAGCGGAGGCTCTACAAACTTTAAATCAAATTATCAAAATAGAAGGTATCAACAACCTGTTTTGTTGGGATAAGGAACTTCAGAACTTTTTAAATGTTGTGAAGACTTCTTATACTTCAGAATTGCAGCCGTCTAATGAAGCAGCATTCATTACATGTGAATACCTGATTGCTTATGACGGAAGAATTATGCTTTCTCATAATAATATTCTTCATTATCATTCCTCAAGGCTACCAGATAAGATTATTATCATTGCCAATGTTTCGCAGATTGTAAACAGCCTGAATGATGCCATGGGGAAAATAAAAAGGAACGGAAATATAAAGAACCTTACTTCCATTAGTGGAAGCCAGTCTAAAATGGACAGTTCTTCCAATTCCAATACAAAACTGTTTTTATTGCTGCTTGAAGATTAAGCAACCACTACTAAATTTTAAATTTTGGACAAAAATCTCATTCAAAGGACCGTTTCAGGTCTCGTTTATGTAGCCATTATCATTCTTTGTTCGACTCCGTTAGGGGCGCAACTTATTAACAGTGTTTTCCCTGGTCTTATTCAGCAACAATATCTTTATTATGGTCTGATAAGTCTTTTGTTGGTTGTAGGTACTTGGGAGTGTGTGAAACTAATGAAATTTGGAAAAGGATATGAAAAATGGGTAGTATATCCATTGGTTATTTTTATATTTTACATTTTTTCCAAAAGATACTTCCATCATGATTTCTTTTTTGATTTCAGATTGAGTGAGATATTAGCTCTTGCTCTCATTGGTATTGCTATAGTCACTTTATTTAAGTTTCCTAACGAATTATACTTTGACAACGGAAAATTGATTTTTACCGTTATTTACGTAGCCCTGCCATTCAGTTTTGCATTGGGATTACCTAAGTTCTCCAGCTATAACGATGGTTTTTCTATGGAAGTTCTTTTCCTTTTTATCCTGATCTGGAGTAGTGATACTTTTGCTTACCTCGTAGGAAAGTTCTTTGGAAAACATAAAATGGCACCTAAGATTTCGCCTAAAAAAACATGGGAAGGGTACGCTGGAGGTGTTGTTTTAACCTTAGTTCTATCGTACTTTATTGAGCATTATCAGCCTGAGTTGAGAGGGAACTGGATGATCGTAGGATTTCTAGTAGCAGCTTTTGCTCCACTGGGAGATTTGGTAGAAAGCCAACTGAAGAGAAACTTCGGTGTAAAGGATAGTGGAAACATCATTCCGGGGCATGGAGGAGTATTAGATAGACTGGATAGTTTTATTATCTGCGTTCCTGTCGTATATTTGTACTTTATTTTAGAAAAATTTATTTAGTCTCATGAAATTACATAGAGAATCAAAAGGAACGATTACCGTAGCCACGATACTTTTTCTGGTATTGGGGGCATTAGCTATCTATTTCCTTAAAATATGGTCTTTGCTGATCATTGCACCTTTGTTGGTTATTTACTGTCTGGTATTTTGGTTTTTCAGAGTCCCGAATCGTACTATTCTTGACCATAAAGAGAACGTAATTGCTCCGGTTGACGGAAAAGTGGTAATGATCAAAGAAGTGGAAGAAAATGAATTCATTAAAGGAAAGGCCATTCAGGTTTCTATCTTCATGTCTCCTTTGAACGTTCATATCTGTAGATACCCGGTTACAGGGAAGGTAATATATAAAAAATACCATCCTGGAAAATACCTGGTAGCATGGCATGAAAAGTCATCTACAGAGAATGAAAGAACAACCGTAGCTATTGAAACTGAAACCAATCATAAAGTGGTTTTCAGACAAATTGCAGGATATGTAGCCAGAAGGATCGTATTCTACTGTAATGAAGGAGATCAGGCTAAAGCCGGACATGAGTTTGGATTTATTAAATTCGGGTCAAGAATGGACGTATTTCTGCCTTTAGATACTGAAATCATCTGTAAGATCGGAGACATTACCAAAGGAGGATTGGATGTCATTGCCAAATTGAGAGATTAATATTAGGCAAAATCAAAACATATAGAAAGGAGAAAACGTAGTTTTCTCCTTTCTTATTTCTTTTTTAGATGTATAAATATGATAAACAGTATTATTGGTGGCGAAGGATATTGTTATGTGTCAGATTTTATATCCAACCATTATGTGAGATTAGCTTCCTTTTTGCCGTAAAAAATATTTCTTACTCCTTTTAAATAATCTCTATCTAATTGTTTTAGATGAAGATCTTTTATTTTATAAAACGAAACGTACTCGTCTGATTTTATAGATTCAAATTGTTGAGGATAGGTAATTAGAGAAAAAAATAACTAAAAAATAAATTTCTATTTCATTTTTTATTTGTTGAAGATTTAAATTGAAGCTCTTTTTTTACGATTTTTACTACTCACGAGTGTTATTGCGTGTGTATATTTCTTATCGTTATTGAGTTTTTAATAATAATTTTGCTAAGTAAAATCTATGTATACTTCCAAACAGATTTTCAAGGGACTTCAGATTTCGAGTAAGAGAATTTCCAAATTTTTCAAATGCAGTGAGGAAAAAATTCAGAAGATGTTTGAGCAAAAAGTATGGATAATGACCTTTTATTAAAATGGAGTAAGCTTTTAAAATATGATTTTTTAGATTATACACTGGCCATTTAATTTTAAATGCAGCCTCTATAAAAACCTAATTGCCTTTAAAAAATATATTCCCTGTATTTAGAAAAAGTGTGTATACTCAGAATGTGAAGAATTTTATTCTCGGAAAAATTTTTACGAAACAAATGACTCCTCATGAAGTGATTTTGAATTATAACATACCTAAAACAACTCTTTATAAATTATAAATGAATTAAGAAAAAATGATTAGATTAGATATGATACCAAATTATAAAAAAATATATACGATATTATCAGAGAGAAATATCCTGAGAAAAATAATGATTCTCAACTCAAAAATAGGATTGAGGATATGAATACTGTAATAGATATTTTCAATATGGATAGGCTAGTTTTTGGAGAAATTAAATATTCTAAAAATTAGCAATAAGCAACTCCGATCATATGACAAGAATTCTATTCTGGAAATTTTAAATTATCAGAAAAAATAATCTCAACAATACAGAACTTGCAAATCATTTTAAGATTAGCAGAAATAGTATTACTAAATGGAAAGAGTTCTTCCTACCTATCAATTTCATGATTTCTTGTAATTGAGCTTTTATTTGTAAATGAGTCTATACTGTGTTAGTTTTAAATACGTAATCTGTTTTTATTAATTTGTTTGCTGATTTTTTTAAATTAGCATTGTTGTAATATTCGGATTTTTATAGTGTTTAAGTTTCCAAACCTTCTTGGGCAATGACGCGAGTCAATTAAATTGTCCTTTACAATGATATTTTTAGGATGATGAAAAAAATATTTTATTATATAATCAATAGTGAGCTTGAATCACTGGATAATGATTTTGATCGCAATGATTTAATGCTTATCAATCGATATTTGCTTTTTCTTTTTTTGCTATTTCTATTCTATTCTGTTTTTATTATTTTTTTCTTTGGAGATCTTCTTAGTTCTGTATTCCTAATTATTATTACTCTTTTTTGGCTCGTTCTAATAAGTGTAAAAGGGAAGTTAGCAAGGTTCAGAAATGTTATAAAGAATATGATTGTTCTTATTTTTCTGATTCTTACTTTTATAATAAGTGTTTTCCACGTGTATACCTGGAAAGATGCGGGAGTTGAATATTTCTATTTCTCTCTCCTTTTTGCTCTTCCTTTTTATTTTAACTATAAATATGATTTTAATACAATACTACTTATTGTGAGTGTTGTAGCAGCAAATTTTATAGTATGCATGTATTTTGATCTTGATTTTTTGCCAAGAAGTGGATATATAAATCAAGAAGACCTAAGAACTATAAAGCTGCTTAATGTTCTTTTTGCCATTACAACTTTTCTGATTGATATTTATTTTGTTTCTCAAAAAGATAAGCTGATCCATGGTTTGAAGAAAGAGACTGAAATAAAAGATTCTACAATTGGCGATCTGCAAAAAGTGAATAACGAGCTGATGTACCAACAGGTAATTAATAACAATTTAACGCAGGATAATATTGCAGAAATTATAAATCTTGCAGAAGATAATTCTCCTTTGTTTTTTGAAAAATTTCAATTGTTTTTTCCTGAATTTATTCCCAAAATTTTAAATATTAATAATGGTCTTATTTATTCTGAACTGCATATTTGTGCTTTAATGAGATTAAATTTTGATACTAAAAAAATTGCAACATCTATAAACAGTAGTGTAAGGGCTGTGGAAAGTCGGAAATACAGAATTCGAAAAAAACTAAACATTACCTCGAATATGAATATTAATAATTTTATTCTTAAAATATAGACTCGCTAGATTTAATGAGTTTTGATACGCATGCGTAGTATTGTGCGGTATTGATTTGTCGAATTCTTAACATCTATAATAACTTTGTAGCCGAAAATCACAAAGGCTTAAGGATTATTAGTTGAACAAATTAATATTAATACATATAAAACATGATGAATTTAAAATTTACAAAAACCAAAATCGGGACTTTGCTACTACTACTGCTCCTCACTTTTGGAAAACTTTATTCACAGACTTACAACGGTCCAGTAGGAATAAACACTACTTCTCCTAATCTAAATTCTGTCTTAGATGTTGTGTCTGGAGGAAATAATAAAGGAATACTAATTCCTAGACTTACGGAAGCACAAAGGGATGCTATTGCCATAAACACTGCTAAGGATGATGGCCTTACAATTTTTAACACAACGGAAGACTGTTATAACTATTGGAGCCTGGCAGATAATGAATGGAAAAGTGTCTGTGGACAAATCGGAAAATCTGTATTTACGATTGACTGTTCAAATTCCAAAGCAATGGGAACCTATGTTCAAGGAAAAGAATTAACCAATTCTAATTATCTAAGCATTTCTGTAAATGTTACCAAAGTTGGGAATTATACCATTTCCGGTACTACAACTAATGGATATAACTTTTATGGAACAGGTGTTTTCCTAAACACGGGTGCGCAGACTGTTCAGATCCCAGGGCAAGGTACACCTACTGCGGTGCAGGTAAATACAGTATCACTTTCCTCAAATGGAGTAGACGTTACCTGTACTCCTTCTATCACGGTAAACGTTTTAAGCGCAGCTGGAACCTATACTATGAGTTGTGGTAGTGCAACTGTAAATGGTGTCTATAAGGTAGGAACAAATCTAACTGCTTCAAATACCATTACGCTACCTGTTAATGTTTCTGCATTGGGAAGCTATACTATTACAACCAATACAGTAGATGGTATTTCATTTAGTGCTTCAGGAACGTTTACAGCTACAGGAACTCAAAATATAACCTTAAATGGATCAGGGGCACCAACTTCTACGACTACTAAAAGCATGGTAATTACTTCTGATAGCAAGGGCGGAGTTTCTACAACATGTTCTGTAAATGTAGTTGTAGTAATTCCTAAGAAAAAGTTATTGGCTATTGGAGATGCTCCTGATGGATGTGGATATAATGTTTCCGGTACATCTCCTTCAGGTCAGGTCCTTAAAGCTGGAGCGAATTATGGACCTTTAGCAAATAGTACAGTGAAATATGAAGGGTGGGATCAGGTAATTAACGGTGGAGGTGCTCCAAGTGCCGCTCAATTGACTACCTGGACAACAGGTGCCAATGCTGTAGATATTATTGTGATAGGATATATATGGGGTATGGGTGCTAATGAAGCTCAGATAATTAAAAACTATTTATTAAAAGGTGGTGTTGTGATTGCTTATTCTGAAAATAACACAGGAATGCAGAATCTTTTGAGCAGTGTCTTTGACGGTTCTGTAAATGTAGGAAGTGTTAATACGGCAGGTTCAATTTATAAGCTTCCGTTGACGAATGATGCTATTCTTAATGGTCCTTTTGGAGACATAAGAGGACTTCAGTGGGGAGAAGATGCATCTGCTACAACATATGCGACAGGTCTGCCTGCAAGTGATATCACAATATACTCTGGAGATACCAATATATCTAGTGCCACACCTTCAGGTACAGTAGGAAGGGTAACAGCTTTTAGACACAATACATTAAATTTCATCTGGGTAGGAGATGGAGGATTTAATTCTCAATGTGGAACAGTTGCTGCTCCGAATACTTCTGATACAATTTGTCCTTTTTATGCAGATACAAACTTTAAACCAATTCCTAAACCAAATTATGGTAATGGTACAAAGATGAATGTATACAATTCTATATTCTATGCTAATGCTTTGGCTTGGGGTATAAAACAAGCTGAATTTAGTGGAGTAAATACACATTAATAACTATTTTCCTATAGTTAATCTTAAAAACACAAAGAGTAAATAATACTAGAATTAATACCAATGATATTTATATCATTGGTGTTTTTTTTAATATAATTTGGAAACGAAAACTACGATTATGTAAAAATATAAGGTTGCAAAAGAAGACTAGAGAATAATATGAATGTCTGTTTAATGACCCGTAAATTATCCTTTTATATTATCCTTTACTTTTGTGAGAATTTCCAGAATAAGCGAGACAGGTAGATCTTCATCTGTGTTGATCAGAAGGATTTTAAATTTCTTTCTGCCGTCTTTGACCAATTCCGGATAATCGAGTTTATCACCGTGATAAAAGCTAAGGTAATGTTTTTTGTATTTTTTGCTGTAGTAGAAATAACACAGCATTTTCTTTTTGTATTTGATAAAGGGAAGTCCAAAGCTGAAAGTTTCTGTAATGTTTTCAGGATCTGAAGCCAGGATGGTTTCCCGTAAAAAAAGAAGAGTACTTCTTTCAGGCTCTTCGATTCTGTAGAAATACTCTTGTATAGGATTCATTTTTATATGGATTTAAAAATAATTAGTCAAAGTTTTGAAGTTCAACAAGTTTGTTATACATGCCCTTTTTAGCAATAAGGTCATGATGAGTTCCCTGTTCTACAATTGTTCCTTTTTCCATTACCACAATCCAGTCTGCTTTTTGGATGGTTGAAAGTCGATGAGCAATCACAAGTGAAGTTCTGTTTTCCATCATTTTTTCCAAAGCATCCTGTACAAATCTTTCAGATTCAGTATCCAGGGCTGAAGTGGCTTCATCCAGAATCATGATCGGTGGATTCTTCAATACAGCTCTTGCAATAGATACCCTTTGTTTCTGACCTCCGGAAAGTTTGTTTCCATCATCTCCGATATTGGTATCATATCCTTCAGAAAGACCTGTAATAAATGTATCTGCATTCGCAATTTTAGCCGCTGCAATCACCTCTTCTCTGGTAGCATCAGGTTTACCCATCAGAATATTGTTGTAAACAGAATCATTGAATAATACAGACTCTTGAGTTACCATTCCCAGAAGCTGGCGGTATTCCTGTAATTTTAAATGTTTAATATCTACACCATCAATAAGGATTTGTCCTTCAGAAACATCATAGAATCTTGCTAAAAGATTAGCAATAGTGGTTTTTCCACTTCCACTTTGTCCTACCAATGCAACCGTTTTACCCTTAGGAATTGTTAGCTCAAAGTTTTTAAGGATAAGATTGGCTTTATCATAATAGAACCCAATATTCTTGAATTCAATATTGTTATTAAGCGTTGAAATGGAAACCGGTTCTGCAATTTCTTCGATTTTTACATCAGCATCAAGAATTTCCAATACTCTTTTCAGGGAAGCTTCTCCTTTCTGTACATTGGAAATGGATGTTGATAAACTTTTTGCAGGCGGAAGAATCTGGAAGAACATTCCCAGGAATACCAGAAAATCAGCAGGCGATATGCTTTGTTCCACAATGATTTGTTTACCTCCATACCATGCAATGATCAAAAAGGTGATAGAACCTAGGAATTCGCTCATTGGAGAGGCTAATTCTTTCTTTTTACCTAAGTTGATAGAACTTGATATCCACTTGTTCATTGATTTCATGAAACGGTTGTCCATGATCTTTTCGGCATTAAATATTTTAATAACCTTTGAAGATTTTAAAGTTTCATCTACAATAGAAAAGATGGTTCCCAACTCATGTTGTGCTTCATGAGAATCTTTTTTAAGACTTTTTCCAATGAGCGCAATCATTGTTCCCATTACAGGAAGTACAAGCAGAGAGAAAAGAGTCATTTCCGCACTCAGGAAAAATAAAGTAATCAATGTGCTGATAAGCATGAAAGGTGCATTGATAAGTTCTATTAAACTTCCCAAAATATTTCCTTCAACATCACCTACATCATTAGACATACGGGACATCATATCACCTTTTCGGCTTTCTGTAAAAAAGGATACCGGTAAAGAAAGTATTTTTCTGTACATCGCACCACGAAGATCTTTAGTAACTCCAACACGATAGTTGATGAGCAATAAGGACCCGAAGTATCGGAATGCATTTCTTAAAAAGAACATAAAGGCAGTAATCACACAAAGCCATGCGAGAACCGTAAGGGCACCGTGAGTACTGACTAATGTCTGAACATAATAGTTGGAATATTCTTTTATATAAGTGAAGAAATCTGTAATGTCACCGGAATAAACAGGAGGTACTTCATATTTTTCAGGCTTAATGGTGCCGAAAAGCATCCCTAAAACCGGTAAAATAGTCCCCAGAGAAGCAATCTGAAATACAGAATACAATATGTTGAAAAATAAACTTCCATAGATATATTTTTGATGGGGTTTGGCGAACCTCAGGATTTTTTTATACTCATTCATTCAATGAAAAATTTGGATAGCAAAATTACGTAAAATTAGAAGATAAGACGTTCTTAATCCAGTTTTACTTTAATGGATAAGTTTCAAAATGAGGATCTTTGTTACAACGCTTTGAAATAAAGTGAGAAAGAAGTGCAAAATACGAGTAAAACGTAAGGTTAAAAAATGCAGAATTTCGGTTAAGGTCAAAATAAAACCGCCTTATCGGCGGCATTTATGTGAAAGTCAGAATTAATTAAAATTGACCTGATCGTTATACTTTGGAGCAAAGTTTTTAGGACTTAATTTATCTAATGTCTTTCCAAAGTTATTAATGATCTGGGTCATATTATCAACATCAACAATATTCATGTCATCATTCACATGATGATAATGCGTTGCTTTGGTCATGTCAACCGTTGAAAATGAATGCGCAATAATTTTCTTTTTTACAAAGCTCACATTATCTGAACGATAAAAGAGTTGCTGCTTAGCATATGGATCAGCATTGATTTTTAACCCATTTACTGCATGTTTATTGAATAGCTCATCAAGATCTGAAAAGCCGTCTCCAGTCATATATAATGCATTTTTACCCCATTGGGATTCAGTAGCTACCATTTCAAAATTAAAAAGGGCGGCCATATTATTGTAAATTTTATCAAGATTCTTATCCTCAGAGATAGCCTGTGATCCTAACATTCCTTTTTCTTCTCCGTTGAAAGCCATGAAAACCATTGAAAATTCAGGCTTCTTATTTTTAAAATAATCTGCGATGCCTACCAGTGTAGTAATTCCGCTTGCGTCATCATCGGCACCGTTGTAAATGTTGTCTCCACTTTTATTGTTGGTTCCAATATGATCAAAATGTCCTGAAAAGCCAAGGTTTTTATCAGATTTACCCTTCTTTATACCGCAAACATTATAAGCGGTTTTACCATTGTAGTCAAAAGGAATCAGATAGGAGTTTCCGGTACAGTATTCAAGATTGTTTTCCTTGAATAATGTAGCAATATAGTTGGCTGCATTATCATTTTCCGGGGTTCCGATTTCTCGTCCCTTCATTTCATCAGAGGCGAGAGTGGAAATAACGGTTTTTACTCTTTCTTTTGAAACTTCCTGAGCAAAAGTGGATATGGAGAATAAGGATAAAGTAAGATAAGTTAGCTTTTTCATAGTCTTTAATTAAAAGTTATTGGATCTGTCGTCTTTTTGATCAAAATGTTGCAAGGAAGTTACATAAATTACCTGATTCGGAAAGAATTACAGATTAGAATTGAAGAGTACAGCTATATAAAAATAAAAAACAGTTCCAAAAAGGAACTGTTCTCACTCAAAAAATCGTTGTAAGGTTATCGTAGTCTGTCTACAGATTTCACGAGCCTCTCATCTTTTCGGATGTATACGTTTGCTATCAGCAGACATATTACCGCAATTAATGGGAAAATCGGCTCAATACCCTTCTCAGGAAAATGAATTCCTCCGGATAAGTTTAGCAGCCAGTACGCCAATACACCAATCAACAAAGCGTTTATAATGATGCTGATGGTATTCAGCAAAATTTGTCTTTTTCTGTTTTTAAAACTGAAAACACTTAATGATCCAATGATAACAAGGATGATACATCCTATATTAAGTACAGGAATACTGTCTGAAATTACAACATCCTGTCCCGTTATAAAAAGGAAAACAGCAGCTAAAACTGCTAATAAAGTCCATATAGTTTGTATTCTCTGTAGCATTGAATATTAAATTCTAGGCAAAAATAATATAAATTTTGCACAATTCAAAAATAAGTGTAGATTTGCATTATACAATGTACTTGAAAACAAAAGTCACCGGACTTACTTTTCTTACTCACAATTAATTACATTTTTACATAAATATGTTTAACATAGAAACGTTAAGGTCAAAATCCGTAACGGAACTGACTAAAATCTTAAAGGATTTGGGCGTTAAAGTTGCAAGAAACAGCAATGATAATGATAAGATCTTTGCAATTCTTGACTTTCAGGCTTCTAATCCTAAAGTATCAAAAGATTATTTCAACGCCACGGAAACCAGCACCAATACTGAAGAAGCTCCAGCAGAAAAAACTGTAAAGGCTCCGGTAAAAAAAGCTGCTCCAAAGAAAGCCCCAGCAAAGCCAAGGGCAAGTGCGAAAGCACCGGCAGAACCAAAAGTAGAGGAAAAAGTAGAAGAAAAAACGCCGGTTGCTGAAGAAGTAAAAACAGAAGAGCCTATAGCTGAAGCAGTAGAAGCAACAGTAAATGAAGAATCATCTGCAGCCAATTCAGCTAAGAAAAAAAGAAAAAGAGTTTCTACCAATACTGGAAATACAGAAACTTCCCAGGAGAAAACAGAAGCTCCTAAAAACACAGAATCTCCAGAGCCTGTTCAGGCAGAAGAAAAGCCTAATAATACTCCTCCTCAACAACCACAGGCTAACAGACCTCAAAAAGGACACAACCATCCACAGAACAGTGGAAACCAACATAAAAATCAAAACCAGCATCAGCATCAAAACCAACACCAAAATCAGAATCAAAACAGACATTCTGAAAAGGCAGAGGAGCAGCATGATCATAAAAAAGAATTCAGTTTCGATGGAATGGTAAGCATTGAAGGAGTGTTGGAAATATTACCTGATAACTACGGATTTTTACGTTCATCAGACTTTAGCTATATTTCTTCTCCTGATGATGTGTATGTTTCTACAGCACAGATCCGAAATTATGGGTTGAAAACAGGAGATACCGTTAAAGGAATTGTAAGACTACCAAAAGAAGGTGAGAAATATTTTTCATTATTAAAGCCTACAGAAGTAAACGGGCGTGATCTTGCATTTATTAAGGATCGTGTTGCATTTGAATATCTTACACCACTTTTCCCTGAAGAGAAATTCAATCTTGCAGGAAGTGAGTCTACTATTTCGACAAGAATTGTAGATTTATTTGCACCAATCGGAAAAGGGCAGAGAGCGATGATTGTTGCACAGCCTAAAACAGGTAAGACCATGTTGCTTAAAGATATTGCTAATTCTATTGCGGCTAATCATCCAGAAGTATATATGATGGTCCTTCTGATTGATGAGCGTCCGGAAGAGGTTACCGATATGGAAAGAAGCGTAAATGCAGAAGTTATTGCTTCTACATTTGATGAAGCTGCAGAAAAACATGTGAAAGTGGCTAACCTTGTCCTGGCAAAAGCTCAGAGAATGGTTGAATGTGGACACGATGTAGTGATCCTATTGGACTCTATTACGAGATTAGCAAGAGCATACAATACTGTAACGCCTGCATCAGGTAAAGTTCTTTCCGGTGGGGTGGATGCGAATGCACTTCATAAACCGAAAAGATTCTTCGGAGCAGCAAGAAAAATTGAAGGCGGAGGTTCCTTAACGATTATTGCTACCGCATTAATTGATACAGGTTCTAAAATGGATGAAGTTATCTTTGAAGAATTCAAAGGGACGGGTAACATGGAGCTTCAACTAGATAGAAAAATTGCAAACAGAAGAATTTATCCTGCTATTGATTTAATTTCTTCTAGCACCCGTAGAGATGATCTTCTTCTGGATGAAGTAACTTCTCAGAGAATGTGGATTTTTAGAAAATATCTTTCTGAAATGAATCCTGTAGAAGCAATGGAATTTGTAAATAAAAACATCAAAGGAACTCTTAATAATGAAGAATTCCTGATGTCTATGAATAAATAATAAATTAAATTGTTAATAGGCCGGGCTTCTATACTTTGAAATAAGGATGCAATAAATCCTCAAATTTATAGAAGCCCGGTTTTTTATTGATGAGATGTTCGGCAGCAAATAAAGCTCCGTTACCAAAGGCATCTCTTGAAATAGATTCATGAATGAGCCTTACCGTCTGGAATGGAAAACCGAAAATAACCTCATGTTTTCCAACAATTCCACCGGCTCTGATGGTATTTATCTTTTCATCCTTCAAATCCAGAACATCTGCAATCCGGATGGCAGTTCCTGAAATTCCCTGTTTATCTTTAAAATGCTCTTCCACTATTTCAATATCTGCAGAAGGAGCGATCTTTTTTAAGAACTGAGCGGCATATAGTAAATAGTTAATACCCAAAGTAATATTAGGTGACCAAAATACAGTCGCTTTCTGAGCTAGTTTATTCAGAAAACGTACTTCCTTGTCAGAATAATGGGAAATCGCTGATATGATTCTAACCTTCTTTTGTGCGGCAGATTCTCCGTAAGTATAAATTCCATCCTGGGATGAAAAGTCAATGATGGCATCTACCGGATGCTCTTCAAGTAATTCTTCCACACTTATTCTTTTCTCTGAATAAAAATGACCGGGATCATCACTTTCCACTCCAAGAAAGTCTGCAGCATCTGTGGTAGAAGATCTGTTTGATTTTCTGTAAACCCATTGTAGAGAATGATCTTTGTTTTGAAGAATGACTGACGCTACAGCTTTTCCTGCTTTTCCAAATCCAAAAAGTCCGATTTTCATAATAAAAAGTATTTAAAGTTAAACATTCAGAGAGAGAAGTGTTTTTATAAAAACTTACTTCATATTGTGGAAGTTACGAAATTGAAAATAAACCATGCTTTGAATAGGATATGGAACACCAAAGTAAACAGGGTTACCTGATGAAATTAGAAATATTTAAAAATTTAATTCATTCTAAATCAAGATATCAATGTTAAAGATTTATTAAAGTAATCCCCAATCTTTGATAATACCTTAAATATTGGCTAATTTTGAAGTATAACATTAAAAATAAAGATTATGTCATTTGAATTACCAAAATTAGGATATGCATACGATGCATTAGAACCTACGATCGATGCAAGAACTATGGAAATCCATTATACGAAGCACCACCAAGCGTATATTGACAATTTAAATAAAGCCATTGAAGGAACTGATTTAGCAGGAAAAACTATTGAAGAAATCTGCCAGACAGGAACTGACAAGCCAGCGGTAAGAAACAATGGAGGAGGACACTTCAACCACTCTTTATTCTGGGAAATTTTAACTCCTGGTGGAAGCAAAGAACCAGTAGGAAACGTAAAAGCTGCTATCGAGAACTATGGTGGTCTTGAAAAATTCAAAACTGATTTCTCTGATGCTGCTAAAACAAGATTTGGTTCAGGTTGGGCTTGGTTAGTAAAAAATGCTGACGGATCTGTATCTGTTTCTTCAACTCCAAACCAAGATAACCCATTAATGCCTGTTGCAGACGTTAAAGGAACTCCGGTTTTAGGATTAGATGTTTGGGAGCACGCTTATTACCTTAACTACCAAAACAGAAGACCTGACTATGTTTCTGCATTCTTTGAAGTAGTAAACTGGGATAAGGTAGAAGAATTATTCAACAAATAATTTTTAGCTATTATAAAAATAAAAGGTTCAGAAATTTTCTGAACCTTTTTAGTTTAATATTTTTTTAAATTTATCTTTTTATTATTTTCTGAGTGAACACTTCGTTACCTGCGTTTACTTTTACAAGGTATGTATTAGAGGGTAATGAATGAATATCAACAGCTATTTCTTTTTCGTTGCTAAATGATCTTTCAAAGATAATTTTACCATTGATATCATTTATTTGTAATGTCCCTGAGCGTTCTTTGTCAAGCAATACTACAAATACTCCATTATTAGGATTTGGTGAAACCTGAATGTTTTTCTGCTGAACTTTTTCTTTAAGCATAGATTTCGTGTTGTTAGGATCCGCATTAAGATCAATACGGTAATCCTTATCTTTTGGTCTTGCGAACTTAGCAGCAGGATTAGACACGTTTGTTTCAGTACGCAAATTCTCACAGTACATAAAATCATAAGGAGAATTGATAGTGTTTTCAGCATGAATTCCATCATTATTACCACCAAGAGAATAAACAAGCTCAATAATGAATTTGTATTGCCCTGAAGGCGGATTAGTAAGGTCTGCCTGGTTTACGGTAAATTCAAACTCATTAGGGTTAGGGAAATTAACTGCTGCAGATGTTGGATAAATTGCACTTGTTGATATATCTAAAAGTGAGACTTGAAAGTTTACAAGGCTTGCTCCTTGTGGAATTGAATAGTTTCCATTGATATGTAATGGGAAACTTACAGGAATTTTACAGGAACGAGCTTGATAAGTGAAATCGACATAGGCAGTATTCATTTTGCAAATGTCATTACTTAATGAAGATATTTCTGTGTTCGTTAATGTAAAATTTGTTTTGTTAAGGTAAAATCTAGGGAGTAGATTGTGATCCGGATCATCATTGTATTGTTCAATATTTCCAGTATATGATCCTCCACGGCTTGCAATGTTGGCCGCCGCTTCTATATAAGGCGAGTAATCGTTAACATGTACCACAATAAATTTCGCATTTCTATCCATCTTAAACTTTGTAAAGGCTGCAAAAGCATTATCCTCATGCAATCCGTTTGGAGGATTGAAGTTGACCAAATAAGAACCATTACTCAGGCTCCCATTGGCCCTTTCTGCATCAGAAAACAAGATGATAACTAATGGTCTCTCACGGTGCTTATCCAAGGATTTCTGTGGACTTACAATATCAGGATGAGGGTAGTGATCAAGAGCTGCTCCTATTAAACTAACTGCATCATGGAAATGGTCACCATTTCCTAACCTTCTTGAAAATGCTTGAGCAGTGGTCAGATCATTAGTAAAATTAGATTCTATATAGATTCTTGGAACAGAAGGAGTCATTCCAGGGAAATCTGTTCCATAATGTACTACAGAAACTCGGTTATCACGGTTACATTTTAAAACTTCTTCCATGAGCTTTCTTGTGGAAACGGTCATTTGATTGAAAGCTACATCACTTATAGAACCACTGTTGTCCAGGCAAAAAATGATGTCACTTCCTGTTTGTGAGTAAAATGGCGTCCACGATAGTAGAATTGAAAATAGGATAAGTTTAATTGTATTTCTCATATTCCATTGTTTTTGTTAATATGAGTCGGGATTTAGTAGCTTATCAAACAGGTTGATATTCACAGAGCGAAATGTCTGCAGGGTAGAAGATTGCATAGCTGAACAGCATGCTGTACAAGATGTTTTTTTCATGGTTTTAAATTTAGTTTATGGTTATTGTTCACTGAAAAATCAAGGATCAGTGATATACAAATATATTAAAACCTGAATAAAATGTTTAAAATATTTTATAAAATTAAATAATATTAGTATTTATTTTTGTTTTTGATTTAAAAACATATTTTTTGTTAATATATTTTAATTGATGTAGGCGTTTTATTTTACCTGCTTACTTCACTTCCGGATAAACCATTCATTTTTAATCCGTATTTCCAGTTTACATAGGAAAATACCTGGTAAAGCTTGTATTCAAACTTTATCCCGTAATTTTCCCTTGGATTGTAGTCTATTCCGGATTCTATGATGTTTCTATATTTTCCGGTGCTATAATAGCTGTTCCATTCATTCACGAGGAATGTATTTTTTGTTTTCAGAAAAGATTCTGAATATTGGCTTATAGGTTTGGCTACGGCATTAAGAAAATAATCGAATTGAGTATCCATAACAGTAAGATCCCATTCTCCATCTTCATTTTTAGAGGGTTTCATTTCATTCTGCTCTTTATCTTTTTTAGAAGCATTTTGCTGTGAAAGACAGCTGAAGGGGATAAAGGCAATAAAGAATAGTACAATAAGATTTTTCATGATTTTATTATTTTATAAAAAAAGCACTCCAATAAGAGTGCCTAAATTTTTTATGGTTCTTTCTGGAGAACTACAAACGCCGGGAAGTGGTCACTGTAGCCGCCTGTAAATTGATCTCCATTCCAGGATCTGAAAGGATAGCCTTTATAGTTTCCTTCTTTGTTTACCAGATAAGCTGGTGCAAAGATTTCTGTTTTATAGATTGAATATTCTTTTGTTACCTGATCAGAAATTAAATTTTTAGAAACAATAATCTGGTCAAATAAGTTAGGTGCGTCCTGGTAAGCTAAAGAAGCTACTCCTTTTTTGTATAAAGGATACATCAGATTAAGATAAGGAGTGGTTTCGCTTAGATCTTTAGGGCTTGCCTGGGCTTTCAGATGGTTTTTTAAACTTGGGCTAACAGGGTCGTCGTTAAAGTCACCCATTGCAAAAAGTTTTGTTGTAGGATCTGCAGTTCTTATACTGTCCATTTGTTGTTTTAGTAAAGCTGCTGCAGCGTTTCTTTTAGGGAGTGACATTGCTTCACCTCCTCTTCTTGAAGGCCAGTGGTTCATGAAAAATGCAACTTTTTCGTTGTCAAGGAATCCGGTTACTACTAAGATATCTCTTGTATATTCTCTTCTTCCGTTATCACCATAAATTACCAATTCTTTTTTTAACGAATTGGTAGGGGTAAATCTTCTTTTCTGATAGATTAATGCCACATCAATTCCTCTATAATCATAAGAATTGTAGTGGATGATTCCGTAATCATATTTCTTTAAGGCAGGCTCATCAATTAAGTCTTGAATGACCTGTCTGTTTTCTACTTCTATTAAACCTACTACTGCTGGAGCTGTTTTGGTATATTGTGCTCCCATTTCAGAAATTACCTTTGCTTCATTTGCAAGTTTTGCTTTGTAGATTTTTGAGCCGTAGTTTTTTGCGCTTTTGGGAGTGAATTCCTCAGAGCCACTTTGTTCTCTTACTACTTTTTTACCAATCAAAGCACCATCACTCCATGGTCCGTTATACTTTTCAGCATCCAGAAACTTAATAGAATCATAGGGAATACTTCTGTGAAAAGCAGGATTTTTGATATCTTTAGTACCATCTATATAATCTGCTGAGCGAATAGTATCCCAAAGGTTTTCTACATTTAAGAAACCTATAGTGGCCACTTTTCTCAGTTTTCCTTGTTGTTGTGAGAATGCCATTATTGAAAAAATGATGGCAAACAGACTCGAAAATCTCTTCATCCTCTTAGAGTTATTATTAATATTATTTAATCCGCAAATTTACTTTTTTTTAATTCAAAGCATTTTAAATATTTGTAAATTTATATGCCTTAATATGAATATTTTTTATATAATGATTCTTAAAAGTTTGCAATGTTAAGAAAAAATAACGTTAAAAAAGTTTTGAATTGTAAATTTTGATTAAATTTGTGCCCCCAACTTTTAAACTGTTGAGAATTAGTAAGAAAAGTATTAAAAAAAATTAATATACTCATGATTAAAAAATTATCATTAATCTCTTTATTCACTTTGCTGCCTGCGTCTTATTATTTTGCGCAGACTACAGTGTTTGCGTATCTTAAGGATGCGGATGGAAAACCTGTTGAGCAAGCAAATGTGGATTTAAAAGGAGCAGGAAATGATGCAAAGGCTGACAAAATCGGGTACTTCCAGTTTGCAGATTTGATGCCGGGACATTATCAAATTATGGTTACAAAATCAAATTTTGAAACTAAAATTTTAGAATTTGATGTAACTTCTGATGAGAAAAGAAAAGATCTTGGAGTAATTACTCTTTATTCTGCACTTACAGGTGCTGATCAGGGTCTAGCAATCGTAGAGGACTCTGGAGAAAGTGATAGTGGAGGCTCACAGCAAACTGCTACAGTAGGTTTACTTCAGTCTTCTCAGGATGTATTCAACAGAATTGCCAGCTTTGATCTAGGGCAATATTGGTTCCGCCCAAGAGGAAACGACAGCAGAACTGGAGAGAATATGATCAACGGTATTTCCATGGCTGGGGCAGATAACGGAGATGTAGACTTCAGCACATGGGGAGGTTTGAACGAGATTACCCGTTATCCGGAAATTGCAGTGAATCATGCTCCTTCCGAATATGCTTTCGGGGGAACTACCGGTGTATTTTATAAGAATACAAAAGCCAGTGAGTATAGAAAAGGGAGCCAGCTGACATACTCTCTAACCAACAGAAATTACAGAAACAGATTATCCTATAGATTCTCTTCCGGGATGAATAAGAACGGATGGGCATTTACAGGAATGATCGCCAGAAGATGGGCTCAGGAAGGAATCCAGGATGGTACTGCATATGATGCTTACAGCGGTTATATTGGAGTTGAGAAGAAATTCAGTGATAGTCATACCATGACTTTCAACGTTATTGGTTCAAAATATGAAAGAAGCTCTTCAAGCCCAAGTACTCAGGAAGTATATGATTTCAGAGGAATTCATTACAATTCTTACTGGGGATGGCAAAATGGAGAAAAGAGAAATGAAAGAGTAAAAAGAGGATTTCAGCCAATGTTCCAGTTACAGGATTTCTGGAAAATCAATAAAAACTCCCAATTGTGGACTTCTATTTCTTACCAATTCGGTAAAGAATATAGCTCAAGGTTAGACTGGTATAGAGCACCTAACCCATCACCAACTTACTACCGTAATTTACCAAGCTGGTTCAAAAATAACCCTAATTCTCAGGGAGATTTAGCCCGTCTTACCGATTGGTGGACGAATAATGATGAATCTCATACACAGATCAATTGGGATAATCTTTATACTGCCAACAGAAGTGAGAATCTTTACAGACCTGAATTTGGAGGTAGAAGAGCAGCTTACTTCCTTGTGGATGATGTAAAAGATGATAAAGTATTTAATGCTTCAACTCATTACACATATAATTTCAATGATACTTCACGTTTCATTTTAAACCTATCTTATCAGAATTACAGATCTGAACAATACAGAGAAGTAAACGATTTATTAGGTGCTGATTTTGCTCTGAATATGGACCCGTTTGCAAATAACTTAACTGGAGATAGCGTTTGGGGACAATTTAACACAAGAGAAAGCAAAGCTGATGTTGCTAAAAGAAAAGGGGATAAAATTGGTTATGACTATATTTTCACAAGACAGGAAGTAAAAGTAAATCCGGCATTTAAATTCGCAACAGGTAAATTTGATGTTTTTGTTTCCGGATTCTTCGGATATACAAACAATAGCAGAGAAGGTAAGTTTCAGCACTACCTGTACCAGTCATCTTACGGAAAAGGAGAAGACAAAAACTTCTGGAATGTAGGAGTTAAAGGTCAGGTTACTTACAAAATCAATGGAAGAAATTTCCTTGTTTACAACGGAGCGTACTTTTCACAATCTCCATTCCTGAATGATATTTATTTTAACACGAGAGTAAGTGGTGTTGCAACTCCAGGAATTAAAAATGTTGTGATTGACGCCAATGATTTGAGTTATGTAATTTCTACTCCGATTGTTAAACTTAGATTGACAGGATACCTTGTTAATACTCAAAACGAAACAAGTGTACAAAGATATTTTGCGCAAGGGATTAAATTAACAACTCTTGACGAAAATGGAGGACAGGCTCCTGTTCAGGACGGTGCCTTTATTACTCAGGTGCTTGCAGGTGCCAACAAAAGAAACATGGGAATTGAGCTTGGTGCACAGGTAAAACTTACACCTACTTTAACTGCCACAGGTTTATTAAGTGTAGGACAATATACTTATACTAATAACCCTACCGTTTATTTTGCATCTGATGCAGTAGGGACCTTCAGAGAGCTTGATGGTAATGGAAATCTTGTATCAAGATCTTATACCAACATGGGAGAGGCTACCCTTAAAAACTACAGACAAGGTGGAACTCCACAAGAGGCATATACTTTAGGTCTTCGTTACAGCAGTCCTAAATATTGGTGGGTAGGGGCTACCTGGAACTATTTCGGGCACTCATTCTTAGACCCGTCTCCGGTAACCAGAACAGAAAGATTCTATACCAACCCAACCACTCCTGGAGTACCTTACGATAATGTTACACCAGAAGAGCTGGCAAGAGTTCTTACTCCTACAAAATTACCTACTGCATTCTTCTTTAATGTAAATGCTGGTAAGTCTTGGATGATTGGTAAGTATTATGTTCTATTATCTGCTTCTGTAAATAATATCCTTAATAACAGAAACTATATTACAGGAGGATTCGAGCAGACCAGAAACGTAAATTACAATGATTATGCAAAAGATTTTGATAGCGGTAATATGGTATTTGCTCCTAAATATTGGTATAACCAAGGAAGATCTTATTTTGTTAATCTTCAATTCAGATTCTAAAAAAATAAATTTAAAAATTGAAAACAATGAAAAATATATATTTTAAAGCGGCTATATTTACTGCTCTTTCAATACTAACGATTTCGTCTTGTGTAAAGACAGATGATTACGACGTTCCAGAAATTAAATGTACCAATAAGTTTGGTGCTGCAAATCATAAGCTATCAGATCTTGTAGCTATTGCTAAGGCTAAACCTACTGCTGCCGATATTATCGCTGAAGATTATATCGTTGAAGCATATGTATCTTCAAGTGATGAATCAGGAAATATTTATAAGATCATGTTCCTTCAGGATAAGCCTGAAAACCCTACACAGGGTATAGAATTGGATATTGATGCAGGAAGCCAATATTTATCTTTTCCAACAGGAGCTTTGCTAAGAATTAATCTTAAGGGGCTTATTGTTCAGGGTTCTAATGGAAATATTAAAGTAGGGTCTTTTGATCCAAACTATGTGATTGGAAGAATTAGTCAGAATAAAGTTTCTGATTATGTAGCAAGAGTTTGTGATGGGCAAAAACCGGTAGTAGCCGTTATGAAGCCATTAGAATTTAATTCTATTGCAGAAGCCCTTAAAGATGGAGCTCACATCAATCAGCTTGTGAAAATTAAGAATGTTCAGTTTGAAGATGCTGAATTAACTAAAAACTTTGCTGACGATAATGCTACAGGTGACCGTTATATCACAGATAAAAAAGCAACGAGATTAGATCTTAGATTCAGTAATTTTGCAACCTTTGCAAAATCTCCAATCTCTCCTAAATATGAAAAAAGTGGTGATATCGTTCTTTGTCTGAGCCGTTATACAAGTCCATCTAACCCAACGACTACAACGTTTACAGAGCAGGCGTACATCAGAGATCTTGTTGATATGAACTTCCCTAATGACAGATTTAATCCAGGTGAGCCTGAAGCTCCTTCTGCTTCTGCGGTAAATCTTTTTGTGGGTGCTGATTTTGAAAACTGGCCGGCATTTATTGCAGGTATTGATCCAACTTTTGGAATTAAGCCTTATGCGACTCAAGGTACTCCAGGATATAAGAGTGCAAACTCGCTTCAGATCAAAGGAACTCCTGGTGGAAATGATTACGTATTTACTGCGTATGCCGGAGCTGGATTACCTGCTTCTCCAAAGAGAATAACAATGTATATTAAAGGTACGGCAACAGGAAAATCTCTTTCTTTCAACGTATATAAAACAACGGGCGCTCCAGCTCCAATCTTTAATGTATTCAACTTAGGGACATTTACTACAGGAGCTTCATTGAACGTAGAAGCTGCTAACTCTTACAATGGATCTATTAATACAAATGGACAATGGAGATTGGTAGAACTTAATCTTACAGGTTTAGATATTAATATTGCACAAGGAAAAAATATGTTTGCAATCAAAACCGGTACAGGTGGAAACTACGATATTCAGATTGATAATATCAGAATTGAGTAATTCTTCTCCTAAAGAGAGATTGTATAATTTCATTATAATTTAATAGAAGCCAGCCCTAATCGGGCTGGCTTCTTTATTATCAATAATCATGATTTCAACGAACGATTATTATATTTGTTAGGTATTGAGTGAGGTGATGTATCTATACCATTCCATGTATTTTATTCAGGATGAAACTTTTGAGACGGTTTCTTTTTTATATTATAATGTGAAAATTATAATGTCACAAATATTTTTATTTCCCGTATTTTAGTGATGAACTTATGTAGAGTTTAATGAAGAAAAAAAAACATGACAGAAATTCACAAACTGAAGAATATTCTCAATCATTTCTATCCGATAGTCGTAAGAAATATTACGATAATGGAGCCCGGTTGGGCCGCATTAGCATATAAAGTATATACAGATGACGGAAATCTGTTTTTTCTGAAGGTATATGATAAGAATAGACGTTCTATTGCCTATATTTTGGATTCGGTTCCTACCTATTTGTTTTTTATTGATTGGTTGAATTCGGATGCTCTTTTAAAAGGAAAGATTTCGAAACTGACTCATACCCATGACGGAGATATTAAAATAGAAGATGAAAACTATATTTACATTCTGATGGAATATATAGAAGGACATACTGTCGGAGAAAGACAGCTTACCGGGAAACAGATTAAGGAATTGGCTGATATAGTGGCTCGGCTTCACACAACACCACCTCCTGTATCTATCCATACAGAATCTATTACAGAAAAATTTCAGCTTTTATTTCTCAATACATTAAAAGAATGGCTGACTTCTGAGTTAGGAACATTGAAACCGGGTATTCAAGATGTTCTGATGCCGTTTCGTATCAGTCTGATTCGACAGATTGATGAATTGGAGGCCCGGAAAACAGAGCTTTCTGAAGGTAATTTTTCTTTTGTACTTTGCCATACAGATATCCATAACTGGAACATCATCGCAGATGAAAATAATATCCATCTTATAGATTGGGAAGGGATAAAATATGCACCTGCCGAAGCTGATATTTTTGGCTTTTATCAGGAAGCTTATTTCTTGGAATTCATGAAATGCTATCAGGATTTGCGTCCGTCTTATGAAATCAATATGGAATTGCTGAGATATTATATGATGAGTCGGCATATGACGGATCTATGGGAAGGAATAGAGCAGCTACAATTTGATCAATTATGTTCTGAAGAGTACATCAGCCAACTGAAAGGTTTGAAGGTTGTATGTGAAGAAAATGAAGCGTTTGTCAAACTATTCTAAAAAACAAAAACCACTACATTGGCAGTGGTTTTATATTACAAAATTATCTGTTTAAAAAGAAACTTCATTCACTTCTTTTCCTCGTTGGAAGTTCATCATTTTCTGGCTGCCTTTATAGGCTATACTTACCAGGTTGATTTGCTTCGGAAAAGCGCTTAAAAGGATCGTATTTTTTATCTTTAAGGTATTGATATCCGACACTCCTGCGGTTTCAAAATATACCCATACAGTTTCTCCGCTGATCTGACTTCCCGTGAAGGTAATTGTTTTGGGAGCACCATTGACAAATACATCAAAATTATTGTTCACATATTTTTTCACTTCAGCTTCAAATCCTGCTGTGTTAGGATTGATTTTAATAGCATCAGAGATATGGCTTGTATTCATTTTTGTGGTAAACTTCAATGTCTTGCTTCCATCAATATAATCCACTTTGGTCATTGAAGAGAAAAAGTCTACATACATAAAACTCATTAACACAAAAAATGTTAAAATTCCTGATATATATAAAAGTTTTTTCATCTTAATTAATAGATTTACAATCATACTTGCTAGTTATAGTTCACAAATAATATGCCAATTAAAAATTTACATTCACAGAATATTTATCATAGAAGCCTTTAATATGTGCTACAGCCTCGTCAGCAGTATCTACCACACGATAAAGATCAAGATCATCTTCTGCAATCATTCCTTCTTTTAACAAAGTTGCTTTGAACCAGTCTAATAATCCACCCCAGAATTCAGTTCCTACCAAAACAATGGGAAACTTACCAATTTTATTAGTTTGAATCAAAGTTAAAGCCTCAGTGAGCTCATCCAGTGTTCCGAAACCTCCAGGCATTACTACAAAACCTTGAGAATATTTTACAAACATTACCTTTCTTACGAAAAAGTAATCAAAGTTCATGGAATAAGATTTGTTGATGTAAGGATTAAAATGCTGTTCAAAAGGAAGGTCAATATTAAGTCCTATTGATTTCCCTTTAGCATTAAATGCTCCCTTATTTCCAGCTTCCATGATTCCTGGGCCACCACCGGTAATAATTCCAAAACCTAATTTGGTTATTTTCTCAGCAATTTCCACAGCCATCTCGTAGTATTTATTTTCCGGCTTCAAACGTGCTGAACCGAATATAGATACACATGGGCCTATTTTTGCCAGTTTTTCGTAACCATCCACAAATTCGGCCATGATTTTAAAAACCATCCAGCTGTCTTTGGTAATGGTTTCATCCCATGTTTTTTGTCTGAAGCTGTTATGTAACTTTGTTTCGTTACTATCTAATTCGGGGTTTACCAAGCTTTCATCCCTAATTCCATCCATTTCCATTGCAAAAATTATTTAAAATGTTTTTCGGCTTCTATTACAGACTCCGGTCTTCCAACATCTATAAGAATGCTGTCATGCAGAAAGCCATGTATATGTTCAGTCTGCATCAGATCCAAATATTCTTCCATAACAGAAAATTTGCCTTTTCTTTTTATTTTTTCAAAGATAACAGGGTTGATACAGTGAACGCCACTGAAAGCAAGAGCCTTAAACCCTTTATTGAACTCAGCAAGCCTCTGTTCACCCGTTTGTACATTCAGCCAACCTCTTAACACCCTATCATCATTGAAAAGTAGTTTTCTCGAACTTTCACGGTCCGATACTGCTAAAGTAGCAAAATCTTTTATTTTTTTGTGATACTTTACCAATTCATTAATATTGAGATCGGTTAAAATATCGGCATTTAAAATTAAAAAATCTTCTCCATGATCAAGAAATCTTCTGGCAAAAATCAAGCCGCCTCCGGTTTCCAGTAGTTCGTTGGTTTCATCGGAGATTTCAATCTTGCAGCCGAAGTTATCATTTTTATTTAAAAAATCAACAATCTGATCTCCAAAATGATGAATATTAATCACGAAATCTTTTATTCCGTATCCTTTTAGATAATTGATGTTTCTTTCTAAAAGGGGTATACCATTTACTTTTGCCAACGCTTTAGGATGATGATCTGTAAATGGCTTAAGCCTGGTGCCTTTTCCGGCAGCGAAAATAAGAGCCTTCATATAGTATGAGTAATAAGTGATGAATAATGAGTAATGTAATAGTGGTAAGCGAATATTACTAATTACTATTGTTCAGTTGAGGTTGTTCGTCGTGATGAATGGTTACTTCAGTGCCATTTGGGTATTTTTCTTTGATGAACTCCGCAATTTTTATAGCAGAATACACAGATCTGTGTTGTCCGCCTGTACATCCGAAATTGATCTGAAGATTTTCAAATCCTCTTTCCAGATAATCTTCAATATTAATGGATACAAGAGATTTTATCAATTCCAGGAATTTAGGCATTTCAGTTTTGGTTTCAAGATATTCCTGAACGCCGATATCATTTCCGGTTTGGATTTTATATTCTTCAATTCTTCCGGGGTTTAATATTCCTCTGCAGTCAAAGGCAAAACCGCCTCCGTTTCCTGAATGATCTTTTGGAATTCCTCCTTTTTTGTAAGAGAAACTATGGATGTCAATGTGTAGCATTTTCTTCTTTTTTATTTTTAAACCATTAAGGTATTTTACGGTAAGTTGTATTTGTTCTCAAAATACTATTTTATAATTCTTTTTATTTTAAAATAGTATCAATTTTTTTCTTAGTTTCTTGTAATGTTAATTGTTCTATAACCTTATTCAATTCCGGGTAATTTTTCATGTCTTCCCAGGAGGCTGCAAATTGGGTAATGTTTTGGATTCCTTTTTCAAGACTGCCTATAAAATGCTGTTTTCTTTGAATCAGACCTCTGAAACCGTAGGCTCCCAGAACCTGAAGGAATCTCATCATCTGAATTGGCTTAACTGAATTTTTTAGTTGATGTTGAATTTTTTGATCTTCAAATCGTTGAATATAGAAATCCAGCATTTCATTTTTAAAATTTTCCGGAAAATTGGCCTTAGCCTGAAAAAGGAATGAAATGACATCATACATTAAGGGACCTTTCATTGCCGACTGATAATCGATGAAAGAAACTTCATCTTTTTCATTCACCATAATATTCCTTGCCTGAAAATCTCGGATCATAATGCCCTTCGGCTCAAGGTTTTCTACTAAAGCTGCGATTTTTTTAAATTCCTTCAGTAAAGTAGATTTATTATATTCCAACTCCAGAACATCCGCAACAAAATTTTTAAAATAATATAGGTCATGAATCACAGGAAGCTCATCATAACTTTCATATTCAAAAGTTTTGGAAAAATCAATTTTCCCTTGTGTTTGAGCCTGTAGTCTGAAAAGCTTTTCAAGCGTTTGTTCTACTAAAGATTTTATACGGGGTGAGACATGTTCTTTTGCAATGATCTCTGACAAAGTTTGCGCCCCTAAAAATTCCTGAACATACATTTTCCTGTCTTCTGAGATGGTAAAAATAGCCGGAGTATTAAGTTTAAGTTCAGAAAAAACGTTAGAATAATAAAGAAAACTTTCATTTTCCGGAATATTTTCGTTGTAGGTGATGATGTATTTTTCAGTATCGGTTATGGCCAGAAAGTTGACCCTCGCAGAACCGCTTTGAGCTAATGTGATGAATTCAGTTGATTTTTTGCCAAGTTGGGTTTCAAAAAATCGATTTGCGTTTTCGGAAGTCATAATAATATAGAAACAAATATAGTAATTTAACATGAATAGTTTTAAGAAGGGAACAGTAAGCTGGAAGAGCCGAGAATGGTTGATGAAAATTAAGAGATAAAGTTTATTTTATGAACTTTTTTTGAATGATTTTGTGTAGTTTTTTTCTTATTTATCACTGAATAGTGTGTTTTTAACTTTCTGATTTAACTTTCTTGCTTCTCATTCAGGTTATTAGACTCTAATTTTTATCTTTGTAGTATGTTAAAGGACTTTAAGCCGGTATTAGGAATTTTACTGCGTTTCATCATTATTTATCTGGTGTTGCTCTTTGCGTATCAATTTTACTTGAATGCGAATAAGGATTCCGGTTTGGATCCATTTTCAGGTGTTATTGCCAATCAGGTGAGTGCCATACAGAATGTTTTGAGCTATCCTACTGAGCTTTACAATGATGTAAAGAATGAGCAGGTTTGGTTTTATGTACAAAAACAATATGTAACAAGAATGGTGGAAGGATGTAATGCTATCTCAGTCATGATTCTGTTTGTGTCATTTGTTTTTGCCTTTTATAAAGGATCTAAGACATTTGTTTTTGTGCTGGCAGGGTTGGTTTTACTTTATATCATGAATCTTTTAAGGATTGTAGGATTGAATATTGTGATGGCAGAACACAAGGAATATGGTAAAATGTTTCACGATTTTGTTTTCCCGGCAGTGATTTATGGGAGTGTGGTTTTGCTTTGGCTAATCTGGATTAAATTCTTTGCTTTAAAACATGAAAATTCTTAGTGGGCTTCTCGTTATTTTAGGAATCTGTGGTCTGATAGGGGTCAGAGTGATGGAAGATAAAATGTTTTATGATCCGTTTCTTGAATACTTCCATGAGGCCAATAAAAATATTAGTTTCCCAATATTTGAATGGGGAAAGTTAGTAGGTGGATATTTGTTTAGATTTATTCTTAATCTATTTTTTTCCTGCCTGATTATTCAGGGACTATTTAAAAATAAACAGTGGACGATACAGGGCGCTTTGATGATGGTGATTGTTTTTGCAATTGCTTTTCCTCTTTATCTGTTTTGTATTCAAAATAAATTTGAAATAGGATATCTCTTTTCCTTTTATATGAGAAGGTTTGTAATTCAGCCTTTAATTATATTGCTGATTGTTCCTATGTTTTATTACAGAAAACAAATGATAAAGAGTAGATAAGGCAAAGGATTTACTTGAATCTTTACTTTATTAACCATTGACCTTTGTATTCCTATTAATTATTCTACTGTATGTTTATCTACACTGGTTACATTTTCAGCGGTCCATTCCACCCTTTTTACGAAATCTTTTTGACGAACGGGACAGTTTTCAATCTGGCATACCGGACATGAAATAGGTTTACAGTCATCCATATGAAAATTGAACTCAATATTTCGTTTAATATTTTTAGCTAAGAGAATAATCACTTTTTCCATTTCATTGTGAGCATCCCTAAGGTCATAATACCAAGGCAGGGTGATATGAGCATCAATATGTAATGAGGCCCCAAACTGCTGGATCTTCATATTGTGAACATCAATCCATTCTGTATGTCTGTTGGCTTCGAGGATTCTGATGACCTGATGCAGTATTTCCGGATCCTGTTCATCCATAATACCACTCAATGATTTTCGAACGATTTTATAGCCTACAAATATGATATAGAGTCCAAATACTAAAGCAACAACAGAATCCAGCCAATAGATTTTAGTAAAGTAGACAACTACCAAACTGGCTACTACTCCTAGGGTAGTGATGGTATCAGACTGAAGGTGTTTTCCAGAAGAAATAAGAACCAATGAATTCTCTTTTTGCCCCTTCTTTATGGAAATGTAGCCCAAGAGATAATTGATAATGGCTGTGGCTGTAATGATCCAAATTCCCAAATCAATTTTGCTTAGCGTTTTTCCTACAATAAGGCTATGGATACCTTCATAAATAATCATCAGACCGGCAATGGCAATTAAAGCCCCTTCAATACCGGAAGTGACAAATTCAACCTTTCCATGGCCGTATGGATGGTCTTCATCCTTAGGTTTTGCGGCAAGATGAAGTGAATATAATCCCATAAATGCACTGATGACATTCACAATGCTTTCCATGGCATCGGAGAATACGGCATCGGAATTGGTAAGCTTCCAGGCAATAATCTTTCCAATGAAAAGGATAACTCCAAAGGCAGCAATGATCTTCTGGAATCCTATTTTATCTTTGTGGGTGTTCTTCTGTGTATTCATATTGTGTTTGATAAAAAAAAGAATCTCAATTCTGAGACTCTTTTTTATTTTGTTAGTTTATACTAAGTTGTTTGCTACAAGGTATTCTGCAATTTGTACAGCGTTTGTTGCTGCTCCTTTCCTCAGATTGTCTGCTACGATCCAAAGGTTGAGCGTTTTCGGCTGTGACAGGTCCCGTCTGATTCTTCCTACGAAGACTTCATCTTTTCCTTCTGAGTATAGAGGCATCGGGTAGTGGTTGTTTTTTACATCGTCCATTACTACCACTCCAGGAGTCTCAGATAAAATCTTTCTTACTTCGTCCAGTTCAAATTCGTTTTCAAATTCGATATTTACACTTTCTGAATGACCTCCCTGAACCGGAACTCTTACTGCAGTGGCCGTTAAATTGAAGGTGTCATCACCAAGAATTTTCTTAGGTTCTTTCATCAATTTAATTTCTTCTTTAGTATAATCATCCTCTGCAAATACATCGCAATGAGGCAATGCATTTTTGAAGATCTGATATGGATATACTTTAGCAGTAGAATCATCACCGCTGATCTCTCCGTTTAATTGGTCAACAGCTGCTTTACCTGTTCCTGTTACAGATTGATAGGTAGAAACAATCACTCTTTTTAAATCATATTTTTTGTTCAAAGGTCCTAAAACCATTACCAACTGAATGGTAGAACAGTTTGGATTTGCAATGATCTTGTCTTCTTTAGTCAATACATCTGCATTAATTTCAGGAACGACTAATTTTTTATCAGGATCCATTCTCCACGCTGAAGAGTTATCGATTACAGTTACTCCAGCTTCTGCAAATAAGGGAGCAAATTCAAGAGAAGTAGAACCTCCTGCAGAAAAGATAGCAATATCCGGTTTGGCAGCTATAGCGTCTTTCATGCTTACAATCGTAAATTCCTTCTGTTTATACTTCACCTTTTTACCTACAGATTTTTCGGAAGCTACCGGAATTAATTCTGTTACAGGGAAGTTCCTTTCTTCCAAAACTTTAAGCATAACTTGTCCAACCATTCCTGTTGAACCTACTACAGCTACTTTCATTGATTTAATTAAAAATTTAAGATTAAACTATTTATAAATTATAACTCATAATATATAATGTCATAATTGTATTTTAAGCCCCAAAGACTTTTACCCATGGGAACGCGAATGCAAATAAACCTACTGCGATTAATCCCATAATGGTAATCCCCAGAGAAATTGTATCGTTTGATTTTACTTTTTTATTAACGATCGTCATTAATACTGCCGCAATAAGCATAGAGAATGGATGTTCAACATATTGGAATCTTAATGCTGCATTTTTCATTACCTCACCCATATTCAATCCTCTGCTAAAAGTAGTAACCAACATTATGATTCCTATTAGAAACTGAACGTGGAAGAAGATCATTGTGAAAAGAGTGGTTTTCTTTAAAAACTTATTCACTTTTCCGCTGAAACCGAACATGGTAGCCAAAAGAGCAATGATAAATAATGCAACCAAAAGAAGCTCGAGATACCCAAAACCTTTATGGGCACTCAATAAAATCTTGTAAAAATCCATAATCCTATTTTTTTGTACACAAAGATAACAAAAATCCCGGCTCAAAGCCGGGATTCATATTTATAAAATCTAATATTGTGATAATTAGAAGTTGAATGATAGAGTTGCTGCCCAAGTTCTTCCGAATCCGAATAAAACACGGTTGTCAGTTGCAACACCTTTGTACATGTAGCCTAATTGCTCATAAGTTTTCTTAGCAGTGTTATTTGTTCCATCAGCTAATTTTGCAGGGGCATCAGATGACAGTACATTTGTTGATGCATCAGAAATATAGAATGTATCAAACAAGTTGTAAACGTTTGCTCCGATTGTGAAATACTGAGAAGCGTCTTTTAACTTGATTTTGTATGAAATACCTAAGTCAAATAGATTGAAGTCTGGTAATTGTAGTACTCCTTTATCCTGTGCTGCCTGATTAGAGAAAGTAGCAATATCAATAGATGAATATACTTTTCCTACGTATCTCCATGTTCCAAAGATACTAAGATCTTTTACAGGTTTAACGGTAGCCCCTAATGAAGCTGTCATTTGAGGAATACTGTTATTGCTTGTTCCTCCTACTTTTACTTTGTCTAGGTAAAGAGTAGATGCGCTTGCCGTTGAAGATCCTGATAATGTAAGAGGATTGTTGTTGTCATCAAATGCAGATCCGGTAGCATTTCCTTTGTAGTAGTAGTCACCCCAAGAGAACATTCCCTGGAATTCTAAGAAACTTGTAGGCTTATAAACTGCATCAAATTCAACTCCCTGGTGAATTTCAGTAATCCCACTGATTTCAGCATATCCTGTAGTCGTTGAATTGTCAGCTAATGTAAATGTTTGGTTAGTTCTTCTTAGCCATCTGTCTCTCCATTCAGTTCTGTACACGTTAAGGTTTGCACTGAATTTAGGAGATCTGAAACCATATCCAACTTCAGCAGAGAAGATTTTCTCATTAGTTAAGCTTGGGTTTACAACCTGGAAGTTACTTGGGTACACAGAGTTCATGAATGGCTGCTTGCTGTAGTAACCAATGTTAGCAAATACATTGTTGTGATCATCAATGTTATAGTTGGCACCCCCTTTAATATTATATCCGAAAAGATTTTTGAATCCGGTTTTTGTATTAACAATTTGTCCTTGTTGTTTAGTTACTCCATCTTGAACGAAGTTATCAATTCTTTGATATCCTTGGTTAGAAACGGATCCCTGAAGGAATGCTGATAATTTATCTTTAGTATATTCAACCTGACCGAATGCACTGTACCAGATAACTTCTCCGTCGTTGCTATATCCGATTTGTTCATTTAAAGGAGCTGTTTTTCCTCCTAGTGGATTCCATGCAAGCTGCTTATAATCATATCCTCTTGATGGTGTGTAAGGTGGAACATTATTATTTAGAATCTCTCTATATCCTCTTGCTCCATATAGATCAGAAACTACTTGATAGTGATAACCGTAGTAATATCTGTCATCTGTACCGATTGAGAAATTCCAGTTGTCATTAACTTTGTGCTGGAAGTTTGCTAAGATACCATACCAGTTGTGAGAGTTGATACTTGATCTTCTGATAATACCGTCTCTTACCTGATATTGTTTTCCATTAGCAGGATTAGTCACCATGTAAGGGTTACCAGCTGCAGGTAAAGTACTGTTTAAAGCAAAGATTTGGTTGTAGTCATATGTTCCGTCTGCTCTTCGGTACGAGTTGATGTTGTTTGTTGAAGGGGTACCATTACTGTTGAATTTCCCGTTCCAGAAGCTTCCAAGATCTCCTGTTCCACCACCTCTACCATTAGACATGTATAAAACAGTACTTAACTTTGATTTTTCACTCATTGTCCAGTCCCAGTTCAACATCATTACTGGCTTCGAGTAATAGTTTGCTCTGTTTGCAATTGGAGTTCTTGATCCATCTGGATTTACGTAATATCCCCAGTCAGAGTTATAGGTTCTGTCAGGAGTGTTATCGCGATCTGGATTATAGTTGATGTAATCCTTGATGAAAGGAGAATACGTTCTTTGATCGTGCCATTGAGGAGATCCTGTAATGGTGAATTGGAAATTGTGTTTTTTGTTTGGTTCCCAACCTAGAGCAAAGAAGTAAGCATAGGATTCATAATCTGTATTTTGAATGTATGTGCTTCCAGCCTGTCTGCTCATTAGGAATGAAGAAGACCAACCTTTTTCTGATTTACCTGTATTATAAGCGAAAGATGTTTTTAAGAAGTCATTGTTACCAACTCCTAATCTAACAACACCTCCTTTTTTCATATCTGCAGATCTTGTAAGGAAGTTCATTGTCCCTCCTACAGAAGCAATCGCTAATTTAGAAGAACCAAGTCCTCTTTGTATCTGCATCGTGCTTGTTACATCTGATAAACCTGTCCAGTTTGACATGTAAACAGTACCTCCTTCCATGTCATTTACAGGCATACCGTTTACCATTACTGCGATGTTTCTTGATTCGAATCCTCTGATTACAATTTGAGAGTCTCCGAAACCACCACCTCCTTTAGTAGCATATACAGAAGGTGTTGTGTTTAAAATTTCAACAAGTTCCTGATTTCCTTGTCTTTCAAGAATTTGTGCTGCTTTAATGGTAGAAACAGCTACAGGTGTTTTTCTATCTTTAGCGATATCTGTAACACCTTTTAAGATTACCTCTTCAATGTCTTTAGACTTAGCTTGCACTGTGTCCTTGCCTTGTTGAGCGTAATAAACACTAGCTGTAGATAAAGTAATTACCGCAGTTAGTATTGATTTGTTGATTAATTTCATAATCGTTAGTAATAATTAGATTTAATTTTCTGCAAAATTCGCAAAATATATTTTAACTATTATTAACTCAATGTTAATTTTTAATCAGTCTTAATAATGTTAAATGTCTGGTTGTTAGCAAAATGGCTAAAAAGCGACTTTTTATATGAAAAAAGTCATGTTATTGAATTTTTAATAAAGAGGGTGTGTTTTTGTTAAAAATTCAACGCTATTTCACTGCTTTGAGACTCAAATCTATATTCTCAGCCGAGTGTGTTAAAGCCCCTACAGAAATGTACGTAACGCCTGTAGATGCAATTTCTTTAAGCATATCACGGGTAATTCCGCCAGATGCTTCAGACTCAGTAGAACCATTTATCATTTTCACAGCTTTCTTCATGGTTTTAACATCCATGTTATCAAGCATGATTCTGTCAACTTTTGCATTGATAGCTTCCTGAACTTCTTCCAGATTTCTGGTTTCAACTTCAATTTTTAACTTTTTCTTCGTCTTTTTAACGTAATCTTTGGCCATTTTTACTGCATTGGTAATGCTTCCATTATAGTCGATATGGTTGTCTTTAAGCATAATCATATCATAAAGACCATATCTGTGGTTGGTTCCGCCACCAATAGCTACAGCCCATTTTTCACACATTCTAAAGTTTGGAGTCGTTTTTCTGGTATCTAAAAGTTTGGTTTTTGTTCCTACCAATCTTGAATCCCAGTCATGAGTAAGCGTTGCAATACCACTCATTCTCTGCATACAGTTAAGAACAAATCTTTCTGTAGAAAGGATGGATCTTGCACTTCCGGTTACAAGAAGAGCTACGTCTCCTACCTTACAAGGAGTTCCATCTTTAATGAAAGTTTCCACCTTAAGTTTTTTATCAAAAGCTTTAAAAATGATTTCTGCTAATTCTACGCCTGCAAGGATGCAGTCTTGTTTTACCAGTAACTTAGCACTTTGCTGAAGATTTTCGGGAATTGTAGAAAGGGTAGAGTGGTCTCCATCCTGGATATCTTCTTCAAGCGCATTTTTTATAAATGTTTTTAATGCTTTATCTGTAACGTAGGCTGGTCTTTTCATTTGTTATATTTTTTAATAATATCTGGATAAACCTTTTCCGAATAGTAAGTCGTGTATGATAAATAGAATAACAATCTCATGATTTTTAGCTTCTATTTTTTCAAATTCAATATAATCTTGAATAGAAGTATTGTGTTGGTTTATTCCTCTGTATTCTAATACTTCTGTAGTGAATCTTCCTTCTCTTTTTATATAGAAATCCCATTTAAAGTTATCCCAGTCGTATTCTTGTGTAAAATAACGGATTTTATTTTTATTAAAAGCTAAAACAGGATGTGTGGAATTATTGATATAATAATAGGTTAAAGATAAATTGTTGTCTTTTATAAATTCTTCAATATCAATGTCAATTGGTTTAGAGGGAATTTTTTGTCTCGAAATTCCTAAAACATTGCAAATTATTTTTAAAACTAAAGGATATTTGGATTTTGAAATAAAATATTTTCTTATCCCTATATTGATGCCATACCCTGCTGCAATTGCCAGAGGAAATGCTGCGAGGAATAATGATATTTGTACCGAATCATTTAGATTTTTTCTGAATACTGAAAGGATAAATATAAAACTGAATGCAAGGAAGGCAATAATGACCTTTCTTGAATAAAACAAAATGTTTATTTCTGTTGTTATATCTAAGTTTGTAATCTTCATCAGATGAGGTTTACGCTAAATCTTTATTGTAAAATGCTCCTTTGTTTTCTTTCATTTCCATAGATTGGGTAATGATGAGATGAGCAACAGTAGTCAGGTTTCTCAGTTCTGATAATTGTGGAGAAAGAATAGAGTAGTGGTAGATTTCATTCACAGCAGCTGCAATTTCCTGGTGTTTTTGTAACGCCATAGTTAAACGTCTGTTACTTCTCACAATTCCTACAAGGTCGCTCATCATTTCCTGAAGTTGTTTTCTCAGGTAGCTAACGATGACCATTTCATCCATGATCTTCATTCCTTCTTCATTCCACTCCGGAACTGCTTTTAAATCATCAAAGTTAAATAGGTTTTCATTAAGAAGAGACACTGTTTTCATGGCGGCATTATGTCCAAAGACTAATCCTTCCAGCAATGAGTTTGAAGCTAATCTGTTGGCTCCATGTAATCCAGAATTCGTACATTCTCCGACTGCAAAAAGATTTCTGATGGAAGATTGTCCGTCTCTATCCACTTCAATACCGCCCATCAAGTAATGACAGGCAGGAACTACAGGAATTAATTGAGTGAACGGATCAATTCCTTCGTCTTTACATTTTTTATAAATATTCGGGAAATGTTCAAGGAATTTTTCCTGATTCATCTCACGACAATCCAGTCCTACGTATTCGTCTCCCAAAATTTTCATTTCGTTATCAATAGCTCTGGCTACAATGTCTCTGGAGGCTAATTCTTCGCGTTCATCATATTTTTGCATGAACTTTTCACCTCTTTTGGTTCTTAATTTGGCGCCATCTCCCCGCACTGCTTCGGAAATAAGGAAAAGCATTCCGTCAATCTTATTGTACAGAGCGGTAGGGTGAAACTGATAATACTGCATATTAGAAACCTTTCCTTTTGCACGGGCTACGAAAGCAATTCCATCTCCTGTTGCAATGGTAGGATTGGTTGTGTTTTTATAAACATGTCCGGCACCTCCTGTGGCAGCCAGTGTAATTTTAGAGGTTATTTTTTTGATGGTTTTGGATTTTTCATCCAAAATATAAGCACCATAGCAATGAATATCTCCTTCATTAAGTTCTTTTCCCGGAACGTGGTGCTGGGTAATGATGTCAATTACATAGTGATGGTCTAGAATTTCAATATTTGGGCTGCTATTAGCCGTTTCCAAGAGGGCTCTTTCAATTTCAAAGCCTGTAATATCTTTATGATGGACGATTCTGTTTTCGGTATGGCCCCCTTCTCTTCCCAGGGCAAATTTGCCATTTTTCATATCGAATTGAGCACCCCATTCTACAATTTCATTGAATCTTGCAGGAGCTTCCTTGACTACCATTTCTACAACATCACGCTTGTTTTCCCCGTCTCCGGCACGCATGGTGTCTTCTATATGTTTTTCAAAATTGTCTTTCTGAAAGTCGGTGACTACAGCAAGACCGCCTTGTGCGTATTTGGTATTGCTTTCATCTTCATCAGACTTTGTTACAATGATGATTTTGGCATCAGGGAGTTGTTCAGAAACTTTAATGGCATAAGAAAGTCCGGAAATTCCGGAACCGATTACTAATACATCCGCTTTTATCATGTGCTTGCTTTAGATACAATCATTTAAATATTAAATAAATTTAAACAATTTTTCGTTTGGTTTTCTTACTTTTTTCATGTGTTGGAAGTAGTCTTCCTCAGAACGGTAGCCTAAAGCGAGGGTAACGGTTACTTTTTCTGTTTCAGGATTGATGTTTAGAATTTCTTCTATCATATCCTGTCTGAAGCCTTCCATGGGGCATGAGTCTATGTTTTCAATAGCAGCAGCGTACATCAGGTTGGCTAAAACGATATAAGACTGCTTTTCTGCCCAGTTAAAAATTTCATCCAGTGTTTTTTGATTAATATGCTGATTGATACTGTTCTTGAATGGAACGAGTTGCTCAAGTGGAGTTTCTCTTACTTCCGATATATGTTTAAAATATCCTTTGATATAATTTTCTTCAATGATCTTTTTCGAAACAATTACAACAAGATGAGAGCATGTGGAAATCTGGGATGGGTTATAAAAAGCAGGAATTAACTTTTGTTTCATTTCTTCACTTTCAACAATGATAATCTTATAGGGTTGAAGCCCCAAAGAACTTGCAGACAGCTTTCCTGACTCAAGAATGTTGTGAAGAGTTTCCTGAGGAATAATTTGATTATTAAATTTTTTCACAGAATATCTTCTGTTTAAAGCCTCCAAATAATTCATAGCACAAATTTAAGAATTGAATATGAATAAAGGGCCTTTAAAATGAAATATATCCTCTTAATTTCATACAAAAAAATCACCCCGCTATGCGGAGTGACTCTTTTAATATGAATGATAAACGTGATTAATTTCTATTTTTAACAATAATCCACCCTGCGAAGTTGATAGGAGTAATCTTGTTATTGTTATTTTCATTCCATGAGACAGAATACCAGTAACTTCCTGTAGGAACTCTTCTTCCGTTAGCTGTACCATTCCATCTGTATCCATTCGTTTTATCTGCCTTGAAGACCTGTAAGCCATACCTGTCGTAAATATTAACTTCAAAATTAGGTTTAACAGCCAATGCAGAATAGTCAATAAAGTCATTGATGCCGTCATCATTAGGGGTAATGATATTAATGAGGTTAGGTACAGTGATATTAACGGTAATAGGTTCGCAGTTATAGTTGTCTTTTACGTATATTTTAGCAATTCCTCTTGGTATATTGGTGAATACATTGGAATCCTGCCAAACAATATTATCCATTGAATATTGATAAGGAGGCATTCCCCCGTTTACGTGTACTGTGACAGATCCTCCTGAAATATCTACACTTGAAATGACAGGGCTTTCTGCTGGAATTACAGTTACTGTCTGTGTAGTGATGCATTCTCCGGTTTTTAGTTTTACCCAATAGATACCGACACCAACATTTTTAATAGACTGCGTGGTGGCTCCAGTGCTCCATTCATAACTTTTAAATCCTGGGCCGGCATCCAGTGTTGTTTTGCTTTCCATACAGATGATTTTGTCTTTTAAAACTCTGGATGGAGCCGGAGGATTAACTTTTAGAGTGAGTTTAGCGATTGAAAAGCATCCGGTTGCATTGAAAACTTTGACATAGGCAACTCCATTGGGAGCAATATATGCACCCGGATTAGTTATTTCGTTTGTTCCATTAAGTGCGTCGGTTAATGATGGGTAATATTTTTTTGTAAACGCAGCCGGATTTGGAATAACACTAGCATTAATAAGATTAAAAGAGGCGGTCAATGGATTGCTTTCTATAAAACATGATTCTATTTGAACATCATAAACAGTTATAACTGGATGGGTGTTCAGTGTGATTTTAGCTGTGCTTACGCAGCCCTGTGCTGTAATTACCCTTACATAAATGATACCTGGTGGAGAAACGTAAGCTGAGGGGTTGGTAATCTGATTGGTGCTGGCATTCAGGTCATGTATACTTGGATAGAATTCTTTAGTAACACCTGTTACGGTCGTAACAGCAGCTGAATTGAGATCAAAAATGCCAACTCCTCCATTATTGTTGTTACATTCTGTAAGGCTAGCATCAGTTGCTGCAAACGGGGTAGGGTCTAACTGGATGATTCCGTCTCCGTTATCACAAAGGGTTGAGGTGGGATCTTTAACAACTACTTTTATAGTAGTGTTTCCTGTATACTGAAAGCTAGTAGGACTGGCAATGGGTGTGGCAGATCCTAAGATGTAATAAGTGAAAATATAATTTCCGGGATTATTTACAAATTGTGTATTATATGAAGTAAGGTCAACGGTTCCGCTTCCTGTTGCAGGATTGGTGCAAACAAAAGGTTTTAAAGTATTGTTTAAAATAGGAACTTTATCTACAAAAACCTTGGCATTTTGGATGGAGTGTCGGGCGCTGGCTCCTCCTGTTGCTGCTGAAAAACCAAAATATCCCTGTGTCATTCCTACCGCATTCCCGGAAGGAGCAAATGACTGATCGGCAATAAGTACCCCGTCTATCTTAATTTTAATGATCCAGTTGGTAGGATTGGTGAGATCTGTTTCTCCGTTTACTTCAACGTGTCTGTAAGTATTGCCTACAAAAGGTTGAGTGGGATTCAGATCAGGAGAGTGGAATGTACTTCCCGGAGTATTATTGAATTCTATATTATTGCCAGCAGTATTGTTGGTGCCATATAAAACATGTACTTTACTCATCTGGCCTTCTGTAGTATTATTAAAAATATCAAAGCCTACCATAAGTCCTGATGCATTGGCTGGAATTCCAAGGCCTCCTCCTGACACAAATCCTGTTGGAGGGTTGGCTAAATACCAGAATGTAAAACCGTCTCCACGTCCAAACTGTGTTGTTCCGTTTCCATCAATTCTGAAATCAAATTCAACCTTCCATTTATCACAATAGCTTAGGGTGATGGGGGTGGATAATTTTATGGCTCCATACTTGCTTGTTTGGTCGGTGGTAAGTCTTATAAAATCTCCGCTTACAATAGCATCTGAAACAAGATCCCAGCCTGTAGTATTTACCGGATTTCCGCTAAGCTGATAGGTTTGAGAGTGAGTTTTTTCTGGAAGGCAGAGTAAGATGCCCAGCATAAAAAAGAGTAGAGTTTTTTTCATATGAGAAGGATTGTGATGTTGTTATTTGTATTAAAATTTATTCCATGTTTTTTACCAAAACCCAGCCTGAATATTTTGTTTCAGTGTTGCTCTTGTTGTTTTCATTCCAAGAGATTGTATACCAATATGTGGCGCTAGGTATTTTTTTACCATAAGCCCTTCCGTCCCAAGTATAATTTCTTATTTTGTTGGCTTCATAAAGTTTATTTCCATATCTGTCATACACTGTGAATACTAAATTTTTCTTGTAAGCTAAAGCGGAATAATCAATGAAATCATTCTTGTTGTCTCCGTTCGGAGTGATAGCGTTGATAAGATTAGGAACGGTAATCTGAATCTGAATAGGAGAACAATTATAAAAGTCTTTCACGAAGACTTTAACTTCTCCTCTGGCAAGACCGGTAAAAGTGTTTGATGTTTGCCAGTTAATTCCGTCTATTGAATATTGGTAAGGAGATCTTCCGCCTACGACATTAACGATAATGGTATTGTTGTGAATATCTATGCTGGAAATTACAGGACTAGCAGAGGGTTGTACATTGACAATTTGTGTAGTAATACAGTTTCCTGTTTTAAGTTTTACCCAATACGTTCCAACACTTACATCTTTAATGGATGAAGTGGTAGCTCCGGTGCTCCACAAATAGTCGTCAAAACCAGGACCTGCATCCAAATCGGTTTTGTTTTCTATACAGATGGTTTTGTCTTTGAGAATTGAAGATTTAACGGGAGGAAGTACGACAAGATTGATCTTGGCTATAGCAAAACAGCCGTTCGTATCTGTTACTTTTGCATACACTGCTGTGGTTGTTGAAGTATATTGAGAAGGGTCAGTAATCTCATTGGTGTCATTAACAGCATTGGCAACTGTTGTATAGTATTTTTTAATGATACCGGTGGTTAGCGAGGTTATATTAGCTGTTGTTAAATTAAATACGGCATTAGATACATTATTCTCAATAAAGCAAGATTGGAGAGTGTCGTCTCTTACCAGCGTTTCGGGATAGAAAGCAAGAGTGATTTTTGCTGTACCTATACATCCTAGAGGGGTGGTTACTTTCACATAGACTGTTCCCTGTGCAGATACATAAGTATCCGGAGATAGAATTTCATTCGTTCCCGCATTTAGATCATTGAGCGTCTTGTAGTATTTCTTTGTAACACCAATTATGTCAGTTACATTAGCGGAATTTAGGTTGAAAGTTGCCGTTCCTGCTTTATTGTTATTACATTCGGTAAGTGTTTTGTCGTTAGCTTTAAGAGGGGCTAGGTCTAGCTGGATTTTTCCATCAGGGTTGTCACAAAGTACTCCGGCATTATCTTTAATAACAATAGTTATCGTTTTATTGGTGTTAAAATCATAGCTTGTAGGGTTGGTTATAGGGGTCGAACTTCCCTGAGGATAGTAAGTGAATGTATAGTTTCCTGGATTGGAAACAAACTGAGGGTTAAAATCAGTTAGGTTGACGCTTCCATAGCCGGTGGTGGGGTTTGGGCAGAAAGATTGAGTGGCCAAGGTCTTTAAAATGGAAACCTTATCAGTATATATTTTTACATTTTTAATGGAATGCTTAGCGCTTGCAGCTCCTGTAGAGGCTGAAAATCCAAAATATCCCTGGGTCATAGTAGCAGCTCCTGCTGAAGGAATGAATGATTGTGATGTAATTGTGTTACCATCTATTTTTACTGTAATGATCCAATTGGTGGGGGTGGCTGTGTCTGTTACTCCTGTAACTTCAACATGTTTATAAGTAGAACCTACAAAGGGTTGGGTAGAATTAAGGTCGGGTGAATGAAATGAACTCCCCGGAGTATTGTAGTATTCCAGGCCATTCGTATCTATAGTATTAGGAACTACTCCGTAGGCAACATGAACCTTACTCATTAGTCCACCTCCTGCCATATTGTTATAGATATCAAAACCTACAATCAGGCCCGTTGCATTTTGTGGAATTCCCAGTCCTGCTCCTTGTTGGCTGGTGACTGGAGGATTGGCAAGATACCAGAATGCAAATCCATCTCCTTTACCTGTTGATGTTCCATTTCCATCGATTCTGAAATCAAACTCAACTCTCCATTTATCACAATATTTTAAATTAATAGGATCGTTTAGCTTTATGGCGCCGGCTTTATTAGTGATGTCATCCGTGAGCATGATGAAATCTGTATTGGCAACTGCGCTAGGGACTATAGTCCATCCAGTGGTGTTGATAGGGTTTCCGGTGAGTTGATAGGTCTGGGCAAAGGATATTCCAGATAGGAAGAGTAAAAAAATAGAGAAGTAAAATAATAAATTTTTATTCATTTCACTGGGAATTTAATTATAGGTAAATATATTAAATCCCAATTAATAAATAGTTATTTTGTGTTAATTTTGTTAAAAAAAACAAGTATTATTCAAAAAATAATATTTATTATGATAAAGTAATGAATGTTGTACGTGTTATTTTAGATTTGTATTAATTAAAATTAGAAGAGAGAATTGTTTTCCAGCCCTTCAAAATAAGTGTCAATTTCCAATTCAGAAGAGCTAGCTGCTGCAACGGCTAGTTTGTCACAAAGTTCATTTTCGAAATGACCTGCATGTCCCTTTACCCAATGCATCGTAGGTTGATGTTGATTGTAAAGTTCAATGAATTTTTTCCAGAGATCTGGATTCTTTACATTTTTCCAGCCCCTTTTAATCCATCCGGTAATCCAATTCTGATTAACAGCATCTGCTACATACTTACTGTCGGTATATACGTGGATGTCGTTTTCTGTAGACTTTAGTTTTTGCAGAGCAGAAATTACAGCAAGGAGTTCCATTCTGTTGTTGGTGGTTTTTCTGAAGCCTTTAGAAAATGTTTTTTGGTAGTTTTTTTCAGGAACACGCATGAGTATTCCGTATCCGCCTTTTCCGGGGTTTCCACTGCATGCACCATCTGTATAAATTTCGATTTTCAAATCTGTTTTCTAAAATTGAATTATTTAAAACGGGAAGTCATCATCATCATCAAAATCATTCATAGAAGATCCTGAAAGTTTTGAACTGTCCGGAAGATCAAATGCTGCCCCGGGTTGAATTGTTGTCTTGATTTTATCAAAACCGCTTGGTTCCCCAAAATTTGAAGGGTAACCGCCTCCCATGCCACCATCAATAGCTGCTTCAATATCACCAAATTTTGCAAAGTGCTTTAAGAAAGATAGTCTTACATCAGCTGTAGCACCATTTCTGTGTTTTGCGATAATTAATTCAGCCTGATTCTCTGTAGAGGTTTCCTGGCCTTCTTCATCATTGTCCCAAACAGTGATTTTGTAGTATTCAGGTCTGAAGATGAAAGATACAATATCTGCATCCTGTTCAATCGCCCCGGATTCCCTTAGGTCTGAAAGCTGAGGTCTTTTTCCAGGACGTGTTTCCACACTACGTGAAAGCTGAGAAAGTGCAATTACCGGGACGTTCAATTCTTTTGCAATTGCTTTTAATGATCGGGAGATCATGGAAATTTCCTGTTCACGGTTTCCAACTCCTTTTCCGCTGCTACCTGCTGTCATCAATTGAAGGTAGTCTACCATTATGACTCTTACACCGTGCTGCATTACTAATCTTCGGCATTTTGCACGGAAGTCGAATATCGAAAGTGATGGAGTTTCATCTATATATAAAGGCGCATTTTCCAATTCGGATACGTTGGAGAATAGTCTTTGCCATTCTTCATCATCAAGGGTTCCTTTTCTAAGCTTTTCAGAGGAGATTCTTGTTTCCGAAGCAATCATCCTGGTAATAAGCTGTACTGAGGCCATTTCGAGAGAAAACAATGCCATTGGAATTTTGTGGCCCACAGCAATATTTCTTGCCATCGAAAGAAGAAATGCTGTTTTTCCCATCGCTGGACGTGCAGCAATGATAATAAGGTCGGAATTCTGCCAGCCTCCGGTTTCTTTATCTACATCCCTAAATCCTGAAGGAACACCAGAAAGTCCCTCTTTGTCTTTTAAAGATTTGATGGTGTCAATCGCTTGTTTTACTAGAGAATTAGCGGTATCAAAACCTTTTTTAATGGTTCCGTTGGTGATCTCAAAGAAAGACTGTTCCGCTTTATCCAGAAGTTCAAATACATCTGTTGATTCTTTATAGGAAGAATCAATCACATTCGCAGAAACGTTAATAAGACTTCTTAAAATATATTTTTCAAGAATAACACGAACGTGATACTCAATATGGGCAGATGAACTTACTCCCATAGTAAGATCAATGATATAATGATCACCTCCTGCTTGACTTAATTTATCCTCTTTTTTAAGTTCCTGAATGATTGTCATTAAGTCTACCGGATGGTTGCCTTCGTAAAGTTTTAAGATAGTAGAAAAAATGACCTGATGTCTGGGATCATAAAAGACCTCTGGGGTAAGGAGGTCAATGGAGTGGTCAAGACCTTTTTTGTCAATCAAAAAAGTTCCAATAACAAGTCTTTCAAAATCCACTGCATTAGGAGGCATTTTTCCATCCGCTATAGACAGCTCTTTTGCAAAGTTTCCGTGTGTAAGGGATGATAATGTTTCTTTCTGCGCCATGGTGCAAAGATAGCTTATTTAAAAAATATTTAAAAAATAGTATTCAACAAATTATTAGCAGTCTTTGTGAAAATACGACCAATAGGGGGCTGAGTATGTTGATAAAAAAATCACCTCAATTGAGGTGATTTTTATTGTATGAGTAAAATGTTACTCTCTGTTTTTCACAATAATCCATCCAGAGAATTTGAATGGTGTATTCTTTTGGTTATTCTCATTCCAGGTTAATGAATACCAGTACGTCCCGGTAGGTATTTTTTTACCAGCAATGGTTCCGTCCCATTTGTATCCATTGGATTTGTCAGCCTGGTGAATTTTAACACCATATCTGTCAAAAATACTTAAAGTCAGATTTAGCTTGCCTGCAATTGCAGAATAATCCATAACATCATTAATTCCGTCTCCGTTAGGTGTAATAACGTTTACGATATTAGGTACTAATGCTTCAATTTCAATAGGGTCACAATCGTAAGCATCTTTTACATATATCTTGTAATTGCCTCTTGCTAAATTGGTAAATACATTGGAGTCCTGCCATACAACATTGTCTATAGAGTACTTGTAGTCAGGTGTTCCTCCAATTACATTGACCGTTAAGTTTGTTGTAGATACATCAATGCTGGAGATTACCGGTTGTTCGGAAGGGTATACTGTTACGGACTGAGTGGATATACATTCACCAACTTTACTGGTAAGTTTTACCCAATAGGTTCCTACTCCTACATTGCTGATGCTTTGTGTAGTTGCTCCGGTACTCCATTCGTATTTTTTGAATCCAGGTCCTGCATCCAGGGTGGTCTTGTCTTCCATACAAATGATTTTATCAACAAGTACACTGGATTTCTCCGGAGGAAGTACTTTAAGTGTTACTTTAACAACATTGAAACATCCAAGATTATCATATACTCTTACATAGATTACCCCATTAGGAGCAGTATAGGTTTTGTAGTTTGTTATCTCATTGGTTGCGTCTACAGCATCAGCCAGTGAAGGGAAGTATTTTTTCTTATAACCAGAAGCAGCTGTTATAACCGGCGCATTTTCAAGATTAAACAACCCCATAGAAGGTGTTGCTTCTATATGGCACTCAGTAAGTGTAGGTTCAGCAAGAACTTTTACCAGTGGGTTGAATTTTAATTTAATTTCTGTAATTGTAATACATCCGTATTCATTGGTTGCTTTTACAAAAGCTGATCCTTCTGCAGAAACATATTGATAAGGATTGGTTATTTCGTTAATGACATGGTCCAGGTCATACATTGAAGGATAGTACTTTACAGTAAGATTAGGGGTTAGTCCTATATCTGCTGTTGATAGGTCATATAATGCTGTTCCTGAGTTGTTATTACTGCATGAGGTAAGTTCTCCGGGAGTTAATGCAAAAGATCTGTCAAAAAACTTAATATCTCCAAATTCCCTACACTGATTTAAGAAGTTAACGGGTTTGGTAGGATCAACGTAAGAAATAGAGTATGTATAATTCGTAGTTGTATTTACTGGAATAGGGGTTGTGATGGGATCATAATCACTTGCTGCATCCGCTGGACTACGATAATATTTGATAACAAAATTAGGGTTGTTATTTCTGATATGATTTGATAATGTACCGAAATCAAATGTTACAGGATTTCCACAAATGTCAATATTTCCATCCTGTTTTGGGCCAGGCTTTAAAAACGGGAAAGGTTGGTAGATCTTTAATGAATTGTTGTCAAATGGGGTAAGTAGTGTTGCTGTTCCTCCGAAGCTTAACTTGAAAGGGGCAACCTCTGTTGAGTAGTTATTTAAAAATAAATGATATACCTGTCCTGGAAGTACATCGATATATTTTACAAATCCAGTTCCGGCACCGCCTTCTGTAATCTCTGTAGAAGTCATATCAAGTCCTGTTAAAGGGGGGGTGATAGAACTTCCTAGTCCTGCAAAAGAACATCTTAGAGGTGTTTCTCTTATGTTGGCGCAATCGTGATTAGGACCATATAGTGCAAAGTCGTAATCGATGCTGGCTGCTGTAGGACCTATAGGGGTGACTAAAAAGGTAAGTGTTCCAGCTGTTTGTATGCTGAAAGTAAACCACATAGAGTTTGTTTCGTTGGTTAGACAGCCACTTCCTTCTTTTGTACTTCCGTACCCATTAGGTTTCAGGGAGATCTCTGAATCACTACAGATTGGTATCGCAGTGATGCAGTCCTGTTGTGCAAAAACCATTTGGGTAATGAAAATTAGAAAAATCAGTAGATATTTTTTCATTTTGACCGATTTAAAATTGAATCCTTAATGTGAGTTATTTGTTCGTTTGGATAAGTTGTTTACCCCATCCTGGTACAGAATCTAGTGCTGTTGCAGCTTTTTGATATTGCATCTCAGCTTCAGCCTTGTTTCCTGATTTTTCAGCTGACTTTGCCTTTAAAATTGCCAGTCTGGGATTGTTGGGATCAGAGTTCTCAGCTTTGGAAATAAACTGTGTAATAGCTTGTGTTCCTTTTGCAGGATATCTGTAAATGCCTATCTGCATACTTTGAAGAGTGATAAGGCCTAAAAGAGTATTTATTTCAGCATTGTCTGGCTGCGAGAGTGAGGTTCCAAGTGCAAATTTTTCAGCCATTGCATTCGATTCAGTAGCAGAAGCAGTAGACTTTTTTGATAATAACTCTGCTTTAAGATACATAGATACAGCAGCGTAGTAATTAGCTTGCCATTTTTCAGAAGTTTTTGTTTCTGTAAATTTCTTAAAAAGTTTGTCGAAATCACCTTCAGTATTGGTGGTATTGAGCTGTGAAGCGCTTTGTTGTAATGCTTTGTCAGTAAAAGTCTGAGCGCTTGCCCAGAAACCAGTCACGAAAAAGCTTAAAATAAATAAAAGTTTATTCATAAAGGGGGTATTTGTGACAAATATATGAAATTATTAATGTTTAATAATGAATTGTGATATATATTTATGAATATGGCTTATTGTTTCGACATGTGGTATTTTTTATTTTTAGTTGTTTTATATGGAAAATGTAATGTTTGTTGGGTTTTTGTTTTTAAATTGTAGTGTGAATTGTGAGTTATTTGAAATAAATTAGGTGTAAAATAAAAATAAGGATAGAAAATATTCTATCCTTATTTTATAGGGGTGTGATTTTTATTGGTTTTAAGTGTTTTTAAATCAATTGATAATAAAATTGCTAATATTGCATCTTTCTCAGTTTCGGATTGGTGCTTCCAACAATTAAGGCTACCAGGACTGTCATGCATCCGCCAAATACTACAGAGCGAACTACACCTAGTAATTTAGCCATTACTCCACTTTCAAATTGTCCCATCTCATTGCTGGACATAATGAATATGGAATTAACACTCAATACACGTCCTCTTATATGATCTGGAGTTTTTAACTGTACAATGGTTCCCCTAATGACTACGGAAATACCATCAAGCATTCCACTTAATACAAGGAACATAAAAGAAAGCCAGTAAAGTTTAGATAACCCAAAACCTACAATACAAATTCCAAATCCGGTCACTACCACAAGAAGTATCTTTCCTTGATTTTTTCGTAAAGGAATAATAGATAAAAGTGTGATAATAAACATAGATCCAATATCAGAAGCTGCATTCAGTAAACCGAAGCCTTCCGCTCCTGAATTCAGGATATCCGTTGCAAATACAGGAATCATTGCTACTGCTCCTCCAAAAAGTACGGCAAACATATCAAGGCACAGAGCTCCCAGGATTTCCTTTGTTTTAAAAATATAAGTAATTCCTTCACGCATGCTTTCCACAACATCTACATTTTCTTTCTTATGTTCAGAATGTTGCTTATTAAGCTGCCAGAAAAAAAGCGAGGCAATGAATATCAGGGATAAAATAACAACCAATGTCCACTGTACCCCGAAATATCCAATAAGAAGACCTCCCACCGCATGTCCGCAAACTGAAGAAATCAGAAAGGTTGCCTGGTTAAGGGTGACAGCATTAGGTAAGTTTTCTTTCTTTACAATTTTAGGAATCATAGAAGGAACAATGGGTCCTATAAAGGCTCTTGCTATTCCTGTAAAAAATATAACTCCATAAATGAAATAGGTAATTTGATGTCCCGTAAAATGCATTTGAACATTGAGAAAAGCCGGAATCAAAAGAAGTCCGATTAGAAATATATAGGCATAATTACAAATGAGTAAAAGCCTCTTTTTTTCATTCATATCAATAACATGACCAGCATATAAGGCGCAGCTCACCGCGGGAATAACCTCTGAAAGTCCGATAAGTCCAATTGAAAAAGGATCTTTGGTTAATTGATACACCCACCATCCTAATAAGGTAGCAAGCATTCTGAAAGCTAAAACAATAAAAAATCTCCCAGTAAGAAGATTTCTGAACTCAACATTTTGTAATGTTTGTAACGGGGTAAAGGAAATCATGAACAAAAATAGCCCTAAAAATTTATTTAGGGCTATGTATATCTTGATTTTTAAAAGATATAGTAAATATATATCAAAAGATAAAATCTATTTTAGTCGGCTCTGGAAGAACTGATAATGATAGCAGCAACTCCTGCTGCCCCGATAATGGTAGCGCCTGCTGCAATTCTTGCTTTTCTTCTGTCTTTCACGGCTGCTACATTAGATTTTGGAATAATTACTTCTGTACTGTCTTTTTTTCCGGCAGTACCTACAAGATTATCTCCAACAATATTTCTGAATAGGATTTTCTGCTTTGGAGACCCGTCTCTCAAGGTAACTTTGTAAACTTTTCCGGCTTCCAGATTGGAATAGTTGTTTTTTGAAACATCATCGCTATATTTTGTAGTAGCGCAAGACGTAATAACAAATAAAGACGTTAATAAAGATGATTTCAACAGTACAGATGCTTTCATTATTTTCGTTTAGTTTTTCAAATTTATAATTTTTTTTGAATATATGTTTTTGGAATTGAAAAAATATCTCTAAAATTTATAAATTTCTAACAAATTTGCGATATTTCTGTCATTAGCTAATCTGGGAGTCTTATTTTGTCCCCCCAATTTTCCCTGAGACTTTGCATATTCATGGAACGCATTTTTTTTCAGCCTTGTGATATGAAGCTTTTCCAGAATATTTCCAGAAATCAGATCGTCATAATAAGTGTTTCTATTTCTAAGCTGCTGATCCAATTCATTTCTAAATGCTTCCATGTTTTCAGGATCTTTTTCAAACTCAATCAGCCATTCGTGATACGGAAGCCCCTCACCTGGATTGACCTGTGGGGCTAAATGAAATTCAGTGACCTGTGCCGGATGTTTTTCGAGAGTTGCTTTTAGAGCTTCTTCTACTTCAAATGCAATAACATGCTCCCCGAAGGCTGAAGTAAAATGTTTGGTCCTTCCACTTACCAGCACTCTATACGGGTTTTTATCAATAAATCTTACTACATCACCAATAGAGTAGGCCCATAATCCAGAGTTGGTTGTTAAAATCAAGGCGTAATCTTTATGAAGCTCAATTTCTTTTAATGTTAATCTTCTGGCATTTGGTTTTCCGTACTCTTCCAATGGAATAAATTCATAGAAAATACCGTGGTTGGTCAGAAGAAGAAGACCTTCCTTTGTATAATCATCCTGAAAGGCAAAGAACCCTTCAGAGGCAGGAAAAGTTTGAATGATATCTACTTTTCCACCCAATAAATCTTCCATTTTATCACGGTAGGGTTCATAATTTACACCACCTGTGACAATAAGCTGGAGGTTAGGGAAAAGTTGTTTTATTTTTTTTCCATGTTTTGCAGTCAGTTTTTCAAAATACATGATGAGCCAGGGCGGTATTCCTGAAATCAGGGTCATATTTTGTTTTTCCGTTTCCTCAACAATCTTATCTACTTTTGCTTCCCAGTCTTCCATGATATTGGTTTCCCAGCTTGGTAATCTGTTTTTTTGAAGGTAATTAGGGATATGATGCGCTACAATTCCGGATAATCTTCCCGTTTTAATTCCGAAAACTTCTTCCAGTTCAGGGCTTCCCTGAAGAAAGATCATTTTTCCGTTAACAAAATCCGCATTGTTCTTTTTGCTTATATAATGAAATAAAGCACTTTGAGCCCCTGCAATCTGATAAGGCATTCCTTCTTTAGAGATAGGGATGTATTTTGACCCAGAAGTAGTTCCTGACGTTTTGGCAAAATATTCAGGAGTATCTGTCCATAAGATGTTTCCTTGTCCTTTTTTTACTCTTTCTATGTAAGGTTTTAAATCTTCATAGTCGGCAACAGCAACTCTGTCCTGAAAATCTTTTACAGAACGGATGCTTTCAAAATCATGTTCCCGCCCAAAAAGTGTTTTCTGAGCTGTGCTGATAAGGGAAATCAATAAGTCTTCTTGGTTTCTCTCTGCATTTTTTTTGAATTCCTCTGCCTTTTGAACATGTTTTTTTGCCCAGATAAGTGCCGCGTTTTTCTTGAAGAAGTTTAACATGGTTCAAATTTATAAATAAGTAGAGAATTGTGGAATTATTTTTTAGAATGAAAGGCATAAAAACCGATGAAATAAATCCATCGGCTTTTCTCGAAATTTGATTATGAAAATAACAACTATATGTTGATGTTATGCTTTATTTATTTGCTTTATACCTTTTGTCCGGAGTACCATCTTTTTTAAGATGTTTGTTTTCTTTATATCTCTTGTCCGGAGTGCCGTCTTTTTTCATTTTAGCAGCAGGCTGAGCAGGTTTTACTTCTGCCGGCTTAGCTGTTTTAGCGGCCATAGGTTTTGCAGCTTTTACTTCTGCAGGTTTAGTGGCAGTAGCTTTTACAGGCGCATGAGGAGTACTTGTAGCGGGAGCAGTCTGCTGAGCAGTAGCAAGGCCTAATCCTAAGACTAATGACATTGCTGATAATAATTTTTTCATAGGAATACTGTTTATTTTTGTTGAATAAAGATATACAAAAAGTAGGCTAAAAATTTTGGTTTTTTAAACTTAACTAAAGTTTATTACAGCTTAAAAAAAAATTAAAGTCGTTGGCTGAAGAATAAAAAAAGCCTGCTTTCGGTTAGGAGAACAGGCTTTTGAATACTTAGTGGATGTTAACGTGTACAATTGGCTGTCCATGTTTTACCATCCTGGGTATAAAAAATTTTCAATGTATTATTATCAATTCTGATATAAGAAGTGGCAGTAGATCCTACCATTACTAAGGTGTTGTCTCCCTGTTTGTCGAATTCTATTCCATTGAGACTCGGAATACTGTTTGAGAAGGAAAAATTGTACTTAGTACCACTGGCAATCTTTGTTACGAATACGCTTCCTGCATCTGTACTGATGTTGGTAGAGCCTCCATCTTTATAAGATACGCTTCCTTTATAGGTTCCTGCAAAAAAATCGTTATCTGCCGGATCATCATCCTTGCTACACGACCAAAAAGATAATGCTGTAAAAACAAACAGCATCAAAACTCCTAGAATTTTCATTGCTTTTTTCATAATACTACTTTTAATGTTTGGTTCATTGTGAATCCCAAACACTATGCCATGAGAAAATATTCGATTTTTTTTAACAGGTAATTAATTAAATTAATAAAAAATTAAGATTTAAACAGGCTAAGTAATTCATTTTAAATCTTAAAGTCTGCGGATTTCCATTCAAAGAAAAAAATATCCTTACCTTTGTATACCATTAAACGGTTTCGGAAAACTCCCGAAATCGCTTTTGTCGTTTATACCATTACTATTTATGCAGTTAAAATCCATCAATGAAAAGTTCCTTCCGGATCTGATGCAAAAAGAATTCGGAAAAGAAATTTTTACCCAGTTAGAAAATAGTCAGCATATTGCCGTGAAAGGGAGCGCAGGTTCCTCAGTTTCTGTTTTTGTGGCTGAACTGTTTTTGGTTCAGAAAAAAAATATTCTTTATCTGGTAGATGATAAAGAGGATGCATTGTATGCGAATACCGAAATGGAAGATTTGCTGGGGAAAGAAAAGGTATTGTATTTTCCGGCGACTCACCTTGAGCCTTACCAGGTGGAAAAAACACAGAATGCCAATCTTGTGCTAAGGACTGAGGTACTGAATAAAATCAATTCCGGGAGATCTCCAAAAGTAATTGTTGCCTATGCCGGAGCTTTATCAGAAAAAGTACTGAAGAAGGAAGATTTTAAAGCCATTTCCCATCATATAAAAGTAGGAGATCAACTGGATTTCGATTTTGTAGATGAACTTCTTAACCATTATCATTTCCAGCAGGCAGATTTTGTTTCCGAACCCGGAGAATTCTCTGTAAGAGGAGGAATTGTGGATGTATTCTCTTATTCCTATGAAAAACCATATAGAATCACGTTCTTTGGTAATGAAGTAGAAAGTATTAAAACGTTTGATATAGAAACTCAGCTTTCTATAGATAAAGTGAAAGATTTTCAGTTGGTATCCAATATGAATTTTTCAGTAACGGGAAGCAGGGTTTCATTACTGCAGCTATTGCCTAAAGAAAGCTATGTGGTTTCTAAAAATGGAATGATCGGGATGCAGAAGATTAAAACATTCTATGAAAAATCCCTTGAAAAATATGAAACCTTAAGTAAGCAGGTGGCTCATAGAACTCCACAAGAACTTTTTATTTCTGATCAGGAGTTTGTATTTGATTATAAAAAATTTAAGACAGTAGACTTCGGAAATGTTGCTATTGAAGGATTGAAGGACATTGCTGAAGTAAAAATGGAACAGCTTCCACAGCCTTCCTTCCATAAAAACTTTGAGCTTTTGATCGAAGATATGGAAGAAAAGCAGGAAGATGGGTTTGATACCTGGATTTCCTTTTCAACGGAAAAGCAGAAAGAAAGATTGGAGTCTATCTTTGAAGAGCTTGAACATGAACTTCCTTTTAAAAGCTTTAAATCAGAACTCCATGAAGGGTTTGTAGATAACGGGCACAAGCTGTTAGTATATACCGATCACCAGATCTTTGACCGTTATCAAAGATATAAGGCTAAAAATACCTTTGCAAAATCAGAGCAGCTTACTTTAAAAGACCTGATGTCTTTGAAGATTGGTGATTATATTGCCCATATCGATCATGGAATCGGAAAGTTTATGGGATTGGTGAAAGTGAATAATGACGGAAAAATTCAGGAATGTTTTAAACTGACTTATAAAAACGGAGATTTATTATATGTAAGTATTCATTCATTACATAAGATATCGAAATATAACGGACCGGATGGTAGGGAGATTGTACTGAGTAAACTTGGTTCCCCAACCTGGAAGTCTTTAAAGCAAAAAACAAAAGCTAAGGTAAAGCAGATTGCATTTGATCTTATTAAATTATACGCGCAAAGAAAAACCGCAAAAGGATTTGCTTATACGCCAGATTCTTATCTGCAGAATGAGTTGGAAGCAAGCTTTATTTATGAAGATACCCCGGATCAGGAAAAAGCTACTATAGATGTGAAAAAAGATATGGAAGCGGATACGGTAATGGATCGTTTGGTTTGTGGGGATGTAGGTTTTGGGAAAACAGAGGTTGCAATTCGTGCTGCGTTCAAAGCCGCTACAGATGGAAAACAGGTTGCTGTATTAGTTCCTACTACTATTTTGGCATTTCAGCACTATAGAAGTTTCAAGGAGAGGCTTAAAGATTTTCCGGTAAATGTTTCCTATGTTAACCGATTCAGAACGGCTAAGCAGAAGTCTGAAACATTGGATAATCTTAAGAATGGTAAAGTAGATATTATTATAGGAACCCATCAGTTAGCAAGTAGTTCTGTTAAATTCAAGGATCTTGGATTATTGATTATTGATGAAGAGCATAAGTTTGGCGTTTCAGTGAAAGATAAATTAAAGACTCTGAAAAGTAATGTAGATACCCTTACTCTTACTGCTACTCCGATTCCGAGAACATTGCAGTTTTCTTTAATGGCGGCAAGGGATTTATCCGTAATTAAAACACCACCACCCAACAGACAACCGGTAGATACCCAGTTGGTAGGATTTAATGAAGAGATCATTCGTGATGCTATTTCTTATGAAATTCAGAGAGATGGCCAGGTCTATTTTATTAATAACAGAATTGAAAACCTTAAAGATATTGCCGGGCTTATCCAGCGTCTGGTTCCTGATGCCAGAGTAATCACAGGACATGGGCAGATGGATGGTAAACAGTTGGAAAAGAATGTCCTTGATTTTATGGAAGGCAAGTATGATGTACTTGTTTCTACCACTATTGTAGAAAGTGGAGTGGACGTTCCGAATGCGAATACCATCTTTATTAATGATGCTCAACGGTTTGGAATGGCAGATCTTCACCAGATGAGAGGAAGAGTAGGACGAAGCAATAGGAAAGCTTTTTGTTTTCTGATTACCCCACCTTATGATATGATGACTTCTGATGCCAGAAAACGATTGGAGGCTATTGAGCAGTTTTCTGATCTTGGGAGCGGTTTTCAGATTGCGATGAAAGATCTTGAAATTCGTGGTGCCGGGGATTTATTGGGAGCAGAACAAAGTGGATTTATTAATGAGATGGGATTTGAAACGTATCAGAAACTGATGCAGGAAGCCCTTGAAGAATTGAAGGATGATGTTGATTTTGAGAATTTATTTGAAAATGAAGAAGACAGACAAAAGCTTTTTAAATCTATAAAGGATGTCAATATTGATACAGATCTTGAACTTATGCTGCCTGATTTTTATATTTCTAATACCGAAGAGAGATTGTTATTGTATCAGAAAATTGCTGAGATTAATAATGAAAAAGATCTTCATCAGTTTGAACTTGAACTGATTGACAGGTTCGGTGCGTTGCCGAAAGAAGCAGTGAATTTACTGAAAAGTGTTTCTTTGAAATGGCTGGCTGCAGATATTGGTTTTGAGAAGATTGTAATGAAAAACGGTATATTTTTAGGCTATTTTCCAAGCAATCCTCAGGATAAATTTTATCAGACCGATAGATTCAGGCATATTATTAATTATTTAACAAGCAATCCTGCAGAAGCACAGCTTAAGGAGAAATCTGGTAAGGAAGGGAACCAGTTGATGATGAGAAAAGAGCGTATTAAAAACGTAGATGAGGTGAATGTCCTGCTAAAGGCTATTATTGAAAATAATTAAGGTATAGTTTTCAAATATTAAAAAGTTTTCCGTAAAAGATGTAAACCATATAAAAAAATTAGTTTTTATATGGTTTTTTGTGATTGTTATCATGTTTTTTTTGTTAAACTATTCATTTACAAGGGAATTAAGGGCTTTTTAGACGGTTTAAAATCACGTTTTGATGAGAAAAAAACATTCAATAAACATCGATCAATAAGGAGTCTAAAGAGTTTTAGTATTTCAATTGATTTGAATAAAAAGGGTTTTGTAGAAATAATTCTACTTTTTCATATAATTAATTCTATTGCGTAATGTGTTTATTTCTATAGTTTTAAATATAATAACTGGAATTTTTTCGATTCGTAATTCGTACCTTTGCAGTCCTTATTATGAAAAAAATTATATACAGTTGTGCAGTTGGACTTGTTTCTTTCTATGTCAACGCACAGGTGGGAATCGGGACCGCTAAACCAAAATCAACGCTCGATGTGAATGGAAAGACTACTTTAAGAAGAGAACTTAGAGTAGGTGGAACTTCCACTCAAGTAGGAAATGCAGGATTAAACGGACAGGTTTTAGTCTCTCAAGGAGACGGTAAATCCCCTGTTTGGAAATCATTAAATGTTCCTTTTATGGAAGAGGGACAGTATAAGCTAATCAATTCATATTTATCATCAGATCAGACGGGTATTACAGCTCTTTCCAATAGTGTTCAAGGGGATGGAGTCTCTAGAAATAGCGTTGGAGATGATATCAATGATGCTGCCAAAGGTAAATGGGTGAAAATTGATGGCCTTAAAAATACATTCACTATTAAAAATGGTAAAAACAGACTTACGTATCAGTTTCAGACAGGAATTGAAATGAAAGCACCGGTATCTACAACTTCTGATAATGTAAGATTCGCTTGCGCTGTTTTCAGAAATGATAAATTGGTTGCTGTGCGTCCTGATAGAGTAGCTTCCAATAATAACACTGCAAAAGCCGGTGTTCAGGATTATATTTTCACACTTAATTATACAGAACTCAATGTTCCTGTAGGAGTACAGAAACTTGAAATTGCATGTAGAAAAATCAATACATCAAACATAGACTCTCAGTTTGCCATAGGTCGTGATGTTCAAAGTTCCAATGGAGCGTCTAATGCATTTACGCTGGAATCTAATATGAAGATCGATGTTATTGAATATGTAACCTATAAATCTAATTAAACCAAGTGATGAAAAATATATTATCAACTTTACTTCTTGCCTCGGGTTTGATGCTTTCAGCCCAGGTGGGTATTAATACTGAATCTCCAAAAGCAAAACTGGATGTAAACGGGGATTTGAACCTTAGAGACAAAATTGCTGTATTGGATGCTACAGATAATACCCTTTCTATGGGAAATAATGACCAGTTACTGGTTTCTCAAGGGGAAGGATATGCACCTATCTGGAAAACTCTTCGTATTCCGGAATATGAACCGAATAAGTTTTATTTGATCTTTAATAATTCCTTTTCGGATAAAGTAGGGATGGATTTTTCGTATTCGGATGAACCCAATATGACTACTTCTAAAGCAGCAACCTTTACAAAAGGGGCAGATTTTGCAAGTCTTACTGGATTTAAAAAAATTAGTGGATTGTCACAAAATATCAGTGTATACAGTACTGAGAGTAAAGCCTATTTTCAGTTTGAAACGGTAGTGCAGTCGAACTTTGCAGCTAACGGGAGTACAGATACATCTATAGACTATGCCTGTGGTATTTTTGTAGATGATAAACTAATCAATTTAAGACAAAGTAACTTAAAGGCGAGTAGTGCTCAATATCCTTTCCTTACACACAATCAAATTGGTGTTGTAGCAAATCTTTCTAAAGGAAATCATACCGTAAGTGTAGGATGTTCAAGACTTGTGTCATATGGCGATGCTTCAAATAGAAAATTAGCGATAGGAAAAAATACAAACACCAATATTAACGGTTTTATTGCTCAATCATCTTTGAAAGTAGATGTATATGAAGTTCCTCAAGCATTTAACACGATAATAAATTAAAAACCAATTATGAAAAAAATATTTTTTATTCAATTTTTATTGATTATCGGATGCATTAAAGCTCAGGTCGGTATTAATACTCCAAATCCTGTTAATAAGTTAGATGTAAATGGAGATATCAATATAAGAAGGGAGCTAAGAACTAACGGTACTGATGTATTAAAAGGATCGCCAGGTAATGCTGGTGATATTTTTCATAATAATTCGACAATGACAGCAAATGATTGGAAAAGTATCAAAATAGCTGATGGGCAGGGAAGTATGTCCTTGTTTTCTATTAATACAGTTGCAGATCAAACAGGAGTTTCATTTAATAGTAATGGTAACCCTGTACCTTATAATGAGAATGATGACTTAACGAGCAGCTGGCTTGTAATCCCTCAAGCTATCGATACCTTTTCTGTAACTAACATGACCAATAAAGTGACATTTTCATTTCAAACCACTGCTCAAAAGGTTAATGCCAGTACGGCATCTGCAAGTTTTGCCTGTGGTGTATTTGTTGATAATAAGCTTAAAGCAGTGAGAACTGATGTGTTGCTGGGGGACAGTGGTGCCTATAAAATATTTAATCTTAATGCGACGCTTGAGAATCTTACTCCTAAAAACAAGTATTCTGTTAAGGTAGCTTGTATAAACAGGACATTAAATGGGACAACCCTTGGGATTGGAAGAGCTGTAGACGGATCAGTCCTTAGTAGTGATATGGTGCAATCTGTTTTAACAACGTCCGTATTGCAACCTTATTAATTTGCAAACTTATATAATAAATAAGAACCTAAAAGCGTTATGTTTTTAGGTTTTTTTTATTTATTAGCTTTATTCTTTATGAATTTATTGGCTTTAATAGCCTGTGTTGTATAAAATTGGATTATATTTGAACAAATTAAAAATATATGGCAAAAAACTATTTTCTTAATGTGCTTGCTGGTATTACTCCTTTTGGGATGCTGGTTTCACTTCATACAGTACGGGACTATCAAAGCCCACATCACATGGTGATAACAGGCCTCAGAATCTGATATTTACCTATTGATCATTATAGATGAACAATTATTGTTAATCTTATTCGGAATATAAATAATCATATAATTTTTATGCAAAAAAAAATTATATTTGTCAAAAAATAATCAATTACCAGGAAATGAAACAAATTTTCTATTTTATCTTATTAATTGCAGGCTTTTCTTCAATCCATTCCTGCAAAGATTTATTGGATGAAGACGGGAATCCTCTTTTGGATTTGAATAATACAGGAGGGCTGAGTGGCCCAAGAGCATTATATAGAGAAGTTACGGCTAAAGATACTCTGGCAGAATATCAGTACAGCGGATTGCTTGTAAACAGAGTAATTACAGACAGTGCTTCTATTACTGATATTATGTATAGTGGTGAGAGAATCAGCCAGATCAATTTTAGAGGTTTTCTTGATCTTGATGGAAACGGAAAACTTGATAAAGATAGTATCTCTTATGATAGACAGTTCAATTATGGAAATAACAGCCAACTACAGTCGATTTCTGAGACTCGTTCTGTCTTTAGAAGACCACCACCGGTTCCGCCTTCTATTAAACCAGGGCCTCAAACCTTATTTGCTTCCGAAAAATATATTCATACTTTAACTTATAACGCGGCTACTTCAAAATTAGAGTCAATGACGACAGTAAAAGGAGAGGAGGTTATAGGAGGTCCAATTAAGTATACAGAGTATTCAAAATCAGATTTTACTTACGTAGGAGATAATGTATCTAAAGTACTTCAAATTTCAGGACCAGTAACTTCAAATAATCCAAATGTACTGGGAGCTCCTACTGAAAAATATAGCTTTGAATATTATGCTTATGATCAACAGATCAGCCCATTTACTTTATTACCACAGGTGTATAAAATCTCAAGGCTGTTAGCAACTAAAAGCAGTATTAAAGAGAGTTTGATTTTGTCTCCGAATAGCCCTAAGAGATGGTCTGTAACAGATATTACAGTACCTATTCCAGTTCCTATTGTTATGAGTACAAACTATGTCTATGATATACAAACTTATATGACAAAAGGTTACGGTGTAAACTATATTTATAAACCAAGATAGAATAGTTTTTCAATAATATTTAAACTCAATCTTCCTAAGATTGAGTTTTTTATTTTATAACTCTTAATTTTGCAAAAAATTTCTGATGAAATATTTAATTGTTGGGCTTGGAAACAAGGGCTCAGAATATGAAAATACACGACACAATATAGGCTTTAAAGTGGCTGAAAGAATAGCTGAAAAACTTGAAGTATCATTCAATACGGCTAATTTTGGCTGGATGGCAGAAGGAAAATATAAGGGAAGAAAAGTTCTTGTTCTTAAGCCGGACACCTATATGAATTTATCTGGTAATGCTGTAAGATATTGGATGCAGAAAGAAAATATTCCTTTGGAAAATGTATTGATTGTAACAGACGATCTGGCTCTCCCTTTCGGAACCCTAAGGATGAAAGGCAAAGGTTCTGATGCGGGTCACAATGGGCTTAAAAATATTAATGAAGTATTACAGACTCAGAATTATGCGAGGCTTCGTTTTGGAATTTCAGCAGATTTTGCAGCTGGACGTCAGGTTGATTACGTATTGGGAACATGGAGTGAAGAAGAAGCAGAAAAACTTACCGAAAGAATAGATACTTTTTCGAAAGCCAGTCTTTCTTTTGTTTTTGCAGGAATCAACAATACGATGTCTGCATTTAACGGAAAGTAATTCATCATTTTTCCTACTTCAGTTTTATAAGATAAATAAAGGCCATCGGATTTCCGATGGCCTTCTGTTTTACTTTTAAATTAATTTCCAATCAATTTATCTGAGCTTATATTATATACTTTTTTAGTAAGTAGCTAAATAGGACCTCTTGATTATTTTTATAACCAGTTTACCGCTCCCGTTTCAACATCATAGTTAGCTCCAACGATTTTGATCTTACCTTCTTCTTCAAGCCTTTTAAGGGTTGAGCTTTGTTTACGGATGTCTTCGATTGAGCTTTTGATATTCTGGTGATTAAGTCTTTCTAAAAGAGAGCTGTTTTTTGATGAACGTTCTTCATTTTCTTCAATCACGTCATTGATAATTGGATTGAAATGATTGATAAGGTGGTTCAGGTTGTCCATTCCCATTCCTTCAATTTGTGCTGCATCAAGACCTCCTTTCAGAGCGCCGCATTTAGTGTGTCCTAAAACCACAATTAGTTTAGAACCTGCTACATTACAGCCAAATTCCATAGAACCAAGTATGTCCTGGTTGACAAAATTACCGGCAATTCTGATACTGAAAACATCTCCCAATCCCTGGTCGAAAATCAATTCTGCAGAAGTACGGCTGTCTATACAGCTTAGAACTACTGCAAAAGGCCATTGTCCTTCACGGGTTGCATTTACCTGCTCCAGAAGGTCTCTGTTGGCTTTAAGATTATTAACGAACCTTTGGTTTCCTTCCTTTAAAAATTCTAATGCTTTTTCAGGAGTAATGGTAGACTGAGTTTCGTATGTATGTGCTTTCATATAATTTAGTTGTTTGTTGAATTGTTAAATTTAAAATAAAATAATTGAGATGAGCTTACATTGCTCTTTTGTGGGTAATCAGGATGTGAGAATCCTCACTTTTTTCATAATCTTTGTATGATGTTTTAAAGCCTAGAAGTTCTACATTGATGTCTTCTTCTTTGGCACGGATATTGGCAAAATCCTGGATCATTTCCAGTACATCTGTCGCAATATATGAAGTCTCTCTTGCATCAATGATTACCGTAGAGTTAGATTTTATGTTTTTTAATGTTTTTTTAATGGCTGCTTTATTTAAGAAAGATACTTCTTCAGCCAGTTTAATCTTGATTCCATCTGCATCATCCAGTTTTTCTCTGCTTAAGTAATAAGCTCTTTTCATATTTCCCTGAAGGATGTAGAATACAGAGATCGCAAGACCAATACCAACACCTTTTAGAAGATCAGTGGCTACCACCGCTACCACTGTAGCTACAAATGGTACAAACTGGAACTTTCCAAGATGCCAGAAATGTTTAAAAGTAGCAGGCTTCGCCAACTTATATCCTACAAGAATCAGCACGGCAGCAAGAGTTGCTAGTGGGATAAGGTTAAGGATGAATGGAATGCTCAATACACACACTAACAAAAGTACACCATGAATCATCGCAGATGATTTAGAAGTAGCCCCTGCGTTGGCATTGGCAGAACTTCTCACTACTACAGAGGTCATAGGAAGTCCACCAATAAATGAACTTATCAGGTTTCCTATTCCTTGTGCTTTAAGCTCAAGGTTGGTATCTGTAATTCTTCTTTGCTTGTCTAATCTGTCAGAAGCTTCAATACAAAGTAATGTTTCAATAGAAGCTACAATGGCAATAGTTGCTCCTACAATCCATACTTTAGGATTGGTAAAACCTCCAAAATCCGGCATGGTAATTAAGTTCTTAAAGTCATCTAATGATTTCGGAACAGGTAATGATACTAAATGTTCCGTACCAATAGCTAATGTACTTCCTGATAGTTTGAACAGTTCGTTTAACAATATTCCGGCAACTACAGCCACTAATGCTCCTGGAAGCATTTTCATTCTTCTAAGAGCCGGAAATTTATCCCAGCCAATAAGTATCGCAACAGATACAATCGTTACAATAATGGCTCCAAGGTGAATTGCCCCGAAGAGTTCTGTAAAATAGTTAAAATTCAGACCGTTACTGAATAGTGATTGGTTTCCTTCGTAATCTTTATCAAATCCCAATGCGTGAGGAATTTGTTTTAAAATAATAATGATCCCGATGGCTGCAAGCATTCCTTCAATAACATTATTTGGAAAATAATTGGAAATACTACCAGCCCTTACAAAGCCTAAGACCAATTGAATCAGACCAGCAATAATCCCGGCACATAAGAAAAGTTCAAATGCTCCAAGATCAGTAATTGCTGTAAGTACTATAGCCGTAAGACCTGCAGCAGGTCCTGAAACTGATATATTTGAATTACTAAGAAATCCTACAACAAGACCACCTACAATTCCGGAAATAATCCCTGATAATGGTGGTGCTCCAGATGCTAAAGCGATCCCTAAGCACAATGGTAGTGCTACTAAGAATACAACGAGTCCGGAAGGGAAATTCTCCTTGATTCCTCCTAATAATGATGTTTTTTTCATGATATTTTTGAAAATATTATAACCGATTGATTTATTATTAAATAATCAATTATAAAAGATTGGAAAATTAATTTTAAAAGTATAAACAGCTTATTCATTAACCTGAAAAGGCATGAAAAACTATAAAAAAATCTAACTACTACTTTAAAATTAAGCTTCCGGAGGCGGAGAAAATATACTAAGTAAAGGAGATAGATGAAAGGAATCATCTATCAATATAAAAGACATTGACTGAGGTGCAGGCTCAGAAAACTTCAGATAGTCAAAAACATCTAAAGGTTTTGGAAGTGTCTTTTCGTAAACAATAAAAGAGGATGGGTGAGAATGTGGCTCTTCTTCATTCACTATTATATTTGTTCTCAGAATGTCCCAGCCTGCCACCGCAGCAATGCTTGGCAGCGCTGTAAAATTCAGAAAAAACGTTAATACAATAATACTCCAGAATTTCATTTTACATTCTTTTTAGAAAAACTATTTAGTCTTTCTGCTCATTACCCAATCCGAACCGGTAAGATTGTAGATCTTTTGGATGTCTTTTAAGATTTTCTCAAAATCAATCTCAAGATCAATAATTTTACCTGTTCTAAGGTCAAATACCCAGCCGTGTACAATAGGATATTCTTCTAAAATATATCTTTCCTGTACGCAGGCCATTTTTATTACGTTGATACATTGTTCCTGAACATTCAGTTCAACCAATCTGTCATAACGCTTATCTTCGTCTTCGATAGAATCAAGTTCTGCTTGGTGCAATCTGTAAACATCACGAATGTTTCTCAACCAAGGATTCAATAATCCTAAATCCTGAGGAGTCATCGCTGCTTTTACACCGCCACAGTTATAATGTCCACATACGATAATATGTTTTACTTTAAGATGTTCTACAGCATATTGAATAACCGCTGTGGAACTCATATCTAAAGTATTTACAACATTCGCAATATTTCTGTGAACAAAAACCTCTCCTGGTTTTGCACCCATCAATTCTTCCGCTGTTGCTCTACTGTCTGAACATCCTATATAAAGATAATCAGGGTGTTGAGTTTTTGCCAATTCCTGAAAGAAGTGTGGATCTTCTGCAACCTTAGATTCTACCCATTTCTTATTGTTCTCAAAAATAACTTCGTACGATTGTGACATAATTTTAAATTTTAAATGGTTTATAATTATTTATTTCGTTTAAATTATTTTCAAATTCAATAGACTGAATCAATAATTATGCAAAAATATACTTTTTGCAGAAAAACTATTCACTTTTAACAAAGTTTAATATTAAAATATGCTTAAAATCATGTCTAATATTCCGATACACTTTGCCTTAGCCTGAATAAGGATTTCTCAATAATCCAAACGTTTAAAACCTAAGATAAAATTACAAAGTATAAATCATAAAATAGAATATCAAGATTAAAATATTTTTAAATTTTTATATTCTTCAAAAAAAACTTATAAACTATTGAAATAAATAACCATTTACTGTAGAAAAATGAATAATTTAACATCCTGATTCTAAACCCTAAAGTTTCAATGGCGGATTTTGATCTGGGAATATTGTATTGGGCAGGGATTTTTATTGCCTTTTTTTCATCTTTTCTGATACTGGGAAAACAGAAAAAGAAAACACAGGATTTTCTTTTGGCAATATGGTTTTTAATTATCGGAGTTCATCTCGTTTTTTTTGTGGTATTACGTTCGGGGGGCTACTTAAAATATCCTTATCTCATTGGTTTTGAATTGTCTTTTCCCTTTATGCATGGTCCAATGCTTTATCTGTATATTTTATCTGTAACGGGTAGTAATCCAGGTAAAAAGGCCTGGTTGCTGAATTGGATTCCTATTTTAATGATTTATATTGTTTTGCTCCCATTTTTACTGCTGTCACCGCATGATAGAATGAGGGTTTACCAGAATAAAGGGAAAGGGTATGAAGTATTGAGCGATGTGATCAAATTTTTAATGAATTTTTCGGGAGTATTGTATGTAACTCTGAGTCTTCTTGCTATTAAAAATTACAAACAAAAAATTTCAGATCAATATTCTAATACAGAAAAAATTAATTTGAATTGGTCATACTACCTGATTACAGGAATTGCAATGATATGGATTGCTGTTATCATAAGAAATGATATTCTTATTTTTTCAATGGTTGTTTTGTTTATTTTGATTGCTGCCTATTTTGGGATCAGCCGTGTTGGTATCTTAGACTTGCCCGTTAATGCTGAAAAAGCAGATGAAAATGAAGTTGTAAAGTATCAAAAAAACTCTCCTGGAGATGAGGTTATACAGGCTGTTTATGAAAAACTGATAGAGCGGATGACTCATGAAAAGCTGTATAAAGATCCGGAACTTAATTTAAATCATGTTGCTCAATTGCTGGATGTTCATCCCAATATATTATCTCAGACCATTAACTCTGTAGAAAATAAGAATTTTTATGATTATATCAACCGTCATCGGGTTGAGGAGTTTAAAAGAATAGCAAGCCTTCCTGAAAATCAAAAATACACGATTCTATCATTGGCCTTTGAAAGTGGATTCAATTCAAAGACCTCATTTAACCGGAATTTTAAAAAATATATGAATTGCTCTCCCAGAGAATTTTTAAAAAGTCAAAATCTTATGGTAGAACCATAAGTGTAAGATCATAAGTTTTTATAATATTGGTTTCATCTTTCATTTTGGAACAGTAGAGTGTTTCTTTATGCCCAATTTTACAGAAAAAAGAATCAATTGTTATGAGGAAACTCTTATTTATTATCATCTGTATTTTAGCATTGCTGATAGGTGCCTATCCTTTAATTTATTTTTTTGTTGCCCATGAAAATACTTTTCTGGGTTCTAAATCTTGGGAGGTTCTTCAAAATCAAATCTGGAAATTTGCCTTTTTTGCTCATATTATTTTTGGTGGAATTTCTCTCTTTATTGGTTGGCGTCAGTTTGGCAGTAAATTTCGAAATAAGCATCCGCAGCTTCATAGAATAATTGGAAAATCTTATGTTATTTCTGTATTGATAAGTTCTGTTTCTGCTATTTATATGGGATTATATGCGAATGGTGGAATGATTTCATCTGCAGGGTTTATCTTCCTGGGAATAGTATGGTTGATTACTACATTGACCGGGCTTATTCAGATTAGAAAAGGCAATATGATAAAGCATCAGCAATTGATGATTTACAGCTATGCATGCACTTTTGCTGCAGTAACATTGAGACTTTGGTATCCTCTATTAAGCAATATCACGAAGGATCCTGTCAACTCCTATATTGCCGTAGCATGGTTATGCTGGCTTCCCAATTTGATGGTAGCTTACATTATTAATAAAAAGAATCTTGAAGCTAATTAAGAGATCTTATTATTGATATATCCATTGGTGGCATTTTCTGTAGGATAGATCTTGCCGGGATTTCCCATGACCATAGAATCACCGGGAACATCAAAATTCACGTAAGCGTTAGGAGCAATTAAAACATTATTTCCTATGTTTACTCCTCCTACGATCACAGCATTTGGGCCTATCCAGACTTCATTCCCGATAACAGGATAGCCTTCATTTTTACCTCTGTTTTGTTGCCCAATAGTTACTCCTTGGGCAATATTACAGTTTTTCCCAATTCTTGCTTTAGGATTGATGACAAGCGCTCCCCAGTGTCCGAGATATAAACCTTCTCCGATTTGTGTTTCGGGATAAATCTGGAAACCATATTTTATCTGATAATGCCTTAAAACAAATCTCCAAAACATACCGGAAACCGGTTTTTTCTGGTGTTTTTGGGCTTTTCTAAGGACATAGAGATAGTGAAGATTAGGATTAATGCACTTTTTCCAAATCTCAAATGTAGAAAGCCATTTTCCGCTTTCCCTGTAAAAATCTTTCTGTATTGCTGTATATTCTGGCATAACAAAATCTTTTATACATGATCAATGATTTCCTGAAGATGTGCTACTGATTTTTCAAGCACAAACGGAAGTTCTGTATGAGCTATTTCCTTTTCATAGTTTCCGGAAAGTTCGCTGTTGGTTAAGAATTGTTTCATACCTTCATAAATTCCTTCCTCTGAGTTGGGAGTAATGAGACCTAATTTTCCATCTTGAAGTAGGTCTTTTATTCCTGAAACATTTGTAGATACTACAGGTTTGTTGAGGATAAGAGCTTCCGCAATAATGGTAGGAAATCCTTCATGGCGGGATGACATTATATAGAAATCCGATTGTTTAAGATACGAATAAGGATTACTTCTGAACCCTAACATTTTTACAGTCTCCTGAAGTCCCAGTTGGTTAAGCTTTGCTTGGATATTTTCAAAATCAAATCCATCACCAATTATGATGATCTGATGTTTCAATCCTTCATCCATTAATTTTTTATGGACATCCAAAAGTCTGTCGTAGCCTTTTTGAGGGTATACTGTCCCAATGGTTACAAACGTTGGAAGGTCTTTGGAAAAAGGATAATCTGTAATTTTAACTTCAGCTTTATGAAGGGTATCCTGGGAATCAATGGGATTAAAGATCTTCACAACAGCTTGTTTCTCTGTATTATTATGAGCCAGTTTTTGCATTTCCTCTTTCAGTTTATTGGAAATGACCAGGATTCTGTCAAACTTGAAAAACTGTCTGATCACATCAGGAGTATATTCTTTGAGATTAAAGATATCATTCTGAATCCACACGATCTTTTTAGAATCCTTTTGCGGACTGGATAAGACTTCTTTATACATTCCATGGATCGCAGCTATTTCTACATCATATTTTTTATTTTTTAGTATAAATTTATAAAGAAGAGAAGGAAACATCAAAAACATTTTCTGATAAAGTACCCTAAATGCCTTTACTGGAATTTCATGAGGTCTATTGGTCGTAATCATTTCGCCTTTCAACAGATAATGTAAGTTTACCCATGACGGAACTTCTTTGATGTACATCCCCGTATAAAGGTTAATTAAAAGATCAACTTCATATTTGTCTTTGGGGAGGTTTTTAAGAAAGTTGATCAGAACTTTTTCTGCACCACCATGGCGAAGGGAACCGATTCTAATAAGAATTTTCTTTTTTTCAGACATTTATTTTTTTATAGGTTTATAAGTATGAGGGAGGTGTTTTTTTACGTAAGCTTCCAGTTTAGGCCTATCTAATTCAAGCTCTCGTGGATACATAACATTGTTTTTTAATGCTTTATCGCCATACTCTTCAATAGTACAAATAAATTTTGCAGGAACTCCGGCATACACTGTTCCGTTCGGCATAGAGGACGTTAAAATGGAACCGGCTCCCAGTACACAGTTGTCACCTATTTCTGAGCCGAGCATGATGATGGTATCTGCCCCAATAAAGCATTGTTTTCCAATTTTTATACGGCCGAAAGCTCTTACATCTTTATATTTTTCGAAAAAATGTAAAGCATTATAGCCCCCGTCATGATTAATGAATCTAACATTATTAGAAAGTGTTGTTTCGTCACCTATTTCAATTAAAAAAGGTTCTGTACCTAATTCGGGAACTTCTACAAAACGAACATTTTTTCCTACCTTTAATCCTTTAGCAATACAAATTTTGAGATAGATTCTCTTGATAAGATATTGATAAGTGGTATGAATTTTTAATATGATACGATATATGAATATCATTATTCTAAATTTGTTTTTCTCATACAAAGAAAAGAATTTATATGATAAGAATTTCTAAAATAGAATATTATTTACCTGAGTTGATTCTTACTAATATGGATTTGGAAAAAGAATTTCCGGAATGGAGTTCTGAAAGAATCCGGGAAAAAGTAGGGATCGTACAACGTCATATTTCTTCAGAAAAAGAGACCGTGCTGGATCTGGCTATACAGTCGTCAGAAAAGGTTTTTGAGAATTATGACAGGAGCAAAATAGACTTTATTCTTTTCTGTACCCAAAGTCCGGATTATTTTCTTCCGACTACTGCTTGTATTTTACAGGATAAATTGGGATTGAGGAAAAATATTGGAGCTGTAGATTTCAATTTGGGATGTTCCGGATTTGTTTATGGTTTGGCTTTTGCTAAAGGATTAATTACCGCTGGAATTGCCAGCAGTATTTTGTTGATCACTTCGGAAACCTATACCAAACATATTCATCCGAAAGATAAAGGAAACCGTTGTTTATTTGGGGATGCATCAGCCTCAGTAATTGTTGAAAAAGATGCCGATGCTGGGGATTATAAATTCTGTCTGGGAACTGATGGCAGCGGGGCGGAAAATCTAATGGTGAAGAAGGGAGGCTTCAGGACAAATTTTCTAGTAAATCCCCATCATGAATTTGGTCCTGAGAATCTTTATATGAACGGACCTGAAATTTTTAATTTTACCATAGAAAAGATTCCGGGGTTGATTAAAGAAACCATGGATGCTAATGCGCTCATTATGGATGATATTGATTATTTTGTTTTTCATCAGGCCAATTCTTTTATGCTGAATTATTTGAGACGGAAAACAAAAATTCCCACAGAAAAATTCTACATTGACATGGGAAAAACAGGAAATACAGTCTCCGCAACCATTCCAATAGCCCTGAAAGATATGCAGGATAAAGGTCTGTTGAAAAAAGGAAATAAGATTTTAATTGCCGGCTTTGGAGTAGGATATTCCTGGGCTGCTACCATTATGGATTTTTAATTTCGAATCACAAAATTTAAAATATATGAAAACTTCCATCTTTTTAGAAAAATTACAAGAGGAACTAGAAGAAAATCAAGTATTGAGCAAAGAAACTAAGCTAAAAGATTTGGAGAATTACGATTCTATTAGCTTGCTTTCTGTAATTGCTTTTGTAGATGAAAATTTTGATCAACAGCTTGATCCGGATCAATTTAAAAATATGGAAACGGTTTCCGATCTGATGAATATTATTGGGTTAGAAAACTTTGAAGCGGAGTGATGGTGATTCAATAATCATCACTCGCTTTGTTTTTGTTGATAAAGATTTTCAAGAATCTGTTCAACGGCATTGAAGATTTTTTGATTGTCAAACTGATCTTCGATAGTAAGAAGATTCTTTCTGATTCTGGAGATCAACTCCGGATCAGAAAGGAATTTTTTCATGGCTTCATACATTTCGTTGGTTTCATAATTGATCAGATATCCTGTTTCTCGATCTTTAATCATAATTCCTACATCACCCGTATCTGTAGCAATAATCGGTTTTTGAAGAATGAGTGCTTCAGCAATTACAAGTGGCCACGCTTCTGATTCGGATGGAAGAATAAAGTAATCAGCATTTTTAATGTAAGGATAGGGATTCATTTTATTGCCACATAAAATAAATGTGTTCTGAACATTATGGGTGTTGATCTGTGCTTTTAGGTTTTCCATTTCTTCTCCGTTCCCAAGTATTAAGATACTATGATGGAAACCTTCGTCTATCAGTCTTTTATGAGCATCAATAAGTTTGTGATAACCTTTCCTATGATGTAGTCTGCCTACAGAGACAAACACTGGTCCTTGAGGGAAGTCCTTTAATTTTTCTTCTGCCTTTTTTTTAACTTCTTCGATAGGAATAGCATTGATGACTACACTTTCTGAAGGATATTTTAAGTCCGGATAATAAAGATGCATCATTTCTTTGATTCTTTTCGAACAGTAAATCATATGATCAAACTTTTGAAAGTTATCTATGATTTCCGGAACTGCTGGTTGTAAGGCAGGTAAATTAATTTCAGAATGAAACCAGCCAATTTTTTTTGAGTGTTTATTGCTTGAATTATTGACGGATGAGAATGTAGCATAAGAAGGTGAAATTTCTATATCAAACTTTTTATTTCCTAAGATACGGTCAGATATTCTGGGATTTTTTAATATTCGCATCAGTTTTAATCTTCTGCGAACAAGCTGGAGCTTGTGAATAAAAGGATTTTTAGAAAAACTTTCTTTGCCTTCGGTGAGGTAAACCTTTTTTACATGGCTAGGGATTTCATTTCGAAGCTCTCCTTGATTCATGTTTAGGCATATGGTTAATTCAAATTTGTCACGGTTTAGATTGTTGAGCATGCTCAATACCACTTTTTCCACCCCTCCCATTTCCATCGAGCGGTGTCTGAAAAGGACCTGTATTTTCTTATTTTCTGACATTATCTGAAAAGTTTTTGTAAAGTAATAATTATATTTTTTTTAATCCTGTACCAAATTCCATGCTGATATTCCAAAAGAGCAAAGATCTCCTGATAACAGGTATAGTTTTTCGGGATCTTTTTTCCATTGATGCTTGTAAGATTTCTTCTTTTCATGGTCTCTAAAACAACCTGTGCAAAGTAATCATAAGATTTATCTTTATTGTTATTCTGGGAAATGCCTCCTGCATGAGCCCTGTAAAGATAATTGGTGTCATCTATAAAATAAACATTTCCTTTTTCATACATCTTTAAATACAGATCCTGATCCTCTGCAATTCTTAACCCCGGATTCATTTTTTCTGTGTGTTCATAAACACCCTTTCTGAACGTTACAAAATGATTGATCTGGTTGGGATAATTGAAAAAATAGGGATCACCGTTCCTTACCTGCATTGCAGATTTAAATGGTGCAATAGGTTTCAGGTCCTTATCACAACCCATAAAGCGGGAATAGGTAAGTACCACATTCTTTTTATCTTTAAAAATTTGAATTGCCTTTTCAATCGCTGTGGGAAGTATGGCATCATCCGGGTCTACAAAACCACAAATTTCTCCGGTTGCCAATTCTATCAGCCTGCTTTTTGTAACGCCTACACCACTATTCTTTTCATTTTCAAAAAACTTAAATCTTTCATCTCCTGCAATGAGGGTCTTTACCTGCTCTTTTTCACCTTCTGAAGAAGCGTCATCTACAATAACAACCTCCCAATTAAAGTAGGTCTGTTTTAGCAGAGAATCGTAACAATCCCTGAACAATGAAGCATTATTATAGTGAGCGATAAGTACGGAAAACTTCATATCAATTTATAAAGAGTGTTGACAATTAATTCCTGTGTGGTCATAATGATTAACATACTTTGTATTTGTATCAGTGATGGCCGACGAATATTTCAGGAAATAGACTGAAAGAAAATTGTTCATTGAAAAATGAAATCCTGATGGTAAACTGGCATTTTTCATAATAGAAAGAAGGTAATGTTTTTTTTCACTTGAGCTACACAAATATAATCCGTTTTTATATAAATGGAAAAAAAACTTTATTTTTGCTTTTATTAAATGCTGTAGAGTGAGTGAAATAAGGAGAGTTTTCAAAACATTTATCGGGTATCTGAAAAGACCGGATCTTTATCCGGAATTGGGGCGGAAAATTATTAAAAATACGGTCAACAGAGGGAATGCTTTTAAGGGAAAAGAAAAGACCAATTCCTGGGCAGCCGGAAGAGCAATATCACAGAAAGAAGCTGTTTTAAAGCTTTTTGGGTCCGAGATAGATGCTTTTCGCATTGATTACCATGAAGTTTTAGCAAATGCCAGTCAAAAAGAAAAAGAATGTCCTGTGAAAATGGGAGGTCCCGGAGCTTTGGAACTGATTTACTATGCCTGTGAGTTTACCAACGCTCAACATGTTGTGGAAACGGGAGTAGCTTATGGATGGTCTTCATTGGCGTCATTATTATCTCTTGTAAAAAGAAACGGAACGCTGTACAGTTCAGATATGCCTTATCTTGCGCAGGATGGAGATCAGTATGTAGGATATGTGGTTCCTAAAACCTTTAGAGGAAATTGGAAATTATTCCGTTTTGCAGACAGGGAATCTTTGCCGAAGATTTTTGCTGAAAAAACAACGTTCGATGTTCTTCACTATGATTCAGATAAAAGTTATAACGGAAGAATGTGGGCTTACGACGAACTTTACCAGCATTTGAAAAAAGGAGGTGTTTTCATCAGTGATGATATTGGCGATAATTCTTCCTATCAAGATTTCTGTGAAAAAAATAATATAGACACTACAGTTGTAGAGTACGAAGGAAAATACATTGGTGTTTTTATTAAATAACTTTATAGTAAGGTTTTATACTCTTAATAAGAAATGTTGGTAATACGAATAAACCGTTGAAGATTTCTGGATGGAAAAAGTGTAAAAATAAATTTATACAACAGCTGTTTAAGCAGTTTTTATGAAGATAAGTCAGATTACATTTACCAGATTTCTTGCGGCGATGGCTATTGTCATTTCCCATTTTAATAAAGATTTATTTTTATATAAAATCGATTATATATCAAATATATTCCTGAAAGCCAATGTAGGAGTGAGCTACTTCTTTATTCTTTCAGGGTTTATTATGATTGTGGCTTACCACAAAAAAGATACAATTGAATATTTTGAGTATTATAAAAACCGATTTGCTAGGATTTACCCCTTATATGTACTGGGGCTTTTACTGTATTTGGTGACCAGATATTCCGATTTCAGCATCTATAAAGGATTTTTGTATCTGTTTGGGCTTCAGAGTTGGATTCCCGGCGAAGCTATGATTCTGAATTTTCCAGGATGGTCCATTTCTGTGGAATTTCTGTTTTATCTGCTTTTCCCTTTGTTGTACAATTATTTCTATTCTAAAGGAAATAAAAGTATTTGGGTAGTCACCATTATCATATGGATCATTACGCAGGTATTTTGCAGTCTATATTCAGCTTCATCTTATTATGAGGGGCCTCATACCAAAAGCCATGAATTGTTGTATTACTTTCCGCTGATGCATATCAATGAATTTCTGGTGGGAAATCTTGCAGGATTATATTTTGTGAGAAATTCGAGTCAGAAGAATTATGATATTCCTATCATAGTTATTTTTGGATTGATTTTATTATCACTAATGTTTACTTCATTTTTCTATCATAATGGTTTAATGGCATTGTTATTTATTCCGCTTATTATCTTGATCTCAAGAAATAATGGAGCTCTGTCGAGGCTGTTCTCATTAAAGCCTTTGGAATATCTGGGAGAGGCAAGCTATGCAATATATATCACCCATATTCCTGTTCTCTACATTTTGAGAGAGCTTTTAAAGTGGAGAAAGTATAATTTTTCCATTGATATTGTATTTGGGATTTACATAGTTTTTCTTATTATAATCTGTGCTCTGTTTTATGAATTTATAGAAAAACCATTAAGAGATTATCTGAAAAGGTTGAAGATCAGATAAAAATTTTTATTTTTGTAACAAAGCAACACAATTATAGAAATGAGAAAAGTTCCCTTCATCCCTATCTCAGATGAGAATCCAGATTTAGTTTTTTTGATAAAAAGAATAACATAAAGGCTGAGACAAAAGTTTTCAGAGAAGTATAATAATTAGTAACTTCTAAACACTATGTTATTTAATTCAATAGGATTTCTTATTTTTTTACCGATAGTATTTTGTCTCTATTGGTTTGTATTCAACAGAAAATTTCATGAGCAGAACAGGCTATTGCTATTAGCCAGTTTTTATTTTTATGCCTGCTGGGATTGGAGATTTCTTTTTCTACTGATGTTTTCCATCGGTCTCGACTATGTATCGGGAATTAAGATTGAGAATAGCAAAACCAACCGGGAAGCGAAGTTCTGGCTTACTTTGAGTATTGTGATTAATCTTGGTTTTCTAGGGTTCTTCAAATATTATAATTTCTTTGTTGAGAGTTTTGCAGACCTTCTTGGTGGCTTTGGCTTCAAAGTGAATGTCTGGCTGCTTAATGTTATACTTCCAGTAGGAATTTCATTTTATACCTTTCATGGTCTGTCTTATGTAATTGATGTCTACAAAAAAAGAATAAAGGCAGAAAGGAGTTTTACAGATTATGCTGTTTTCGTAAGCTATTTTCCTCTTCTGGTGGCAGGTCCTATAGAAAGAGCTACCCACCTTTTGCCCCAAATACAGAAGGAGAGGGTATTCAATTATGAGCAGGCGGTGGATGGAATGCGGCAAATTCTTTGGGGATTTTTCAAAAAAATGGTCATTGCTGATAATTGTGCTCCGCTGGTGAATGAGATATTTAACAATTATCAAACGGAAAGTCCCGGTAATCTTGTAATAGGAGCTGTATTGTTTGCTTTTCAGATTTATGGCGATTTCTCAGGATATTCAGATATAGCATTGGGGGTCTCCAGATTGTTTGGAATTGAATTGCTGAAAAACTTTGCCTTTCCTTATTTCTCAAGAGATATCGCTGAATTCTGGAGAAGATGGCATATTTCGCTTTCTTCATGGTTCAGGGATTATCTGTATATTCCATTGGGGGGAAGTAAAGGAGGTCTTTGGATGAAGGTAAGAAACACATTTATTATTTTTCTGGTTTCAGGGTTCTGGCATGGTGCCAATTGGACATTTATGATCTGGGGTGGCCTGAATGCGCTGTATTTTATGCCTTTGCTTATTATGAACATAAATCGTCAGAATATGGAAGTTGCTGCTCAAGGGAAATTTTTACCATCTTTCAGAGAATGTTTTCAAATTCTAATGACCTTTCTGATTACGTGCCTGGCATGGATCTTTTTTAGGGCAGGGTCTGTAACTCAGGCAATTCATTATATTGATAGAATTTTTAGTCGTGAATTGTTTTCTATTCCACAAACATTACCATTTAAAGTATTGGGATTGATAGGATTTATGATGATTATTGAATGGATCAACAGAGAAAGATTTCACGGATTGGAAATTAAAAGATTCCATCCTTGGGTAAGGCGTACTTTCTATCTGGTTGTTATTTATATCATTCTCCGTTATGCCAACTTCGGGAATAATGAATTTATTTATTTTCAGTTTTAGCATGAAGAAGTTTTTAATTAAAATAGGACCTTATTTTGTTGCAGTACTTATTGTATTAGCAATTCTTGGATCTTATGCAGATGGCAATACGGATGATAATTACATGCATTTTGCAGTTAAAAAGCCTCAGAATATGATACTAGGAGATTCCCGTGGATCCCAGGGAGTGGTTCCCGTAGTTTTGAAAAGTAAACTTGCCGCAAATTTTGACAACTTTTCCCTGAATATTGTAGAGTCGCCCTATGGGCAAGTTTATTTTAAGGCTTTAAAAAGAAAACTAGATCCTGAAACTAAAAATGGAATTTTTATCCTTACTGTGAGTCCATGGAACCTGTCTTTAGATAAAGGTGTCAAAAAGGAAAAAGATTTTCCCGAAGAACATTCTCCATTAAATGATATGTATTTTTATGATAGGTCTCCTAATTATGAATATCTGCTGAAGCATTATACAAGAAGCTGGTTTAAGATTTATACAGAAAGGGCAGAAGCGGGGAAATCCAATACTTTTCTTCATGACGATGGCTGGCTGGAAGTAAATATCAATATGCATTCTGATTCTGTTGCTGTGAGAACAAATAGAAAGGAGCAATTTTATAAGGAGCTTGCCAAAACAGTAGAGCTTTCCCCGGAACGTCTTAAGGCTATTAATGAAATGATTAATTACCTAAGGACAAAGGGTAGGGTATATCTGGTTCGGCTTCCTACATCTAAAAGTCTTACCGCTATAGAGAGTGAAAAATATCCTCATTTTAATAAACTGTTGAAGGATATAGCAAAAAGACAAAATGTAACGTTTTTTGACTTTTCAGGAGATTATGCGCAATATGATTATACGGATGGAAATCATTTGTATAAAGAATCAAGTCGTAAAATTACTGCTCGAATAGGTGACTCCATCATTAGAAGTAGAGGCAGATAATATCTGCTAAAGATGATAGAATGAATTAAAAAAGATTGTTTCTGAAATTAATGTTATAAATACCAGACCGTATACTTTTATAGTCTGTTACAAGATACTTCAGAATCATTCGCCATCTTTTTAATTTAGGAGAATTGGCAATCTGAAAACTGCGATACATTCTATTAATGTGAAGTTTGATATGCTCAGGAAGAGTTGTTTCATTTTTGGCCCATGTATCCACTTCTTTCCATAAAAGAACGCGGGTTGTTGCTGGATTTACTTTTTTGGAATCTACCTGTGTAATTCTATTATCTTCATGTACGCCACGTATAGCAACGGCTTTGTCTATAAATCCAGGATGGAGATTAAGATAGTAAGATAGCCTCAAGAGAAATTCTGTATCCTGATGCAGCCTTAAAGTGGATTTAAATAGAGGATTCATTTTTTTCATTAAAGAATCCCTACGGATCGTTAACGCATCAATACTGAAGAGTCCAAAGCTGCCCAGCATATAGATCTGCCCGGGAAAGACATCTTTTGGGTCATGTCTTTTGTAAACCGTTGTTAATCGATCTCCAAATAAAGAATAATATTGTTCTTTTGCTTTTTCTGTATAGTAATGAACTCCAATAGCTCCATAGACACCTTCTACTTCAGGGTGTTTAAAAAGTTCTTTTTCAGCATCAAATCTATTGGGAAGAAAATAATCATCGGCATCCAGGAAAGCAATGAAATCTCCGCTGGCTTTTTCTATTCCCAGATTTCTGGTTGGACCTGCGCCATGATTTCCTTTATCCGGATGCTGGTAAAGTTGCACCCTTTCGTATTTTTTGGCAAGCTGCTCACATACCTCAAGCGCGTGATCCGGAGATTTGTCTTCTATTAAAATGATTTCATATACTTCATCAAACTGCAAAGCAGATTCCACAGCCTGGGATACATATTTCTCAGCGTTGTAAACGGGAATAATTACTGAAATTTTCATTTTTGCCAACTTAATTTTTTATATCATTTGTGTGTAGAAAAGCGTTGCAAGATAATCAATTATGAAGACTTACGTCTGTTTTTTTATTAAAAAAAACAGATAGATTGTCTCCTGGGTTTTTGATTCAAAAAATCTACCGAACAACAGAGGGTTCAGATGATTTTAGCAAAGAATTTGTAACGCAATCCTTTCTGATTTTGTGTTTTAATGTAAGCTGTAAATGTAAGATTTTATTTTTTAAGAGATCAATGAATGTCGGAAATTGATGTTATACAATCCTGATCTTATACTTTTGTAATCGGTAAAGAAGTATTTTATAATCATTCCCCACCTTTTTAATAAGGGGGCTTTCGCAATTTCAAAACTGCGGTGCATTCTTTTGATATGAGTCCTTACTTCTTCTGGAATGTCATGTTCGGTGTGAGACCAAAGATTAACCTCTTTCCAAAGAATAGCCCTTGAGACAGCAGGGTTTATAACCCTCATATCAACCTTTGTTATCCTGTTATTTTCATGCACACCTCTTATAGCTATAGCTTTGTCCAGAATTCCGGGATAGAGATCCAGGTAATAAGATAAGCGGAAGAGAAATTCGGTATCTTCATGAAGCCTTAAATGGGGTTTGAATAAAGGCTTTACTTTGTTCATTAAAGCTTCTCTTCGTACCGTTAAAGTATCAATACTGAAGAGTCCAAAACTTCCCAGCATATGAAGCTGTCCGGGGAAAACATCTTTGGGTTCATATTTTTTATAGACGGTAGTGAGTCTGTCTCCAAATAATTGATAATATTGCTCTTTTGCTTTGGCAGAATAGTAGTGTACACCAAGCGCTCCATAAACTCCTTCTATTTTTGGATCTTTGAACAGTTCTTTTTCAGCATCGAATCTATTGGGTAGGAAATAGTCGTCTGCGTCGAGAAAAGCTACAAATTCTCCGGTTGATTTTTCTATTCCCAAGTTCCTGCTTGGGCCAGCACCATGGTTTTCCTTATCAGGGTGCTGGTAAAGTTTAACTCTTTCATGTTTTTCGGCGAGCTGCTGACATATCTGTAATGCATTGTCCGGGGACTTATCTTCAATCAGAATGATTTCATGAACTTCATCAAACTGAAGAACAGAATCTACTGCCTGGGAAACATACTTTTCTGCATTATAAACGGGAATAACTACTGAGATCCTCATTTCTTCTCCTTTTTACAATAAATTTAGAATTGCAATTGCGTTTTATTTTAGTACCTTTTGAATTCGAAATTTAAGCTTTTAATTTTATTTTAAGGTTATTAAACCTCCAATTTTTCTATAAAACGGGAAGTAAACGTGATAGAAGAAGGTACAGCTATGATTTTAATTGAAAAATTTATTTTTTTGAGGTTAAAATAGGACGCTAAACCCCCAATATTGGGAATTATTAACAGTGTTTTTTTTCTTATTTGATCGGAGAATGCTTGAAAACCTTAAAATAATTTATTATGAATGCGAATATGTAAATCTATATTTAGTTCTTAATATATTGGGATTTTTAAGAACGGTAATGAGTAAGTCCAGAGTCTTGGAAAAACCTCTTTTTCCAGATAATTCAAAGGCTTTTTTCTGAAGAAAAATATGCTGGGCAGCATCAGCTTCTAAAGCTGAAGTTTTAGACCATTCATATAGAGAGTTCCAGAAAAGAGATTGTCTTTGGTTGTATTGTGGCGAGTATCTAACAATCTTTGAGATCCTGTTATCATCGTGTACACCTCTTATGGCAACAGGCTTATCTATGATTCCCGACTTTAAATAACAGTGATATGCCAACTTTATGATGAAGTCTGAGTCCTGATGCAAACGAAGGTTTACATTGAACCTTAGTTTTTTTGCTTCTAGTGAAGACCTCCTGATAGTGAGCGCATTCAAGTGAAAGAATGACCCAAATGTTTTAGGAGTAAGTCCCAGCAGGCCTCTGAATACTTCGTTTCCTTCAGCCGGATACTTTACAGTAAGTATTTCATTACTGCTAACGTTTGAAAGGAATTGTTCTTTTCCTTTTTCAGTAAGATACTCTGTGCCAATTGCATTAAATACTCCTTCTGTAGTTATATCACTGAAAAGTTTTTTTTCAGCTGAGAACCTGTTGGGAAGATAATAATCATCGGCATCCAAAAATGCAATAAAATCTCCGGTAGCTTTCTCAATTCCAAGATTTCTGCTTGCCCCAGCTCCATGATTACCTAAATCTGGATGCTGAAAGAGTTTTACCCGGTTATATTTTTGAGCCAGCTCCCGGCACATCTGAAGGGCGTTGTCCGGTGACTGGTCTTCTATTAAAACCACTTCGTATACTTCATCAAACTGTAAGGCTGATTCTACAGCTTTTGATATATATAGTTCTGCGTTGTATACAGGAATGATTACTGAAATCTTCATTTTTATCTTTTGTAGTGGTTTTTGATTTTTACGATTTACAGGCTTTAAAAATGCTACTTTATTCTTTATAATACAGATTGATTATTATCTGCCCATAAGGCAAGCTGTAAAAGGTTCCAGTGCTTCTCATCCTGAATAAGGAATTGCTGAGTTGCTTTAAAATCAATGAAATTAAATACTTTATGGTTGGGATCTTTTAGCAGATCATTTGAGAGGTTCATCAGGTTTTCTTCTGCGAACCAGCTTTTTACTCCAAGACCAAATCCTTGTTTATGGCGTGATCTGATGGTTTCGGTCCAGTAAGAACCCATTGCTTCACGAAGAATGATTTTATCATTGGTGTCATTAAGTTTCAATTGCTCTGGTAATTGAATACAAAACTCAGCAAAGTCCAGGTCAAGGAAAGGGGTTCTTACTTCTAATGAATTAGCCATCGCCATTCTGTCAGACTTTACCATCATATTAGCGGGAACATAGTTTTCAAGATCTACCCTCATGATATCATTAAGAGAGTCCGGGTTGGGGGTAAAACTATAGTGCTGCAAATAATCAGAAGAAACTCCAAGAAGGTCACGTTCTTTTTTGTTGAAAGCATTTCTTACATCATTCAGGTGAAAATCCAGAATGGAGGAATACTCCATATTTTTTCGGGTAATGAATGAAGTCGGTCTTATTTGTTGATAGAGCTTTAATCCGAATTGGGCAATGATATTTTTATAGCTGAAATGCTTCTTTAATTTATTCTCAACGGTATAAAAATGATATCCTCCAAAGAGTTCATCTCCCACATCGCCGGATAAGACAACGGTAAGATTTTTCTTAGCTGCTTTGCAAATTTCATAATGTGGGATAAAAGAGGTGTCTGCAAAAGGTTCGTCGAAGTAAGGTGATATTTTTAAAAGAGAAGTGACAAGGTCTGTTTTCTTTTCGTGAACCTCGATATGATTCGTTTTATATTTGTCTGCAATTTCCTTGGCATATTTCAGCTCATTGTCTTTGTGATCATATCCAAAGCTGATGGTGGTCTGATGAGGTAAAAATTCATCTACCAAAGCAACAACAGATGAAGAATCTAATCCTCCACTCAGAAAGCTGCCTACTTCTACGTCTGCAATCAGCTGTTTTTTTACAGCATTTTTCAGTAAATGCAAAAACTCTTCTTTAGCATCGGATAGACTTATAACGCGGTCTTTTGCCGGTAAACTGTAATATCTGGAAACTTTAAAATTTCCATCTTTCCAAATTAACTGGTGGGCTGGCGGAAGCGTATATATATTGCTGTAAATACTCTGATGTGAGCTTACATATCCATATTGAAGATAATGAGAGAGTGCTTGGGAGCTTACTTTAGGCTGAATAATCCCTGAAGCTAAAATTGCTTTAATCTCAGATGCAAAAATAAATTCATTATTAGGGCCAATAGCATAATACAAAGGCTTCTCTCCAAAACGATCTCTCGCGCAAAAGAGCTGTTGTTTCTGTTCATCCCAAATGGCAAAGGCAAACATTCCCGGAAGATCATGGATCAGGTTTTCCTGCTTTCTCTGATACATGGCAAGAATAACCTCTGTATCAGAACCACCATGATAAGGGTAGTCAGCATATTGTCTCTTAATATCTTGGAATCCATATATTTCGCCATTGAGAACAATACATTCATTTTTAGTATTGGAGAACATAGGTTGTTTTCCATTGTCAGAGAGATCTATAATAGAAAGTCGGCGGTGGCCCAGTATTGCATTTTCATAAAATTCATAGTGAGAAGAATCAGGACCACGATGAATCAGTGAATCCGTCATTTTCTGGATTTCAACCTGATAATTTCTGGCATTATTGCCTATAATCCCCGCTATTCCACACATAATATTTTATTTTTCATCATTAATTTTCAATTATTGTACAGCTAATTTACGACAGATTCAGAAAAGTAGGAGCAATTTGAATTAATTGACTTCGTAGGCTGCTTAATTTTTCGCTGTCTTTCGAGATCTTTTTATATTTCCTGGACAGCTCTTTATATTTATTGATATTACCTGTCATAAGATTTTTGATTATACTTTGTTTCAGGTGTCTTTTCTCTTGCTGCAGGGCATTGGGAAGATGAGGGTTCATAATATTGGTTTCAATACGGAGATCCTCATATTTGTTCAAATCTATTTTGTGAATTGATTGTACTCCATCATGTACTACTTTACTGCCGGGAACAAGAAGCACCTTTTTTTTATGAAAATGAATTCTATTGGTATATTCATCATCTTCTCCATAATGGAAAAAATAAGGATTAAATCCTCCTATAGTTTCTATTGTTCTCTTTGGTAATAACCAATGAGCGGCATTGACAAAGTGAATCTCATAGTAAGGTTTTAATGTTTGAAAATACAAATCTGAGATCATCCTTGTTTTTTCGTAATTCTTAGCGATATACTGATCCAGAAAAATATCAAGGTATTTCTCTGAACCATCTATATGAATAGGGCTTATAATCCCGATTTCATCTTTGTTGGGATAGCTGTTATATATTTCCAGCATCTTTTCGATACTGTTTTCATAGAGCCATGCATCCTGATTCATCAGATAAAAGAAATCTGCCCCATTTTTATAAGCCTTTTCAATACCTATATTATTAGCTTTTCCAAATCCAAGATTAGATTCGGATTGAGTGAAGTCTACTTCAGGGAAATGAGTTTTTATATATTCCTGGGTTCCATCCGTTGATCCGTTATCTATTACGAAACACTTTACGGGAACAGATGATTTTCTTAAGCTGTTAAAGCATCGTTCAGCCCATTTCATGGCGTTGTAGGTGACAATAATGATATGAATCTCAGGCATTTTTTAATTAATATTTTTGTTTTGGGATTGTTGATAGCTCATGTGTTATAGTAAATTCGAAATTCTAAAATACAAAAAATAGTACACTTGCTTTAGAAAGCCATCAAGCTTAGGGAAAGTTAAAAATCCCTGAGTCATCAGCATCATTTTCCATGAAAGATTAAATACAATTAATACAACTGCGATAATGTCTTGTTTTCTGCTTAGGACAGCTCTCTGCTCTGTGGCAAGAAATATGGTTAAAAGGGTAAAGAAAATATTTACCCATCTTCCCCAATCTACCGCTAGATAAAACAATGGAATTAAAAAGAGAATCTGTATGATCAGGAATAGAGTATTGATTTTAACTTTATTGAACTTGCAGTATATATAAACGGTTAGTACTCCTAATAATATGCTTATTGCGTAGGTCTGATAATCATACAAGTGAGATTTATAATATCCAAGAACGTCATAATGAGGATCGTAATCAAAGATTCCCATTTCTTCCATTACTAGCCCATGAGCTTTAAAGAAAGGTATTGTATTTTCTGTTCTTAAGCTGATTCCAAATTTATAAAGAAGAATCATGATAAGGGTTGCAGGAACAAATTGATAAAAGATTATTTTTTTGAATTTATCAAACGATGAGCCTTCATTTTTCATGAAATAAGCTAATCCTACAAATGGTAAATAAAAGTAAGCAGCTTCATGGGTTAAAAGGGCAATGATAATAAAGAAAGTAATCGTAATATCTTTAATAATAACCTTTGAGCGAAGTGATAAAAGGTATAAAAGGTACAGGAAGAAGAATAGCATTTCTTTTCTGGTCGCAATATTGGGATCTTTGATGATCATTCCAAAACCCACAGGAAGCAGGAGGAGCGCTATGACCAGAAGATTGTTCTTTTCCTTCCAAAAGAGTTTGAATAAAAGATAAAAAATGGCGGTATAAAGTGCTGCTACAAAAGTAAAAACAATATATTCAAGCTTAATATGCGTAAGCTCATTAATCCCCATAAACAAAGTTCCGAAAAGGCCTCGTCGTTTGAATCCTCCATCCTGATAATTGATGATCCAGTCTCCGAAGCACCAACCCCCTTTTTTAACTATAATAAGAGTATAAGAAGTGGTAATACTTACATAGTAGTAAATGATAAATAGTAGACCAATGATGTAATTAATTATTTTCGTTTTCATGCTTGTTCTCTAAACAACGTTTGTGTTTTTATTTTAAAAAAGTTTAAAATAGATAAAGTAATACAGTTTTTTTATAATGGTATCAATAACAGGAAAGGTAAGGAAGCCTGCAGTAAAAAGCAGCATTTTCCATAACGAATTAAACAGAATCAGTATGACTCCTGTAATATCTTTTTTTAAAGTAGGAGCCAATTGTGGCTCACCTGCAATGAATATCGTAAATAAGGTAAAGAAAATATTGATCCATCTTCCCCAATCATATGCTACATAAAATAATGGGATAAGGAAAATAGCCTGTATAATCAGAAACTTTTTATGAATGTTTATTTCGTTTGATCTGCAATAGATATAATAAGTTATTGTTGCAAAAAATAGACTGATAAGGTAGGTAAAATAACCGTATGAATGGGCTTTGTAAAAATTCAGAACATTATAGTTAGGGTCATAGCCATAAATCCCTTTAAGGATCAATTTCAGCCCATGTTCCTGTAGAAATTGAATAGAATTGGGTGTCGTTATACTGTACCCGAATTTATACAGCAGCAACAGGATAATAACTCCAGGGGCAAAATGATAAAGTATTATTTTTTTTGCCTTGGTAAAAGAAGGAGAACTGTCTTTAATAAAGTAAGTAAAACTTACAAATGGAATATAAAAGAAAGCCGCTTCATGGTTCAGGATTGCGAGAATAATAAAAAAACTGACTGCAATATCTTTTACAGTCTTTTTGCTCTCCAGCCTTAAAAAATAAATCAGATACAACAGAAAAATAATAATTTCCTTTTTTGCAATAATAGTAGGGTCTTTCAATACCATTCCCATTCCTGCAGGAAGCAATAAAATACTTATGGTAAGCAGCGTATTTTTTTTCTGCATGAACAATTGGATCAACAGCGTAAAAAAGATAGCGTAGACGATAGATACAAATGTAAATACAAGGAACTCAAGCTTAATATTGGTAAGTTCGTTAAGGAAAATAAATAAGCTTCCAAAAAGGCCTCTTCGTTTGAATCCTCCATCCTGATAATTAATCAGCCATTCACCAAGATACCAACCGTTTTTATGAAATACGAGCTGAATGTAACTGTTGCTAATACAGATACAATAGTAAATGAGAAATATCAATCCTATTATATAGTTGATGATTTTCGTTTTCATAATTATTTGCTAGCTGGTTTTAAATGGGATAAAAAATATTCTTTAATCAATAAAAACCTTTTTAAATGTATCCATTACAGGATTAGGAAGGAATTTTTCGTAAAGCCCCTTTGCTGACAAAGAAAGATCAGCATCCAGAATAATATCCTGCAGTTCTTTACTGTCATTATAATAATAGGCTTGATCCTGTAGATGAGTGATGTGTGCCTTTTCCGGAGGGTTGGCAAAAGCAATCACAGGTTTTCCCATAATGGCAAATTCTGCAACGGTAATTCCGAAGGTTTCTCCCCTTTCGCGGGCATGAAGAAGTGCATTACAAGTATTAATAAATTTCTGTTTCATAATAATATCCGAACTTGGAGGAAGAAATATAATGTTTGAAGGAACAGATTTCCACCATTTCTTTTTGATGAAAGGAGTTACTCCCATAAAAATGAAATAGATATCTTTATATTTTGAGGAAATCTTTTCAATCGTTTTTTGAGCAAAAAGAATATTAAAACTGATGTGGCCTCCATAGTATCCAAATACTTTTGCTTTCGGAGGAATATTAAATTCTGCTCTCAGGTCCTCATGGGTTTGAGACTCAAAATTAACCATATGAGGTACATAGGGGTATTTTGAACCGGTCATTTCCTGACTCAGCCATTCGGAAACATATGCATATACATCTCCATGGGGCTCAAAATGTTTGAAGACACTATGTATTACGGATTTACATTCCTTAGTGTCTATCCCATCGATATTGCCATTTTTGATGGCATAAAAAAGATCTATATTATCCTCACGGATAAGTTTATCCACTTCATTGAAGTCTGAATAACCATGTACCCGGAATCTTTTTTCAAATTTTTCAACGCCCAATGGGTGATTGGTCTTTGCATTTTTGTTGTATATAATAATAGATTCATTCCCCAGATATCTCTCATTGAAATCTGCGTAGTCATATACTGCGATGGAAGTACCTCTGTAGTTGAGTTCATCCTCATGAAAAAGAATTTTCATCTAAAAGAGTTATTTAAGTTTGTTTTTTAATCTCCCTATGATCTTCTGAATAATCGTTTTTTTTGCATACTTGGTAAGATCATTATGCTTAAAAAGCCCTTCTCCTTGTGCAATTTTGAAATTCTGCTTTACCCACCAGGCTGCAATATTTCTTTCTAATGAGACCGTCTCTCCCGAAAAAGGAATAATGGTTTCCAGTAAAAAACTTTTTCTTACAAGATAAGGATTATTGGTCCAGTTGGCCCATCGTGAAGTGGTAATAAAGTATTCACCCTGCTTTTGTATCTTATCCGGAAATTCTGAGGCGGGATCAAGCCAGTGTAGGGATTCCAGAAGATGAGGTGAAGTACACTCATGCCAGTCATCATAATAGTTCAGTTCATTTCCTTTATGTCTGATCGAAATCAAAGGATAGCCTGGTGTTTTCCTGCTTCTGTAACGGACTACATCAAAGCCGTTGTCTAGCATTTCAAGTCCGCTTTTAAGCCGCGAAAATAGAGTTTCTTGATCTTCAATCAGTTCAAAGTCATGTTCCAGAAAAAGAATATTTTCACAGGCCGCATTTTCTGCCAGCATTTTCATTCCTTTTCCGATACCTATATTATCTTCTAATCCTATATATCTTACTTTATACTGATCCGCCAGTTTCTTATCAGACTCACTTACCTCCTGAAAAAGAATAACAATATCATCAATCATATCCAGAAGTCCATATTTCTTATATGATTTCAGTGTGTTTTTTAATGTTTTTCCTGTTTTCCAGGAGAGGATGCAGATGCTTATGGGTAGTTTTTCCATATTCATTCTTATTTAAGATTCAGGAACGGATGCAGACCTGTCATTGCTGTTTTTCTAGCTGTTTCAATTTCATTAAATTTCCCTGAGAAATATTTATACTGTTCCATATAAAATTTATATTCACTCATATTTCCCTTAGCTCCCATTTTTAGAGCAAAAGAAAAGAGCGCCTTTTTTTCTCTCTTGGTATCATAATGATAATTGGGATCAAGATACTTTGTTTCCCGCTGCATAATCATAGAAAGTCTTTTATTTTTCAATAATTCTGCTTTGTCCTTGGGCTCCTGTTTATAAAAAGATTGTACAGTGTCATGTACCACTTTACTTTGGGAACATACAACTATTTTTAGCCCAAAATAGGTGACACGGTTGACATATTCATAATCTTCAGCACCATGAAAGAAATAAGGATTGAAGCCTCCTATTTTTTCGATAATACCTCTTGGAATGCACCAATGAGCTGCATTTACAAAACCTATTTCATAGTATGCTTTTGTTTCATCAAAATAAATGTCTGAAAGCATTCTGTTATTTCGTAAGTCTTTGGCTAAGTAATTCTCAAAATGAAGGTCCAGTTTTCTTTCGCTTCCGTCAAGGTGCATTGGGCTTAGAATTCCAATCTGCTTGTTGTCCGGATAGCTATTGTACACATCCAGAACCTGTTGAAAACTGTCTGGATAAATCCATGCATCCTGATTCATCAGATAAAAAAAATCAGCACCTTCTTTATGTGCTTTTTCTATTCCCAGGTTGTTGGCTTTTCCAAAACCAAGATTTTCAGGAGACTGTATAAAGTCTACTTCTGGGAAATGAGTTGTGATATATTCCTGGGTTCCATCCGTAGAACCATTGTCTATGGTAATACATTGTACCGGAACAGAAGAACTTTTTAAACTGCTAAAACATTTTTCTGCCCATTTCATGGCATTGTAAGTGACAATGATAACATATATACTCGCCATTTTAAATGTATTTTTGGATTAGACTTTTTAAATAATCCTCCGGATTTATGGTGGAGAAAAAGCTAATAATTTCTGCATCAAAATCTATTTTATAGAAATCTCCTTCATCAGATTCTGAGTACCTCCCTTTTTTATTGATTTCTTTTTCAATGGCATTGACAATTTCTTTGAGATCATAATAGTAGGGATAAGAAAAGTTGATTACTTTATTATTTGTATTCAGACAATAGGGTGTTATAAATTTTGGAATATCCTGAATGTCTAAAAGTATTCTTCTCGCTTTCAGATGTATTGTGAATGTACAGTCATTAAAAATTTGAGTTTTAAGGAAGTTAAAAAGGGTGTTTGGATTTCCTCCTTTCCCTACAATATTTCCTATTCTCAATATCAGGTAATTTTCAATATTGTTTTCAATATAGTCTTCAATTTCTTTTTTGTGAATCACATACGGACTACTTTGCTTAGATTGATCATGAATGCTGAGAGTAGAAAAGTAAATTAATTTCTTTTCTTTGTTTTCTGCAGATACAGTCTTCAAAAGAGAAAGCTCCCTTTCGAATTCAGATGTCCTTGTTTCCAGTGAATTGGATACTCCTGAGGCAAAGAATAAATAATCTTCTGAATCAATTTTTTTTAATGAGTTGGCAATAAGCCCATTTCCTATAATCATTATCAGCGTTTGTGTTACAATTTTCTTATAAAGACTTTTTAAGTTACTTTGTTATTCATATTTTGCAATTCCTTTATTGTCATGTCCGCCTTTTGTATCGAGCTTCCACGAACTTGATTTATCCACCGATTCGATATAGTGCAGATATTCTTCGGTATAATTTTGAGGATCCATATACCATCCGCCATGTAAAGCAGTATAGCTTCCTCCAATTCTTATTCCTTCTAAAAAAGGCAAGTTATTGAATTTCATTGGATAATAAGGTTTGTATAGTGCAAAGGTTGTATCTACAAATGCAGAATATACCTCGTCTTCCAGTTTATGGGACCAGAATTTATTTTCCCATTTAATTACTTTGGATTTTAATGGAAAATAATCAGGGATGGTTTCTATATCCAAAGCAAATCCCACCTTGGTGATGGTATTATAATATTTATCCATCTTAGAGATCATTTCCGTTATAAAGTTTTGAGGGAGGTTTTTATTGGGAACAATATCAGGATCGGTTACTATAAAATAGCCTTTACCATATTTTTCCTGTAGATCTTTGTGATCAAAAAAAACTTTATGTCCGAAATTTCCGTTCATTCTTTCTATTGTTACTGTTTTATCAATAGACTGATAATAGTCAAGAAGCGGAGGATAATCCGATTTATTATCTATAATAACGATATTTTCGAATTTTCTTTCCTGTAAAAAGCTTATTAATTGTTTCAGATAATGTAGCTGATTAAAATTAATGATAATCACAGGAATGCTTAAAGGATTTTGTCTTTGAGATTTTACATGTTGATCATACCGAATAAGATACTGGTACAGATATTTATTTTTTACTTTATGGAGTTTTGCAGTATAATGTTCTAGGTCCCATACAGGATTGTGATTTTTCAGCAACAAATACTTTTTCCGCGGAACTCCCAACAGCTGTTTGTAGCTTTTTAAATAATAGTAAAGTTTATACAGATCAATATTCAATTTCTTTTTATGCTGCCAGCAAAAATGCAGGTGCACATTGATTAATTTTTTCAGTGGCTCTACAGGGAATTTATCATAATAAGCCGTTATCAGATATCCAAAAAACTGGTATCTGGCCTCTGTCTTCTGTTCCTGATAAGTAGTATTTTCTACATCTCCGGAAATACTGGCTGAGGAGATCCGTACAAATGTTTGAGCATGATTAATAAAATAAACTGATCCGAAATCAGAAAATTCCAATACTGCTAAATCATCCGTATGCCAGGCTAAAGGAAGTTCTTTAAATTTATATTTTTGATATGAAACTCTTCTGAAAATATGCTCTGACAAACTTGAACGATGCCCGTCATAAAGTTTTTGAAGCCATAAGTTGGTCGAAGATTCTATAGGCTTATATGTTGTAAAAGAAGTGAGAATTTGGTCAGTCTCATCAATTAATGCCTGAGAATATTTGATCACATTGATCTTATTTTCTTCTACAGTCTTAAGATTTTTGTAGAATTCATCAACAAAATTTTCTGAAATGGTATCATCATCGCCTAAAATAAGAAACCAGTCTTCATGTATATTTTCCAGTACTCTTTCCCACTGCAAAGCTAGATTTTTGCCGCCTACGTTTTCTTTATAATCAAAGTAATGGTACTCTTCAGGATTGAGGTATTGAGTGAGAATAGGTAGAGGATTATTGGGGCTTGCATCATTCCCAATGTACAATGTAAAGTTCTTATTAGTTTGAGCAACAAGAGACTGGATAGTTTTTTCAAAAAAATCTATCTTGTAGTAAGGAATTATGATGGCAAGTTTATTTTGAAGATCCTGTAACATTTACGGTTTCTTTTATATAAATATAGATTTATTAGTTTAGATGAAGCTTTTTATTTTTTCAAAAACCTATATATCTTTTCAACTAATTTATGTCTTCTTGAATTAAGAATTCTATCACTTTTCTGAAATTCTTCATCTACTAATAAAAGGGCATCCTGAAGATGTTGGTAAAAAATCTCTTTTATTACGGGATCTTTTTCATAAGAATAGAGATTAGTAAACAATAATATATTGACTTTGATGTGTTTAAGCCTGTTTAAAGAACTAAATATACCTACACCATATCTATATACTGCCATAGAATCTTCTAGATATCCTATTTTTCCATATTTTGTCAATATCATATAAAGGAAATAATCTCCAATAGGCGAGTTTTTAAACTCCATGGCATCCACTTCTGTTTGTATTACATTTCTGAAAAGAACAGAAGGAGTATGTATATAATTTAGTTTTTTTGCTAATGTTTCTCTTAACTCAAAATTTTCAGGAACCTTAGTGATGAAATCATCTACCAGTTCACCTGTTGGTTTTAATATCTTTACCTTATGAAAGCATAGGATACAATCTTTATTTTCCTCTAAAAAATCTACTTGTTTTTGAAGTTTTAGAGGATCTGTCCAGTAATCATCACCTTCACAAATTGCTATATATTTACCCGTACAGTTTTTAAATGTTTCATTTTGATTCTTCATAGCTCCGATATTTTGAGGATGGAGCAGAAGTTTAAACTTTCCGGGATATAACTTTTGATAAGTAAGTAATATCTCTCTGGAATTATCCTGAGAACAATCTTCACCTATTACAATATCGTAGTTGAAATTCGTTTTTTGCAGGAGGATATTATCAAGACATTCTTTCAGATATTTCCCATGATTATATACCATCATAAATATGCTTACAACGGTATTGGGAAGCTCAGATAATACTACTGACATAGTAATCTCTCCTTCAGTTTGTTCTTTAATAACAAAATTATTTTTTTGATAAGATTTTACAGCAGAAATATTTTCTGATTTTACAGACAGATAAACCTCTTTTAGTTTTAAAACCTCTTTAGCAAAGTATAATATTTGGTATGTTGCCAATTGAGAGATCCCTTTTCCCCAAAATTCTTTTTTACCAATGAAAATATGAAACTCAGCAGAATACTTATCAATATTAGTAAGCTGTACATTTCCAATATATTCTTCATTGCATACAATAGCAAATCTTTTACTGGTATCATCCTGCAGTACTTTTTCAATCCACTCGGATTCTATTTCCTTTGTTATTGTGATATCTGGTCTGGAACCTGTATATTTCCAGATTTCAGGATCATTTCTCCATTGGTATGAAGTAAGGGCATCTTCTTTAACAAGTGGTCTTATTAATACATTATACATGCTAAAATTTTTTTCATTTCATTAACCGAATATCTCTGGTCTATCGGTAATGCTATTATTTCTTGTGCTAAAATATGAGAGTTCTTATCTTCCGTACACCAGTTTAAAACATTTGGCCAATAAGTGGCGCAGTAAATTCTTTCACTGATGAGCTTTTGTTTAAGTTTTTTATCCTGAGTCCTGAAAGGATATACCAGGGGAACAGACTCTTTGGATAATTCAATAGGAAGACTATTTTTTTCTTTTAATGCTTCATGTAAAAAAAGAAAATTTTCTTTTCTGTGCTTTTTTATATAATCATAATCAATGCCTGTTAACATTTTTTTTGTCAAATTAGACATGGTCTTAATGGGCTGATTTTCCAAAGATTTATCATTTTCACTGAAATCAGAATACCCTTCTTCTGCGGATAGATCTATTCTTTTCAACAGATGGCTCATCCGTTGGTAACTTTCATCTTTTTCAAAATCAATATTCAGGCGTTTGTTAGTGTATAGAAACCCTCCATCGGCTACCCCAACAAACTTTCTTGGTGAGTAAAACTGATCAATATTCTTTATTACAGGAGCAAACAGAGCCTGAGCATTATCAATAATGATATTATTGGGAATCTTGTTGATTAACTCTTGGATAAAAAGATCTTTAATCCCAAAATAGTTAGTATATAAAAAAACTTCACTCTCTTTTATCGTTGAGTAATCGAACAGAGGTTCCAGATTAGAATCCACATCGTAAAATTCATATTCAAGATTAATTTTTTGAATAGGTTCTAAAATGACATCACAAGTATAATAAGGAATATAAATTTTTGACTTCTTCCGGGCACGGAGAATATACTCAAGGCAATTTCGTGCAGAATTAAGAGTAATAGAATTATTACCTGCAAAATCTGAGTTACCAACAGGCAGCTCAAGTTCAAAATATCCTCCTATTGCTTTATTATTCATTGACCAGCTCAAATTGATCTAACATATTATTAATCTCTTCAGGTGAATTAAACATCATGACATCAATAATTGATAATCCGTATTCAAAAGGTGTTCTTTTTTGGTCATAATGAACCGGAATCATTTTCTGAAATGAAATATCAATATTCTGATTTGTATATTTTTCTGTATCAAAAAATTCTAACCCTCCGATAGGGTTGATATAATGAATCTTTCCATCCAGTTTTTTACATATATTTAAAGCCCATTCATCCGGACTATTAGGTTCCTCTATTTCGAGATTCATTTCTGAGAATACAGGAAGTTCTTTCGGGAAACCAAGATAATTACATATTTTTTCCAGCGAAGCTTTATTCAATGCTGTAATCGTATCATATTCTCCTTCAAATATTTCCTTCAGTAGCTGGACTGTTTTATAATAGTAAGGAGCTTGTTTTTTATAAATCTGTAACTGAGACAGAATTTTACCTTTCCAATCTTGAGAATTATCAATCAGACACTCCTTAATTAAGGTGTCTCTGCCACTTTTTACTAGCGGAACCTGTATATATAACCAGCCCTCGTTCTGCTTAAGGATTCTGTTTCTTTCTATCCATCCATGTCTGATGAATTGTACAGGATCAAACAAAATAAACAGATCAGAATGCTTAATAAGACTTAAATAGCCTATATAGGGCATAAAATAGGGCTGCATTATTGCTGTTTTCATACTAATTATTTTGGATTCTTAGCATCAATCTTGAAATGAATTCAACTTCTTCAAAAGTCATATCATAGTAAAGCGGAAGACATAAAGATCTTTTAGAAATATCTTCAGTAATAGGTAATTCTAATTTTGGAAGATAAGGTAAAGCTGAGGCTAAACTTGGATAAAAGTATCTGCGTGTGAATACCTCATGACTATCCATCTCTTTTTTTAATTTTAGTAAAAGTTCTTCACTTTCTAAAACAATAGGATAGTACGGGTAATTCTCAGTGGCCTTGGCATGCCAAAGGGGTTTTACAGCCTTTAGTGTTTTAAGCTTTTCGTCATACAATTCTGAAAGAGCCTTTCTTTTTTCGTGAATTTGGGTGATATATTTTAGATTAGCTAATCCCATTGCTGCATGAAATTCTGAATTTTTTCCATTGATTCCCAGATCAGAAAAGGAATCATACCCGGAAATTCCAAAATTCCTTATGGAGGCTAATTTTTTTAAAAGCTCAGGTTTCTTGGTAACTAATAATCCACCTTCGATAGTATGATAAAGTTTGGTAGCATGTAATGAACAGGTAGAAATATCTCCATATTCAAAAATAGATCTCCCATTTATTTTTACTCCAAAAGCATGGGCTGCATCATAAATAACTTTTAAATTATGTTTTTTAGCAATGGCTTCTATTGCATCCACATCACAAGGGTTTCCATAAACATGAGTAGCAAGAATTGCCTGGGTGTTTTCTGTGATAGCTTCCTCTATTTTCTTTGGATCTATACATAAACTTTTTGGGTCAATATCTACAAAAACCGGTGTACATCCTTCCCAGACGATAGTACTGGTAGTTGCAATAAAAGAGAAAGGAGTCGTAATGATCTCTCCTGTAATTTCCAACGCTTTTATCGCCATTTGTATAGCAACAGTTCCGTTAGTGACAAAAAGGAGATGCTGTAACTTAAGATGATCTTTAAGTTCCATTTCAAGCTGACTGGCCAGTGGTCCCATATTGGTAAGCCAGTTTCTTTTCCAGATACCTTCTAAATATGCATCATACTCTTCCTTCGGGGGAAGAAAAGGTTTTGTTACAGGAATCATAATTATAGATTTATTGGAAATTGAGTAAGTTTACCGCCTTTTTTTACAAAGACAAGTTCTACAAGCCATAAAACAGGGATGTCAATGGGTCTGTTTAAATCTGTAATATCATATAACTCATATCCAGCTTCGTCCATTTTGTTGACCAATCTCAATAAGGAGTTTTTATACACTTTAACCTGAACGCCTGCTTCTACCATAAACACTTCTGTTTTTCCAAATAAATCGGAGGCACCATCAATCACTTCCAGGTCCAGTCCTTCAGCATCAATTTTTACAATGTCAGGATAATCAAGATTATTTTCCTTGATAATGGAACTCAGAGTTTTGATAGGAACTTCAATTTGCTCATATCCCATTTTGGCAGCTTCCTCTTCTGAATAAATAAAAGAGCAACTGTCATCTCTATCAACTATTGTGAATTTTAAGATATCATTTTTATCTCCAACACCCACAGGTAAATATTTGATTTTAGGATTTTGCAGCAAGTCTTGAAAATTTGCTGAAAGCCTTTCCTGTGGTTCTATAAGAAGATAGGAAGAGTTAGGGAATTGTTTTAAAGCCTCTCTTGTCCATGTTCCGGTATTCGCCCCAATATCAACAATAAAATTAGGCTGAAAGTTTAATGCTTTCAGGGTTGCATAAAATTTATTCAGCAGGTCATTTTTTTCGTTTGCAACTGCTGCTTTTTTACTTCTTTGGACCATACTATCATAAGTGTCGTTCTTAATGATTGTATAGCCTACTTTGTTGGCTATTTTTTGTAATAAATCTTTCATCTTTTTAATTTTAATCTAAGGTCCAGTTGAAGGTCGGGCGAATATATCCAGGTTCACGACCCATCCAGTCACCTAGTTCCCTTGGAGTATCTTCAACGATAAATGTAAATATATCAGATTCAATAAAATCTGCTCTTAAAGCATCTTCAATAATGTATAAACTCAAATAATAGTTACCTGACTGAAAATATTTTGCCGGGAAAGTGCATTTTATTTTATTATGTCCGGGTTTTAGTCCAAATTGTTCAAAATGAGAAAGAGAAAAAAGAGGTTCTCCCTGTTCATTATTCAAAACATAGGTCAAATGATATCTTCCCGGATTATTTGAAAGAACATTAATATCTGTGATTAATTCTATTGCCTGGTTTTCATATAAATTCTTAAAATCATCTGAGCCAGCGTTTTTCACGGTAACTCTTTGGATTCTTACGTTCTCGCTTCCAATATCAAAGGTTTTTATATATTCATTTTCTTTGGAATTTCCGAGATAATAGCTTACACATTTATCGATATTCCCTGAATATTTTACCATTCCTTTCTCTAATAAGATACCGTTGTTACAAAGAGTTTTTACAGCAGCCATATTATGACTTACAAACAAAATAGTTCGGCCTTCTCCTTTGGTAACATCTCCCATTTTCCCCAAACATTTCTTCTGAAATTCAGCATCACCTACGGCTAAAACTTCGTCAACGACTAATATTTCAGATTCCAGGTGAGCGGCAACAGCAAAAGCAAGACGCACATACATTCCGGAAGAATATCTTTTTACAGGGGTATCTATATATCTTTCAACTCCTGAGAAATCTACAATTTCATCAAACTTACGCTTGATTTCTTTTTTGGTCATCCCAAGAATAGCGCCATTCAAGAACACATTCTCACGACCGGTCATTTCCGGGTGAAATCCGGTTCCCACTTCTAATAAAGATGCAATTCTTCCATTGGTATAAATTTTTCCAGTGGTAGGTTTTGTTACTTTACTTAAAAGTTTGAGAAGAGTAGATTTTCCAGCTCCGTTTCTCCCTATGATCCCGACAGCATCTCCCTGGTTAATCTCAAAATTGATATCACGGAGGGACCATACATAATCAGATTCACCTTTGGTTGTTCTGTCATTGGCTTCACCAATTTTTAGATAAGGATTTTCCTTACCTCTTACTTTATGCCAAAATCTGTTGAGGTCATGGGATAAAGTCCCGGTTCCCACTTCTCCAAGACGATATTGTTTTGATATATTTTCTGCTTTTAAAGCTAACATGTTTTTGTGATTTAAATTTTTACTCAAGTGTTTTTATATCCAATGCTATAGTTTTTATACTGTGTCCATAAAGGTTTTTTCAACCTTGTTAAAAGTAACCACTCCAACCATAAGAAGAAGTAAGATAATCACAGTACTGGCAACCAGCATAACCGGAGAAAAATCTCCCACGCCCAGCCAGCCATATTTGAAGCATTCAAAAATACCTGTCAATGGATTAAATTTTGCTAACTTTTTGAAATATCCCGGAAGCATTGATACAGGATAAATAACCGGTGTAGCATACATATATAAACTGATACCGAATGCTAAAAGCATACTTAAATCCTTATATTTTGTGGTAAGTGCAGAAAATATCATTCCAACCCCAAGTGCAAAAAGGGCCATCAGAACTAATAAAAATGGAGTTGCCAGGATCCACCAGTTAGGAGAAACCTCATGATTAACAAGATAGTATGCCCATACCATAAGAAACAGGATAAACTGAACACTTAAACGCATCAGGTTTGAAATGACAATTGAAATGGGAGTTACTAATCTTGGGAAGTATACTTTACCAAAGATATTGGCGTTTCCTGTAAAAGTCGCAGTAGTTCCCAGCAATGCGCCTGAAAAATAATTCCATAAAGTAACTCCGGAGAGATAAAATATGATACCGGGAGCTCCATCTGTAGGTAACTTAGCAAATCTCCCAAAAATAATTAGGTAAGTAATCGTTGTAAAGATGGGATTTATAAAAAACCAGATTGGTCCTAAAATGGTTTGCTTGAAACTGGATATGAAGTCTCTCTTTACAAACATGTAAATTAAATCTTTGTAGTGCCAAACTTCTTTTAGTTTTAGATTAAATAAAGAATGGTCTGCTTCAATGGTTTCCGTCCACTTTTGTTGTGGTTCATTCATCTGTGTAAGTTTTAACAAATTTATAATAATTAATTTTTACCATTTTTTTAGTCTGTAAATTATTGATTATATAAAACTAAAAATAATAACTAATATATTGGTGTTGTTATTATGTATAAAAATTATTGACTCTATAATGTAATTATTTTGCAAAGTTTATAAATACTCAGTATAGGCAGACATCTCAGGATTAATGGTTATATTTTCCGAATGATTTTTTATAAATTCTTCTACAATATAGGATTCAATGAATTCTGCTATGCCTGTAATCATGATATTTTCCATTTCTTATTTTGTAATTGTTTTTCTACTTATACTTTTATAATGAAATTTTTTTTATCCCGGGATTTCAAATGAATAGATATTCCCTTTGTCAAAAATAACCTTATTTTCCTTACTATCAGTTCAAAGTTTAAATTTTTGAACCAGATTATTCTGCAGTAATACATATAAAGTATTTACATCTTCCAATGCGTCATACCTCAGTTCTTATATCCGTTACATAGATAACAAAAAGAAAGTATGGTTGAGATTAAAGAATTGATCTTACATAACTTTCTTTAAAATCTTATACAAAGAAACAGGAAGATTCTTTTTTATTGCAAAGTCCAGTTTTTTTGACCGAAACGGATAAGCATGATAAGCGTTGATATATTCCTCAGGGAGTTGAGTTCCAGATTGATATAATTTTTGAGTAATATGATTGATGCTTCCTCTCGAAACTCCTTTTTTATCAAACATCATCTGAAGTGTAGCTGCCTCCATTTCGATTCTGTCTGCCTTTACTTTTGAAATATTGTCAGCATGAAGCCTGTAATATGCCAGCTTTTCAGGAATATAAGCAATTAAATATTTTTGACTGACCTTGAGCCATCGATAATAATCTTCTATAATAAACTGTGAATCATATTTTCCGGTTTCCCTTACAACGTCTGTTCTTAATAAGACGGTGAGCGCTGCAATTCTATTTCCTTTTAATAGTTCTTCTCTGAAAATATAAGGATCTATATTTCCCAATGCATCATAGTCAGCAATATCCTCAATAATCTGGCTGTCGTTATTTACAGCATGGGTATGAGAAAAAGACATTCCATATTCATTTCCCAGTTTTTCAAGGATATATACTGATTTTTCAAGGGATTCAGGGTGTAGGAAATCGTCTGCAGCAATGATTTTTATATATTTCCCTTTAGCCAAATCAAGGCACTCATTAAGCATTGTGGGTAAACCTGTATTTTTAGTATGGAAGTTTTTTGCTGCAGAATAATTATTTTCCTGTAGCCATTGTTCAAAAACTTCTACTGAATGATCCGGAGACGCATCATCACCTACAATTAACTGAATGTTTTTGTAAGTTTGATTTTTTATACTATCTAGATTTTCCTTTATAAACTGTGATTGATTATAAGAAACTACAACAACTGTTACTAAGGGTTGGTCCATTTAAAATTCGTTTACCGTTTTAATAATTGCCTGTACTTCCTCTTCTTCTAAAACAGATGAAATTGGCAGACTTAACACTTCTGTATGTATTTTTTCGCTTATAGGAAAAGAAAGATCTTTCCACTCTTTGTACGCTTCCTGATGATGAGGAGGGATAGGATAGTGGATAATGGTTTGTATTCCATGTTCTGTAAGATAAGCCTGAAGCTCATCTCTTCTTTGGGTCCTGATTACGAAAACATGCCATACATGCTCATTTTCATTTTCGGGATACTCAGGAAGGATGATCGCAGGATTGTTGATTTCTTCGATAAATCTTTTTGCGATAAATCTCCTTGCATTGTTTTCATCATCAATATATTTCAGCTTGATGTCTAACACTGCTGACTGAAGTTCATCGAGTCTGGAATTTAATCCCTGATAAATGTTTACATATTTTTGATTGGAACCATAATTAGCCAATGCTCTGATAGCTTTGGCTAGCTCATCATCATTAGTTGTTACAGCCCCTGCATCTCCTAAAGCTCCTAAGTTTTTTCCCGGATAAAAGCTGAATCCGGCAGCATCTCCAAGATTTCCGGATTTTATGCCATTCCACTCTGCTCCTATGGCCTGGGCGTTGTCTTCAATGATTTTTAAATGGTATTTCTGAGCAATTTCTTTAAGCTGATCTGAGAAAACAATTCTTCCCTGAAGGTGAACAATAAGAATTCCTTTTGTTTTTTGGGTGATTTTTTCTTCAATTTTAGCAATATCAATATTATAGGTATTGAGTTCCGGTTCTATTAATACAGGTATTAATCCGTTATCAGAAACAGCTAGTATAGAAGCGATGTAAGTGTTGGAAGGAACAAGGATTTCATCTCCTGCTTTCATGATGCCTAATTCTATGTAAGCACGAAGAATAAGGCGTAAAGCATCCAATCCGTTGGCTACCCCAATAGCATGTTTTGATCCGATATATTGTGCCAAATTAGTTTCAAAAGCTTTGGTTTTTTCTCCTAAAAGATACCATCCTGATCTGAATGTCTGTAATAAGGCACTTTCTATTTCCTGTTGGTATTTGAGATTAACTTTTTGTAAATCAAGAAACTTTATCATTGTTATTATTCTTTAAAAATTTTGCAGGGTTTCCCACCCATATTTCATTATCGGGAACATTTTTGGTCACTACGCTGCCTGCACCAATTAATGCATTTTCACCTATCGTAACTCCAGCTAAAATAGTCGCATTGGCACCAATCGAAGCTCCTTTTTTTACCAAAGTTTTTTCTAATGTGAAATTTTTATTTTTAGATTTTGGAAATAGGTCGTTGGTAAAAGTTACATTAGGTCCGATGAATACATTGTCTTCAAGATCTACCCCATCCCAAATTTGAACTCCGGGTTTAATGGTGACATTATCTCCAATAGTAACCTCATTTTCTATAAGGACCTGGCAGTTGATATTGCATCCACTTCCGATTTTGGCACCTTTTAAAATGACACAGAATTGCCATACCGAAGTTCCTTCGCCTATATTTTGAGACTGTACGTCAGCTAAAGGGTGTATCATTTTTTGTAATTTTTAAACTCTTCAAAATCTCTGAAATAATCATGCTCGTCATAATGTTCAGAAGCAAGGCATAAAAGTACTGCACTGTGGCTGAACTTAATATCTCTCCAGATTAATTCCGGAATATAAAGTCCCTTGGAAGGGTTGTCTAAAACGAATGTTGCCTCATTGCCATCCAGGTCCTTAGTGTTGAATTCTATTGTTCCTGAAACGGCAAAGATCACTTGCTGTAGTTTCTTATGGGCATGTCCTCCACGGATTACATCTTGAGGCGTAAAATAAGTCCAGTAAACTCTATTGATGGGAAAAGGAATATTTTTTTGAGTTTCTGCTACAGTAATATATCCTAATTCCGGAGATCCGATCTTTGAAAAATCTATAATATGCGGAGTCATAATCATTTAATTTGTATATCTATTAGGGCTCGTTTTTAGTCCCTTCAATTCCATAAGAATTTTGTATTTTCTTGCCATCATCATCTAAAGAATATAAAAGTTCTTTTTTGTCTTCTTTTACTACACTTACTTCGAATGGAACAATATTGACGACATCAATATGATCGGGAAGCCCGAGATGAAGAGTATATCCTTCGATGAATTTTTCATTTAATTCATCCACGCTGATGTTGATCGTTGGGTTAAATGTTTCCACAGAAACCCGATTTAAGGTTGTTCCTACCAATTTGGATTGTAACGGCCCCATCCCTTTTCTGAAAAGTTGATGTTGCAATGCATATCGAAACACATTTTCTTCCAGAGTGATTGGATTATGATAAGGTATTTTTTCTAAAACCTTTAGCAGGTGTTTGGTATTGTAAATAGTTCCATCAACTGAAAAAGGGTAGGACCAGTGCGTAATGTTTTTATCAGCATAATAATCCCATTCATAATAATTGTCCTTTTTCTGAATATAATCAGGGAATCCTTCAATATTATCACCTACATACATCCTGTAGGACGAGTTTTCGGGATCTTTTTTAAATTCAGAAAGAATATTTTCATCAAGAAAGACATCATTATAAAAAACACCGTCATCAGTGTTAAACATAATGAGTTCATGTCGGCTTTTTCGCAAAAGACCCTGAAGTAATCCTTTAAAATTATCCCCTTGTTTACTCTTTAGGTTTTTCTCAAGAAAGAATTTTATATTTTTTTTGTTGGTCAGCGTTCTGAAAAAAGCAGGATCAAACCATATTTCTTTTCTTTCTTCAAAGCGGATATTGGGATAGTTTTTATATTTTTCAATTAATTTTTTGTAGCCTAAATGATGATTGCCGGTGGTATGGTATAAAACTACCGTTTCATAATCATCTATTTTGATTCTTTTTAAAATGGTACTCAACAAGTAATCTACCTGCATGGCACGGTTATATGAAAAGATAATATTTAAAAGCATGATTAATTATTTTGAATGATAAGCACGGAAAAGGTATAACTTTTTGATTTCTGAACAGCAAGGAAAATTACACCAGGTGATTTTTGATTCCATTGACTTCAAAACTCATAGAATAGTTGCCTTTTTCTCTACGTCCAATAATCATAAAACGATTACTCATCACAATTATTTCATGAGAACTTTTCAGGTAAAAAAGGTCTACTGTGGTATTATCTACTTTTATCCTTATTCCTGAACTGATCTTCGTTATTAATTACAAAAACTATTGGCTATAAGCCAATAGTTTGTAAAGTTTATAAATTATATTATATGATTACTGACCAACAAGTTGTTTTAAATACTGACCATAACCACTTTTACCATATTTTACTGCTGTTTCCAGTAATTTTTCTTCGTTGATGAATTTATTTCTGAAAGCAATTTCCTCAATACATCCAATCTTGAAACCTTGTCTTTTTTCAATAACACTTACGAATTCCGAAGCATCATGAAGGGAATCAAAAGTTCCTGTATCCAGCCATGCTGTACCTCTGTCCAGAACCCCTACTTCAAGTTTTTCATTTTTAAGGTAAACATTGTTAATATCAGTGATTTCCAATTCTCCTCTTGCAGAAGGCTGGATGTTTTTAGCAATCTCCACAACGTTGTTGTCGTAAAAATATAGACCAGGTACTGCATAATTAGATTTAGGTTTCAAAGGTTTCTCTTCAATAGAAACTGCTTTGAAATTGTCATCAAATTCTACGACACCATATCTTTCAGGGTCTGCAACGTGGTAAGCAAAAACAACACCCCCATCCGGATTGGTTTTGTTTTTTAATAAAGTCCCCATTTCAGAACCATAGAAGATATTATCTCCTAAAACAAGAGCTGCAGGATCATTACCAATAAACTGATCGCCCAGAATAAAGGCTTGTGCCAGTCCATCCGGACTTGGCTGTACAACATATTCTATATTACAGCCAATTTGAGATCCATCACCTAAAAGTTTAATGAACCCGGCTTGATCATGTGGAGTCGTAATGATTAATATATCCTTAATTCCAGCCAGAAGAAGGGTGGATAGCGGATAGTAAATCATAGGTTTATCATAAACAGGCATTAATTGCTTGCTTACGGCAATTGTTAGAGGGTAAAGTCTTGTTCCGGAACCTCCGGCTAATATTATTCCTTTCATCTTTTTATTATTTGATATTCTCTATTCTAGGGAAGTAGAGCCTGCTCTTTTGATTAAATAAGGTCTAATTTAAGAAGCAATAAAATATGTTTCTTCAATCTTACTCAATCTTAATTATACTGGTTTTCGTAATATTTCTGATAATCTCCGCTGGTAACGTTTTCCAGCCATTCTTTATTTTCAAGATACCAATCGATGGTCTTTCCTAATCCTTCTTCAAATGTTACGGATGGTTTCCAGCCCAAATCTTTGTTTAATTTATTGGCATCAATAGCATAACGTTTATCGTGTCCCGGTCTATCTTTTACAAAAGTGATTAGTTTTTCAGAATGCCCTTCTGGTTTTCCTAATTTAGCATCCATTTGCTTAATCAGTTCTTTTACCAGGTCAATATTCTGCCATTCGTTGAATCCGCCAATATTGTATGTTTCACCCGTTTTAGCTTCATTGAATATCTGGTGAATAGCCCTTGCATGATCAATTACAAATAACCAGTCTCTTGTATACTTTCCGTCCCCATAAATAGGTAAAGGTTTTTCGTTAATGATATTGGAGATACAAAGAGGTATTAATTTTTCCGGGAAATGGTTGGGTCCATAGTTGTTTGAACAATTGGAGACAATAAACGGCATTCCATAAGTGTTTCCATAAGCTCTTACCAGGTGGTCTGAAGCAGCTTTTGATGCAGAGTAGGGAGATTGTGGATCATAAGAAGTGGTTTCAAGGAAGAATCCTGTTTCCCCTAAGCTTCCATATACTTCATCAGTGGACACATGATAGAATAAGTTTGTTCTTTTTTCATCCGGGAATCTGCCATGGGTATGATCCGGATTTAAGGTCCAGAATTCTTTACAAAGATTAAGGAGATTGGCTGTTCCGTTTACATTTGTGTTGATGAACGCCATTGGATCGGTGATACTTCTGTCAACATGACTTTCTGCAGCTAAGTGTACCACTGCATCTGGATTATATTTTTCAAAAACCTTTCTTAGTTCTTCAGGTTTTGTAATGTCTGCTTTTTCGAAAACATAATTAGGTTCATTTTCAATGTCCTTCAGGTTTTCTAAATTTCCGGCATAAGTAAGTGCATCAAGGTTGATAATCAAACTTTCCGGATTGTTTTTTACAAATTCTCTTACAACATGAGATCCAATAAATCCCGCTCCTCCTGTAATAATGATATTTTTCATTTCTTTATTTTGTAATTGTTTTTCTGCCTATACTTTTATAATAAAATCCTTTTTGCTGTGGGATTTCAAGCGGATACATATTCCTTCCGTCAAAAATAACCTTATTTTTCATTTTCTTAGCCATAAGGTCAAAATTAGGATTCTTAAACTCTGGCCATTCCGTAGCAATAAATAAGGCATCTACATCTTCCAAGGCATCATACATTCCTTTAGCATATTGAATTTTGTCTCCCAATAATTTTTGAACATTCGTTTCAGCAACTGCATCATAGGCTACAATTATTGCGCCTTTTTCTAATAAAAGAGCAATGTTGTCTAAAGAAGAAGCTTCTCTGATGTCATCCGTATTGGCTTTGAAAGCAAGCCCCCACATAGCAATCTTTTTTCCTTCTATATTTCCACCAAAGTATTTTTCAATTTCTGAAACAAGAATGACCTTCTGGGAAGTATTTACGTTTTCTGTAGCTTCCAGAATCTGGAAGTTGAAATCTTCCTGTTTTCCTGATTTTATAAGTGCTTTTACGTCTTTAGGGAAACAGCTTCCGCCGTATCCGATGCCAGGGAACAGGAATCTGTGTCCAATTCTGTCATCGCTACCCATCCCTAATCTTACCTTATCTACATCAGCTCCTACTTTTTCACAGTAGTTTGCAATTTCATTCATAAAGGTAATCTTTACAGCCAGGAATGAATTGGCTGCATATTTTGTAAGTTCAGATGATTTTTCATCCATGAAAATAATTGGGATACCCGTATTGGTAAATGGCTGATAAATTTTAGCCATAATATCTTTAGCTCTTTCAGAACTTGCTCCTACAACTACTCTTGCCGGATTCATGGAATCTTCAACAGCAAACCCTTCTCTTAAAAATTCAGGATTGGAAACAACATCAAAAGGAATGTTCGTTTTAGAAGATATGGTTTCTCTTACTCTGTCTGCTGTGCCTACAGGAACAGTGCTCTTATTAACAACAACTTTATACTCGGTCATCTGTTCTCCAATATCATTTGCTACCTTCAATACATAAGAAAGATCCGCTGAGCCATCTTCTCCGGGAGGAGTAGGTAATGCTAAATAGATTACTTCACTTTTGTCTAAAGCTTCTTTTAAGTTGGTCGTGAAAAATAATCTTTCAGATTGGATATTTCTAAGAAACATCTCTTCAAGGTTCGGCTCATAGATGGGAACGATGCCGTTTTTCATACCTTCTACTTTTTTTTCATCAATATCAACACAGTATACTGAATTGCCAAGTTCTGCAAGAGTAGTTCCTGTAACTAATCCTACGTAGCCTGTTCCTACAATTGTTATATTCAAAATGTTTTTGTTTTTAAAATTCAAAGACAAAAATAATAAAAATACCTTCATTTGCTTCTTTAATTTAATGTAAATGAATTTCGTTCTATTTGCTTGATAATAAGATAATTTTGCATTTTTAGAAAAAAAGCGTATATTTGCAATGGATTTACGGAAAAAATGAGAAGGCTTCGCAAGAAAGCCTTTTTTCGTACTGTAAATCAACATAAAAGAATGTATGGAGTTTAAAAAAAGAATTGAAGAATTATTAAATGAATTCCTTGAGACCAGAAAAGATCTTTTTCTTATTGATCTTAAAATTTCTGCTGGGGATGATGTTACAGTGATTTTAGATGGTGATAATGGAGTTTCTTTGCAGGACTGCCTTGATGCTAGCCGTGCGATAGAATTCAATATGGATCGTGAAGAACATGACTTTAGCCTTCAGGTAATGTCTGCAGGATTAAGCGAACCATTAGTAACACCAAGACAGTTCAATAAAAACATAGGAAGAGAGATTGAGGTGATGCTGGAGGATTCTTCTAAAATTGAAGGAGAATTGTCAAAAGTAGACGAAGAGAAAATCACTCTTGTTTTACGTTACCGTAAACCGAAGGATATCGGGAAAGGAAAGGTGGATGTGGAAGAGGAAAAAGAAATTCCTTACACGGAGATCAAAAAGGCATTGGTAGTAATTAAATTTTAAAAAAGAAAAAAGAATAGATGGATAATATAGCGTTGATTGAATCCTTTGGTGATTTTAAAGACGAAAAAGGGATCAGTAAGATTGATCTTATGGCGATTATTGAGGATTCACTGAAGACACTTTTGAGAAAAAGATTCGATTCAGATGACCACTTTGATGTGATTGTAAACCCGGATAAAGGAGATTTTCAGATATTTTTGAATAAAACAATTGTAGAGGACGAAATGTCTGAAGATGATGATTTGGAGATTGAAATTTCTGAAGCAAAGAAGATTGACCCTACCTTCGAAGTGGGTGAGGATTTTACAATGGAAATTCCTGTTGCACAATTGGGAAGAAGGAATATCCTTACCCTGAAGCAAATTTTGGCTACAAAACTTCAAGAGCATAACAATGCTATGCTGTATGAACAGTTTAGAGATAAAATTGGTGAAATCGTTGTAGGTGAAATTCACCACATCCGTCACAAACATGTAATCTTGTTGGATGACGAAGGAAACGAATTCATTTTACCAAAAGAAAACCAGATCCCATCCGATTTCTTTAAAAAAGGTGAGAATATCAGAGCTATTGTTGAGACAGTAGATTTTAAAGGTTCAAAACCGCAGATTATTATTTCCAGAACTGCACCTAAATTCCTTGAGAAATTATTAGAGCTGGAAATTCCTGAGATCCAGGATGGAACAATCATGCTGAAAAAAGTAGTGAGAATTCCTGGCGAAAAGGCAAAGATTGCAGTAGATGCTTATGATGACAGAATTGATCCGGTAGGAGCTTGTGTGGGTGTTAAAGGATCCAGAATTCATGGAGTAGTAAGAGAATTGAGAAATGAAAACATCGACGTTATTCAGTGGTCTAAAAACCCTGAGATTTTGGTGAAGAGAGCTTTAGGAAATGTAACTGTTAACAAAATTGATATCAACGAAGATGCGAACTATGCATTAGTTTACACTCCTGTTGAAGAGATTTCTAAAGTAATCGGAAAACAAGGACAGAATATTAGACTGGCTTCTTGGTTGTCAGGATATGAGATTGATGTTTACAGAGAGTCCAGTGAGGATGACGATGTTGAATTGAGAGAATTTAATGACGATATCGAGCAGTGGATTTTGGATGAGTTTAAGAAAGTAGGACTTACAACTGCAAAATCAGTATTGGATAAAGAAACTGAGAGTCTTTTAAATATGGTTGACCTTGAAGAAGAAACAATTGAAGAGGTTAAGCGTATTCTGAGAGAAGAATTTGAAGATTAAGATTTAAAATAGATCTTAATAAAACAGTAAAAAGGAAATACTTTAATTTTAAAAATTAAAAAACAGTAAATAATATAGATGCCAAAAATTAGATTAAATAAAGCGGTTAAGGAATTCAATATTTCGATGTCCAGATTAGTAGAATTTTTACAATCAAAGGGTTTCGAGGTTGAAGGCAATCCTAACGCTCAATTGGAAGAATCGGCATATTCTGCATTGGAAGCTGAGTTTGCTAAAGATGGCGAACAAAGAAAAGCTTCCCATGAGGTGGTGATCACTAAAGTTCCGGAAGAAAAACTGGAAATTGAAGAAAAGAAAACCCCTGAAGTGATAAGAGCTAAAGCAAACAAACCAGAAACTAAAATTTTAGGTAAGATAGATCTAGAACCTGCTAAACCTGAAGTTGAAGAAACCCCTGCAGCTCCTGTAGCGACACCGGTGGAAGAAAAGAAAGAAGAAATAGTGAAAGAAGAACCGGAAGTAAAAGCAGCTCCTGAAAAGCAGGAATTTAAAGTTTTGGATAAAATTGATTTGTCTCAGATAGAATCTAGAAATAGACCTGTAAAAAAAGACAAACCAAAAATGGAGGAGAAAAAAGAAGAAGCAAAACCGGTTGAACCTGTAAAAGAAACTCCAAAACCAGTGGTAGAAGAGAAAAAAATAGAAGCTCCAAAAGTGGAAGCTGAACCTGAGTCTCAGGAACCTCAAAAAATTGAAACTGTTTATCAGAAACTGGACGGTCCTAAGATCGTAGGTGAAAAAATTGATTTAACTCAGTTTGCACCAAAACCAGGAGCTGGTGCCAAAAAGAAAAGAAAGAGAATTGAAAAGCCAGGTGGAGGTCCAAATAACCAAGGCCAAGGTGGAAACAATCAAAACTCTGGAAATAATAACCAAGGCCAAGGTGGCCAGGGTGGAAACCGTCCGCACAATAATAATGGTGGTGGACAAGGTGGAAACCGTCAAGGACAAGGTGGACAAGGAAATCGTCCACAAGGTCAAGGCGGAAACCGTTTCGGAAATAACCAAGGTGGAAACCGTCCAGGTGGCCAAGGTGGTGGATTTAAGAAAGGAGGTCAAAACAACAGACCTGGTCAAAGAGTTATGCCAGTCGAATTAACTGACGAACAAGTTAAAAACCAGATCAAGGAAACCTTAGAAAAACTTACCAATAAAGGAGGTAAATCTAAATCTGCAAAACACAGAAAAGATAAGAGAACTTATCGTAGAGAACAGGATGAGCGTCAGCAGGAGCTTGAAGCACAAGACAGAACGCTGAAAGTAACAGAATTTATTACGGTAGGAGAATTAGCGAGCTTAATGAACGTTTCTCCAACTGAAGTAATCTCTGCATGTTTCTCACTTGGGGTAATGGTTACCATGAACCAAAGACTGGAAGCTGATACCTTATTGTTGGTAGCTGATGAATTCGGTTATAAGATTGAATTCTCTGATGCAGATCTTGAAGATACAGAATCAGAAGATGAAATTGATACTGAAGAAAGCTTGGTGTCAAGAGCACCAGTAGTTACGGTAATGGGACACGTTGACCACGGTAAAACTTCATTACTGGATTATGTGAGAAAAACTAACGTAATTGCAGGTGAATCTGGAGGTATTACTCAGCACATTGGTGCTTATAATGTGAAACTGGAAAACGGTCAGAGAATTACCTTCTTAGATACACCAGGTCACGAAGCGTTTACAGCGATGAGAGCGAGAGGTGCTCAGATCACGGATATTGCAATTATTGTAATTGCTGCTGATGATGATGTAATGCCACAAACGAAAGAAGCTATTGCTCACGCTCAGGCTGCACAGGTACCAATGATTATTGCAATTAACAAAGTTGATAAACCAAATGCAAATCCTGATAACATTCGTCAACAACTTTCAGGTTTAAACCCTCCGGTTTTAGTGGAAGAATGGGGAGGAAATGTTCAGGCTCAGGAAATCTCTGCAAAGTTTGGTAATAATGTAGATGTATTATTGGAGAAAGTTTTATTACAGGCTGAAATGCTTGAATTAAAAGCAAATCCTGATCGTTCTGCAAATGGTGTTGTTATTGAAGCATCTCTTGATAAAGGTAGAGGGTATGTTGCTACAATGTTGGTACAGACTGGAACCTTAAGAGTAGGAGATTATGTAGTAGCGGGTAAAAATCATGGTAAAGTAAAAGCCTTACTTGATGAAAGAGGGAAAAACCTTGCGGAAGCAGGTCCTTCAATCCCTGCAACAATCCTAGGTTTAGATGGAGCACCAACAGCTGGTGATAAATTCCGAGTATATGCTGACGAAAGTGAAGGTAAAGCTATCGCTAACAAGAGAGAGCAGCTTCAGAGAGAACTTTCTATCAGAACGAAAAAGCATACAACGCTTGAAGAATTGGGTAGACGTATTGCTTTAGGAGAATTCAAAGAATTGAATATTATCCTTAAAGGTGACGTGGATGGTTCTGTGGAAGCACTTTCTGATCAATTACAAAGATTGTCAACAGAGGAAATCAGTGTAAAAATTCTTCACTCAGGTGTAGGACAGATTACAGAATCAGATATCAACCTAGCAGCAGCATCAGATGCTATTATCATTGGATTTAATGTAAGAGCTGGTGCTAATGCAAAAGAACTTGCAGACCGTGAGGAAATTGAGATCAGAACATATTCTGTAATCTATAAAGCAATCGACGAAGTAAAAGAAGCGATGGAGGGAATGCTTTCTCCTGAAATTCAAGAGCAGGTAATTGGTAATGTTGAGATCCGTGAGGTATTCAAGATTTCTAAGGTTGGTTCAATTGCAGGATGTATGGTTCTTACCGGAAAAGTTACAAGACAGTCGAAAGTACGTTTGTTAAGAGACGGTATTGTGAAATTTGACGGAGAGCTTGAAAGCTTGAAGCGTTTCAAAGACGATGTGAAAGAAGTAACAAAAGGTTATGAATGTGGTCTGAACTTAAAAGGTTATAACGATATTGAAATCGGAGATATTCTTGAAGTTTACGAAGAAGTAGCTGTTAAGAAAAAGCTGAAATAATATTCAGATACGAATATAAAATAAGCCGTCTCAATGAGACGGCTTATTTTTGTTTGCATTCACTTTGTTTAAATCTCTTTTTTCTAAACCTATCGATTTCCTTTCATTGTAATTTTTTCAAATATTTATTTTAGTATAGGTTTGAATTGAAAACTAATGTATTGAATGTTAAAATTATTTTTTTTATTAATGACCGAAGTATTGGATACGCAATAGGTTGTCTGCTAGATCTTTTTAGTAGAATATGGGTAAGCGATGGGACTGTAAATAAATGTATAAAACTTTATATCCTGTCAAAACTGATTGATTTTTTTTACTTTTAAACGCCTATTTAACTGAAAATTAGCACTTTTGTAATTTAGATTGATTATAAATAAATTTTTTCACGTCGAATTATTAATTGTTAAATCCCATTTTAAAACGGTTATTTTTTATTTTCATAAATAAATGTGGGAAAATATTGCGAATCTTTCTGTTTTGTGGGGGGTGTTCCTGGTGTATTGTGAATGAAATTGATCTATCTGTGCATATAAAATTTGCTAGTGTTAATATTTATTAACATATTTGCCTCTAAAATATATTAAAATTTGTTAATATGAATGTTAAACTACGTGTATTAAGTGCTGGAGCATTGTTCTTCTTGGGGCAAGCAGCTTTTGCACAGACAACAAAAAAAGATACGGCTAATGCAACTCAGATTGAGGAAGTTGTAATGGTTGGGTTCGGCCAGAAAAAAACAATTCAGGAAATGACAGGGTCTGTTAGTACCATGTCTGCTAAATCAATTGAAGATATTCCTGTTGCTTCTGTCGACAAAATGTTGCAGGGTAGAGTTGCTGGGGTACAGACAGGTTCTGCCTCTGGACAACCTGGAGGTATGACGAATGTTCGTGTTCGTGGTATTTCTTCAATTAATGGAGTATCTTCACCTATTTATATTGTTGATGGGGTAAGGATTTCTTCAGGAGATGTATCAAAACAGACTACTACTTCAAATGCTTTAGCAGGTCTGAATCCTGATGATATTGAAAATGTAACAGTTCTTAAAGACGCAGTTTCTACTGCTGTTTATGGTGCTGATGCTGGTGCTGGGGTAATTGTTATTACAACAAAAAGTGGTAAAAAAGGTAAACCAAAATTCAATGTTGCATTCAATAGCGGTTTTAATGACAGAGCAATAAAACCACACGACTCTTTTAATACTGCAGATTGGAGAACTTATTTACTTCAGGCATATTCAAACCGTGATAATAAGACATATACAGCTGCTCAGATTGCTGCTGGTGCTGTAGGTGCTAATGCTGCAGGCGTTTTTAGCGCAGGCGATCAAACTACAGATTGGCAGAATGCAACCCAGAAAAAGGGATATCAGCAAAATCTTGATATTAGTATGTCAGGAGGAAATGATAAATTTACATATTACTCATCCTTTAATTACTTTAACCAAGAAAGTGTTGTTAGAGGGTCTTATTTTAATAGAATTGCTTTTACAAATAAATTATCATATCAGGCAACAGATAAACTTAAAGTAAGTACAGATTTCCAGTTCTCATATGGTAAAATTAGTACACTAAGTAATGGAGGTGCGTTTTCAAACCCTATTCTTACACAATATTTTAACAGACCAACTGACCCTATAAGAAATTCTGATGGAACTTGGAATTTTGGAGATGGAGGAAGATTAAGTAATGGAAATTTCAACTCTGCAGCTTTACAAGATTTGAATTATGTGCGTGGAGGCACATTCAGAGCTTTTGCAAATTTAAATGTTGAATATAAAATCTTAAAAAATCTTACATACAGATTCGTATTCTCTCCTGAATATATTAATTTAGAAGAAGATACATATTGGAATCCGATACACGGTGACGGTGCCAATTATGGAGGATACCAAAAAACGGGTGTTAACCGATTTTTTAATTTCAACGTACAAAATATCTTAGATTTTAATTATAGACTTGATCGTCATAATTTTGGAGCTTCATTAATCCAGGAAGCCTATAAAAAAGATAATAAATATTTAACTGCAACTGGAATTACTGTTGGTACTCCAACATTACAGACTCTAACTAATTTTATTGTTCCTTTTGGATATCAAGGAGAGAACGAAATTTCATCTCGTTACGGATACGCTGTTACAGGTCACTATGACTATGATAAGTTAGTGATGTTAGATGCGTCATACAGACGTGATATCCTTTCGCAGTTTCTTCCAGGAAAGAAAGCTGGTAACTTTTGGTCTGTTGGGGTAGGTTTAGATGTAGCACGATTTGATGTTATTAAAAATATTGATGCAATCTCAATGTTGAAATTTAGAGCATCTTATGGTAAGCTAGGAAATCAGGTTTTAGCTAATCCTTATGCTACATATTCTTATACAACTAACTATAATGATTTTGCTGCAGCATCTATAAATAGAGTTTTCAATCCTAACTTATCTTGGGAAACAGTAAACCCTTTCAATGTTGGATTTGATTTTGGATTCTTCAAAAACAGATTAACAATTAGTGCAGAATATTATAACAAGAAAACAAAAGATCTAATCTATAATATTCCATTATCTGGAGCTCAGGGGGGTATGGATCCTGATGAAACCAATAACCCAAATAGAAACAACTATCTTGTTGATAATATTGGAACGTTGGTTAACAAAGGTTTTGAATTTTCTGTAAATGGAGATATCTTTAGAGGAGATAGAAACCAATTTAATTGGTCTGTTGGGGCTAATTTATCCACATTGAACAATGAGATTACAGAATTATATGGACAACCTGTTAATGCTGCTACTACAACTGTTAGAGTTGGTGAGGGAGTAAGAACATTCTATTTAAGAAAGTGGGCAGGAGTAGATCCAAATAATGGTGATCCACTTTGGTATATTAATGGAGTTGATGGTGCAACGACTAATGATTATAATAAAGCTCAACAAGCTGTACAAGGGTCTTTCTTAAGTAATGTATTTGGTGGAGCTAATACTTCCCTTTCTTATAAAGGATTCTCTCTAGATTTACAGTTTACTTATGGCTTTGGGGGTAAAATTTATGATAACTGGGCTAACTACCTTTACTCTGATGGACAGTATTCTGTTAATTACCCAGGATATGGTGATGTAATGGGAGATTATTGGACTCCTACAAATACGGGAGCATCTAATCCAAAACCAATTATTGGTGGTAACAAGAGATCAAACCAAGCGTCAACAAGATTCTTATATAAATCCGATTACATTCGCTTAAGTAATGCAAGATTAGGATACACATTCGATAGTGATTTCCTTAAGGGATCAGGTCTTGGTTCAGTACAAGTATATGTAATGGCTAATAATGCTTGGACTTATAGATTTGATAAAAATCTTAAGTTTGACCCTGAAACCAATATTTCTGGATTTACAGATCTAAACTTACCAGTATTGAAATCATTCTTATTTGGTGTTAATTTAAGTTTTTAAAAATTAGAAGAAATGAAAAATAGAATTATAAAAGTAGCATTGTTATCTATAGGACTTTTGGCAGTTAATGTCTCTTGTAGTGATGATTTTGTAGAGAGAGAATTCTTTCAGGAAGTAGAGCAGGGGCCTTTGAAAACTGTTCAGGAAGTAGAATCGTTTGTTAGAGGAACTTATTCAGGGATGAGAAGCCAATACTATTATGGATGTGATTTTATGGCTTATGGCGAAATAAGATCTGATGAAATGGTGAGTAATGGTGCAAGTGGCTACTATCAAAATGTTTTGGCTTATACTCAAGTTGCAGCTGATGGATATGCAAAAGATACTTGGACCTTTATTTATCGGACTGTAGCAAATGCTAATGTTGTTATTAATACAGATATTAGTTCATTTAAACCTGATGATAAGGATTATGCTGGTTTCTTACAAGGACAGGCTTATGCAATAAGAGCTCTAAACTTTTTTGATTTGTTACGTGTATATGGTCAAAAATATACAGGAGCTCCAACAAGCTTAGGAATCGTTTTACCTTTAAAATATGATCCAAAGGCGTTGCAGGCAAGAAGTACTATCGCTGAAACAGAAGCCCAGATTGAAGCTGACTTTACTAAAGCTTTAGAGCTTATGGAAGAGCATGGTGGTTGGGATTCTGGTACTAGTAATAGAACTGAATTATCAATAGATGGTTTAAAGGGGTTAATGGCTAGATTCTATCTTTACAAAGGGAATTATGCTAAAGTTAGAGAACTGGCAAGTGATATTATTGATGGTGGTGCTTATTCAGTCGTGGGTACTGCTAATCTTCAAGGTTCGTATACGTTTTCAATGAATGGTTCTGCTCCTAATTCAATTTTTGAATTGGCAGTAGGAAATACAGGGGCACTTGGAACAGCTTCTTACAGACATAAATTGAGTAACAATGGATATGCAAATGTTGTTGTGAATGCCAGTACTTATGCTCTATATAAAGCTAATGATGTCAGAAGAGATCTTATAACAAAATCTGGGACTACTTATTACTTGTCATTTTTGACTGGAACTGGTGCAACTAGAGGTAAGTATATGAACTCAGCTGGAGCTGATAATATTAAAATGTTACGTTTTGAAGAAATTCTTCTTGATGGTATTGAAGCTGAATTAAACGGAGGTAACCCAGCAAAAGCTCTTGCATACTATAAACAATTGGTTGGAAACAGATGGACAGATATTAAAGATACTAATGGTAATGTTATTCAAACGGTTGCCCAACAATTGGCTGCAGTAAGCTCTATAGATATGGCAGAACTGAAGAAAGAAAGAACAAGAGAGCTTCTTGGTGAAGGATTAAGACAATGGGATCTTAGAAGATGGGGTGATGCTGTACCTAGACCTACAGGTGCTAGTGCAGATCCATTCTTAAATGCCTTCCCTATTCCGTTGGCAGAAACTAATGTTGGAGCTGTTCAGCCAAACCAAGGTTATGATAATTTTAAATAATGCTTTTTGAGAAATTAAATAAGTATTTTATAAAAAAAACCGCTAATTAGCGGTTTTTTTTATAAAAACTGATTCGGAAAAATATTATCTTTACAAATATCAATATCATATAATATGAAAAAATTTTGTTTATCTCTATTTTTGTTGTCAGCAACATTAAGCGTCTATGCACAAACAGGCAATGACAACGTTTTTATGTCCAGTGATAAAATCTTTACACTGGGCGGAAAAAGAGTGAAAGGTGGTGAATATAAAATAGATGGAAATCCATACACTAATAGTAAAAACTTTGAAAAGGTTGTTATTGATGGATATTCTAAAAATGTACAAGACCTTCGTTATAATGCATATGCTGATGAAATGGAATACCTGGATAAGAAAGATACTTATTATGCTGATAAAACAGAAGGCTTAACGATTACTTTCCCATCATTGAAAAAAACTTATATTGTTAAACGCTATACCTATATGGGTAATGATAAGTTTGGATATCTTGTACTTTTAAGTAAAAAAGATGGAAAGTATGGGTTGTTTAAGCGCGAAAAAGTAGAACTTATTCCTGGTGAGAAGAGCCCAAACGCTTTTGGTAAAGATGCTAATGATTATTATGCAAAAGAAAAAGATATTTACTTAGTATCAAATGGTAGTATATTCTATAAACTTCCTAAAAATGTAAATGAATTAGCAGAGCAGCTTTCTTTAGATAAAAACAAGGTTCAGGATTTTGCTAAATCCAATAAGATCAACTTTAATAAAGAAGAAGATTTAGTGAAATTGTTTGATTTTATTAATAAATAACGCTGCTAAAGATCCTAGAGGATGAATCTATAAAGTAAAAGCCTGCTGCAGAAATGTGGCAGGCTCTTTTATTTACTATTATTTCTTATTTTTGCTGTACAATAATGAATAATGAAGTATATCCTTTTCATAATCACTTTCTTCGGCTTCGCTGCCAGTGCACAAGTTGTTAAAACAGAAGATGCCAAAAAGCCTAAACAGCCAGAAGATACTCTGGTGATAGACTCCGGGAAGAAAGATTCCTTAAAAATTTTTAAACCAACGATCAACGATTATCAATATCAGACTCAGTTTTCAGAAAAAAAAGTTTTTGATACGGTAATGACTTCCAATAAAACTTATATTTTCTCACAATATAATAATAACGATAACTTTGGAAGAATACAGCCTGCTAATATCGGGTCAGGATTTAATCCATTGGTATTTGAAGTGAATGCAGAGCAGAATTTATCCTTATTGCCTTCCAATAAATCGTATATGATTTTGGGTGCAAATGATGTGAAGTATTACGATGTGAAAACACCTACTGCAACATTTATCTATCATAATGCAATGAGGAATGGAGCTGCGCTGAACTCTACTTATACTCAAAATATTGGAAAAAGATTCAACTTTTCCATTGAGTATATGGGACTTCGTTCACAGGGGCTTTACAGAAACTCCCTTGCTGCAAATAACAATACCATTTTTTCCGGACATTATGTTTCGAAAAGCGGAAACTATGAACTCTTCGCACACTATCTTCATCAGAATGTTAACAACCAGGAAAGTGGAGGGATTACTGAAGATAACCTGTTCCAAAGTGGAGACAGCAATTATAAAAACAGACAGAATGCTCAGGTTAATCTGGCGTCAACGAGTTCGCAATTTGCTTATAGAAGATATTATCTCAGCCATCAGTTTACTCCATTCAATGCAGAGAAATTCCCTTTTAGCATCAGACATACCATCTCTCATCAGGGGAATAAATATTATTATAATCAGGGAGCATTAGAAGGGTATTGGTATAAGGTTGCTGCAGATTTAGTTAATGGATTTCCTTTGACAACAAAAAAATATTCCAGCAATCTAAGTAATACATTGAGCTTAGTTTTTAATAATGAAAAATTTAAGCTAGATGCCGGAGTACGTTACCAGATGATTAAGTTTGGAATAAATGATATTGTTGCTCTTGATGGGGTACCTTTTCCTAATGAACTTAAAGAGAACAGAATCGGAGCCGTTGGAAATCTGCAGGTAAAACTTTGGGATAAAGTTCAGTTGAATTCATTCCTTGAGTTTTCAAATGGAAGTCAGTTTAAAAGCTATTTAAGAACGACAAACAATCTAAAGTTTGAGCCAATAAAAGATTATTTTGTGAATGCAAAAGTGAACTTTCAGAGTGCTTATCCATCATTCAATTACTTATTGAATACTTCTGTTTATAATAATTTTAATTATTATCTTGAAAATGCCAAGAACCAATCTGTAATGGAGCTTGGAGGGAGTATTAATCTGAAATGGTTTAAGACAGAACTTTTTGCAAACTATTTCAGAATTGACAACTATACTTATTTTGATAGCAACGCAGCTCCTAAACAAAGTGAGAATTCATTGAGTATTTCTCAGGTTGGAGGTGACGCTACATTCAGCTATGGAAAATTCCATTTGAATACAAGACTGCATTTCCAAAATGCATTAACGAATAAAAATCTGCTGCCAATGCCAAGTTTTGTGGGAAGAGCAAATTTCTTCTATCAAACGCAGGCGTTTAAAAAGGCTGCAGAAATTCAGGCAGGGCTTAAAGTATATTACTTCTCTAAATTTAATTCTAGAGAATACTTCCCTGTTCTTAATGAATATGTTCTTCCCGGTACTAATTCATTTTCTATTGGAGGGCAGCCTATCGCCGATCTTTATGTTAATATGAAGGTGAAAAAAATGTTCTTTTTCATAGAAGGGCAGCAGGTAGGAACCTTTATTTCTAATAACAAAGCTTATGCATTTCCACACTATCCGGTGTATGATTTCAGACTGAATATCGGAATTGTGTGGTATTTGTTCAACTAAAAACGATACAGGTTGAAAACAATTAATAAAATATCATTTAATGATATAGAAAGCATACCTCAATTGGTAAAAGATTTTTTGAATCATGATATTGAAGGTTTTGAAAATAAAACATTTTCTGTAGAGCATTTCAGCGAGCAGATTCACTTGAAAAAAGATTCTTTTTCTTCAGAACAGAGGAATATATTATATGATGTATTTGAAAAGCAGTTGTCAGATCTTACCCTTTCTTCAAAGCAGAGAGAACATCTTGAACATCTAAGATTGCCAAACACTTTTACCATTACAACGGGACATCAATTGAATCTGTTTTCAGGACCGGTTTTCTTTGTCTATAAAATTTTACAGACTATTAAAACCTGTGCTTATCTTAAAGAACATTTTCCAGATTTTAATTTTGTTCCAGTATATTGGATGGCTTCTGAAGATCATGATTTTGCTGAGATCAACCACTTTAAAACGGAGAATAATTATTATGAAATTAATGAGAAATCCGGTGGTCCTGTAGGCAGAATCAAAATTAATGATACTTACTTTATCTCTGAATTTGAAAAAGAATTCAAAGATTCAGTTTTTGGTACAGAATTGATCTTAATGTTGAAAGAAGCCTATAAGGTTGGAAATACTTTGACGCAAGCGATCCAGATTTTGGTAAACCGTCTTTTTTCTGAATTTGGATTGTTGATATTGGATGGAGATTCAAAAGAGCTTAAAGAACAGATTAAGGAGGTCTTTAAAGATGAGTTAGTTCATTTCAGTTTACAGAAAAGTTCAAAGGATAAAGTAGATTTCCTGACTAAAAAATATGGTAAGGTTCAGGTGAACCCTCGGGAAATTAATCTTTTTTATCTTTCCGAAACGAGAGACAGAATAGATTTTAATGGACAGAAATACATTGTTGTAGATACAGATATTCAGTTTACAGAGGAAGAAATTGTTGCTGAGCTTGAAAGTTATCCAGAAAAATTCAGCCCGAATGCTTTAATGCGTCCGGTTTATCAGGAAAAAGTATTACCGAATCTTGCCTATATCGGAGGGAATGCTGAAATTATGTATTGGCTGGAACTGAAAGATTATTTTTCAAAATTAAATATTCCGTTCCCAATTCTGATTCCAAGAAATTCTATGCTTTTCCTGAAAGAGAAAACATTAGGGAAAATTGAAAAACTGAATCTTAAAATAGAAGATTTCTTCCAGAATTTTACAGTAATTACCAATCACAAAATTTTAAATAATAATCCTATTTTAGAATTACTCAATACAAAAGAAGAAATACTGGTTAACAGTTTTATTGCATTAAAAGCATCTGCCGAAACTACGGAAAAATCCTTTGGAAATATGGTGAAAGCAGAAGAGGTAAGACAGTTGAAATCATTTAAAAGAATGAAAAAACGTCTTCTTCATGCAGAAAAAATAAAGCAGAATGAATTATTGGAAAGACTTGAAAGATTGTTTTTAGATGTACATCCTTCCAAAACATGGCAGGAAAGAGTTTTCAACTTTAGTGTATTCTTTTCAGATGAAGGCTATCCATGGCTTGAAAATTGTTTGGAAGAAATGGTGGTTCAAGATTCCAAATTAATAATTGTTGCCATTTAATTTTAAAGAAGTATTTTTGTAAATTATAATTATCTAATATGATAAAGAGGTTTTTTATTCTATCCAGTTTATGTATAGTTTTGGGAGTTTCAGCCCAGAAGTCGCATACCGTTGTACAAGGTGATAACCCTTACAACATTGCAAAGAAGTATGGAATGACTGTAGATGAATTGCTGAAACTAAACCCTAAACATAAAGATGGCAAGCTGGCTATTGGAGATGTTTTAGCTGTAAAGACAGAAAAAACAGCAGCTCCGGTTGCTCCTAAAACTGTTGCACCTGAAAAAGCAGGTACAATTGCAGGAACCGCGGTGGGCAAAATTATTTTGCAGCCTAAGCAGACAATTTATGGCATTACAAAACAATATAGAATCTCTGAAACGGATCTGAGAAGACTGAATCCTGAATTGGATTCTCACATGAAGATTGGGGATGAGATTACATTACCCCTTACCAGCATCCAAAAATATGGTGGAGATCAGCCTACAGCAACTGTAACAGAAGCAAAGACTGTGGAAACTCCTGTTGAAAAAGTAGTAGCTACCCCAACTACACCTGCTGTAGAAGGAGAAAGCTATGTGATTCAGGCTAAAGATAATTATTATAGAATTACAAAACAGTTTGGGATCAGTCAACAGGATCTTTATACCTTAAATCCAGGATTAGAAGAAAAAGGATTAAAACCTGGTGATACCATTAAAATAAAAAAAGTAAATACCAATTCTGTAGCTGAAACAACCAATTCAAAAGAAAAAATGGATGCAGGCAACGAGAAATCTACGCCTGTTTCCAATAATGTAGTGGTTGGTGATGACTATGTTACTTATACCGTTCAGCAAGGAGATACAGTATTCTCTATTGTAAATAGGTTTGGAGTAAGTATCGATGAATTAATTGCCCTTAACCCCGATCTTTCAAAAGGGTTGAAATCAGGAATGGTCTTGAAAATCAAAAAACAGGATCCGGTATACGTTAAGAAAAATGGTGATGCCCTAAGCGTGGTATTGATGCTTCCTTTTGGATACAGTACTAACGAAACACAATACAGAGGGATGGCTCTTGATTTCCTGACAGGAGCAAAACTTGCTATTGAAAGAAATGCAAAGGGGGGGCAGAAACTGGATATTAAAATTGTAGATTCCGGAAATGAGGCTTCTTTTAAAAACTCTCTAACGCAGATCAATCCAGAAAATACAGATCTTATTATTGGACCTTTCTTTAAGTCCAACGTAATTGATGTATTGGATTTTACTAAAAATCAAAAAATTCCAGTTGTGGCTCCCTTTGCCAATACGCCGGAATTATACAATTATAGTAATTTGATTATCGTTGAAACGAATAGTCAGACGTATGCAGATAAAATTGTAGAAGAAGTTAAAGCAGTATATTCAGATCAAAAAATATATGTAGTAGCAGATACTAAAAAAGAAAATGCAAACTACATCAAGACAGGGCTTGAAAAAGCAGTGAAAAATCCTAACATCGTTATTGTCAACTCTCCGGCTGATATCCAGTTGGATCAAAACATGATGACAGGACAGTCTGCTCCAGTTATTGCTATTTTAGCCAATGATGATATGGGAGAAGCTTTTGCTAATAAAGTGATTGCCCTTTCTAAAGAAGTACAGGGAGTAAAAGCATTCAGTATGTTCTACTCTCCGGTTTTTGAGAAGAAAGTAGATGATTTGAGCCAGGCAAGTCTGGTATATCTGATGGACAGAAAAATCAATACAGACGGTAATTTTGAAAAAGAGATTCTGGCAGCTTATAAAAGTAAATACTGTAAGACTCCACCAAAATATGCTATCGTAGGATTTGATGTTGTTAATGATATGTTGACAAGAGAAAATAGAAAAGGAGAAATTTTCAAACAAATGAATAAAGTACAGACTCAGCTTGCAACTAAATTTGAGTTTGTAAAATCTAAGGCAAATGGGGCCTATGTAAACACCGGTTACAGAGTAATCAGGTTAGTACCTTAGATGATTTATCTTTGTTTAAAAGAATATTGTTAACATTATAGTTATATTTGCATAATATTTAATTTAATACATGAAAGCACTTGTATTTCCAGGGCAGGGTTCTCAGTTCGTAGGAATGGGAAAAGAATTGTATGATTCTAGAAAAGATATTAAAGATCTGATGGAATCTGCCAATGAAATTTTAGGTTTCGACATTCTTTCCATTATGTTTAACGGAACAGATGCGGATCTTAAAAAAACAGAGGTTACCCAGCCTTCAATTTTTATTCACTCAGTAGCAGCATTAAAAGCCGTAAACGGTCTTGGAGCTGAAATGGTAGCAGGACACTCTTTAGGAGAGTTCTCTGCATTGGTAGCGAATGGTGTTCTATCTTTCGATGATGGTTTGAAATTGGTTTCTGAGAGAGCTAAAGCTATGCAGGAAGCTTGTGATGCAAATCCAAGTTCAATGGCAGCTATTTTAGGTCTTGAAGATGCTAAAGTTGAAGAAATCTGTGCACAGATCAGTGGAATTGTAGTTCCGGCAAACTATAACTGTCCGGGACAGTTGGTAATATCTGGAGAAACTCCTGCAGTAGAAGAAGCTTGCGTAAAATTGAAGGAAGCAGGAGCTAAAAGAGCTTTATTACTACCTGTAAACGGAGCTTTTCATTCACCCTTGATGCAACCTGCTCAGGAAAGATTAGCAGCTGCTATCGAAAATACAAAATTCAGAAAAGCTACTATTCCTGTATATCAGAATATCACAACTACAGCAGTAACAAATCCTGATGAGATTAAGCAAAATCTTATTGCTCAGCTTACCGGGCCTGTAAAATGGACTCAGTCTGTACAGAATATGATTAAAGATGGTGCTTCTAACTTCGTAGAAGTTGGACCAGGAAAGACCCTTCAAGGACTAATCAAAAAAATTGACGGATCAGTAGAATCTAATTCTGCCATCTAATTAATAAAAATATGAGCGCGATATTTTCACCGGGCAAGCTTATGCTTACTTCAGAATATTTCGCAATCGATGGAGCTCTTGTCTTAGCGGTACCTACCAAGCTGGGACAAGAGTTTTTTTTTGATGAAAAAGATGATAACCGATCTTTGATTCTTTGGGAAGCACTCCATCAGAACAAACCTTGGTTAAAAGCTGTCATTGATTATAAAACGTGGCAGATTCTTGAAACCAATATTCCATCTAGCGCTGAATTTATTTTGAAAACATTAAAGAATGTTCAGCAGCTTTCTACTACAAAATTCAAAAACGATTTTACTTACCATTTAAAAACCAATCTTCAGTTTCCTGCTGATTTTGGCCTTGGAAGCAGTTCAACATTGATGAACAACCTTTCTGAATGGGCTAAAGTTGATCCTTTCTATTTAAATACAATCAGTTTAGGCGGCAGTGGGTATGATATTGCTGTTGCAAAAGAAAAATCAGCCGTACTTTTTCAGAGCAAACCAGAAATCTGGTATGAGAAGATAGATTTTAATCCATCCTTTAAAAATGAATTGATTTTTATCCACTTAAATCAAAAGCAGGACAGCCGTGAAGGAATCAATCTTTACAAATCAAAAAAGAAGTCTCAGGAATTAGTTAATGAATTTTCAGATATCACAAAGAAAGTTTTATTATGCAATGAATTGGAAACCTTTTCTGAACTAATGATGATTCATGAGCGTAAAATTTCCGATTTTATTGAAATTCCTACAGTTAAAGAAAAAATATTCTCAGATTGCCCTGTATTTGTCAAAAGTTTGGGTGCTTGGGGCGGAGATTTCGTGATGAGTGCCAAATTTGGGGGCTTTAAAGAGTATTTTTGGGAGAAAGGTTTTACTACTGTTTTTAAATGGTCTGATTTAATTGATTTATAATCAGTGTTTTATAGCTCCTTTTTTTTATTTGCCATTCTGACTTATATCAGTATATTTAAACCGCCTTTAACAAATAATTAATATTATTTTTGTTGAAGTCAATAAAGAAATAGAAAATATAAGTAAAATGAAAAACACTAAAATCATCCAGGATTTAGAGAAATTAGGGATTAAAGGAAACTATGAAGTAGTGTGTAACCCTTCGTATGAAGAATTATACCAGGCTGAAGTTTCTCCTGAAAATCAGGGGTTTGAGAAAGCGGAACTTACAGAATCGGGCGCGGTATCAGTAAAAACAGGAATTTTCACAGGTCGTTCACCTAAAGACAGATATATTGTTCAGGATGATGTTACAAGAGATACAATTTTCTGGGATGGTAAAGTAAACTTACCAACAACGCAGGAAATTTTCGGGTCTTGTAAAGAACTAGTGATGACTCAGCTTTCTGAAGCTAAGAAAATTTATGTTGTAGATGCTTTCTGTGGAACAAATGCAGATACAAGACTTAAGGTAAGATTTATTATGGAAGTAGCATGGCAGGCGCATTTTGTTACCAACATGTTTATCCGTCCTTCTCACTTCGAGCTTGAAAATTTTGGAGAACCAGATTTTACAGTAATCAATGGTTCTAAAACAACTAACCCTAACTGGGAAGCTCAGGGATTGAACTCTGAAAACTTCGTGATGTTCAACCTTACTGAAAAACTACAGATCATCGGAGGTACTTGGTACGGAGGTGAAATGAAGAAAGGGATGTTTGCTATGATGAACTATTACCTTCCATTAAAAGGAATGGCTTCAATGCACTGTTCTGCAAACGTAGGAGAAAAAGGGGATGTTGCTCTATTCTTTGGTCTTTCCGGAACAGGAAAAACTACTTTATCTGCAGATCCGAAAAGATACCTTATCGGTGACGATGAGCACGGATGGGATAACAATGGAGTATTTAACTATGAAGGTGGATGTTATGCTAAAGTAATTGACCTTTCAGAAGAGAAAGAACCGGATATCTTCAGAGCAATAAAAAGAGATGCGCTTCTTGAAAACGTTGTAGTACACAATGGAGTAGCAGATTATACAGATGGATCTATCACTGAAAATACAAGAGTTTCTTATCCAATCTATCATATTAATAAAATTGTATTACCATCTAAAGCTGGTCATGCAAGTAAGATCGTTTATCTTTCAGCGGATGCATTCGGAGTACTTCCTCCGGTTTCTATCCTGAATGAAGATCAAGCTCAATACCACTTCCTGTGCGGTTATACTTCAAAATTAGCTGGAACTGAAAGAGGAATTACTGAGCCTCAGCCATCTTTCTCTCCGGCATTTGGTGAAGCGTTCCTTACATTACACCCAACAATGTATTCTAAAACATTGATCGGAAAAATGAAAGAACACGGCGCTAAAGCGTATTTGGTAAACACAGGTTGGAATGGTACCGGAAAGAGAATTTCTCTAAAAGATACAAGAGCAATTATTGATGCGATCATTGACGGATCTATTGATAATGCTCCTAAAACTCAGGTTCCAATCATGAACTTAGAAATTCCTACTGAACTTCCAAACGTATCTACAGGTATTTTAGATCCTAGAGATACTTATGAAAATGCTTCAGAATGGGAAGAGAAAGCAAAAGATCTTGCTTCAAGATATATCAAAAACTTCGAACAGTATTGTGATACTGAAGAAGGTAAGAGATTAATTCCTTCTGGACCACAATTACAAGAACAAACTATCTAATAAGATAGAGTACAAATAGAAAGCCTCATCCACGATGAGGCTTTTTTTATTTTATATCTTACGGATTAAGCTGATGCCATATTACATAAAAAGAATAGACTTTTCAGAATGAAAAATACTCTTAATCTATTAAATCTAGAAGAAAAAAATAAACCGATAACCCGCTAGATATTATGACATTATTTTGTCTGAGATAAAGAATATGAAAATAGTGATATAAATAGCTAATATGGATATCATAATTGCCAGATGTCTATCCATCAATTTTAATTTCAGTTTTTTTATTTGTTCCTTTTTACACTTAATGAAGCGATTAAATTATTATATATTGGATAATCAGTTTCTCATAATTAATTTTTTTAATTTGCTGTTTTATAGCTTTTTATGTACTTGTTATAAGTCATTTTCTAGATTTTCATTTATGATTTAATTTTTTGTAGGACCGTAAAGAATAACTTTGCAACAGGGCTTTGAAAAGTTGAAAATAATGAAAATACTCTATCACTAATTCCTTATATTTTTTAAAAAAATTAAATTTCTTTTTGTCTATTTTAGTTACAAATAATAATTCTATTTTGTAGAGTTATTGTAATATTTGCTGCTTTTACAATAGAAGATTAACGAATAATTTTAGCAGGTTGGAATAAAGGATAAAGTATTAATGAATATGAAAATAAGCTTTAAGTAAATAGTCAATGATTATGAAGGAGAAATTTATTTTTATAAATGACGCTGCGTTAATGTATGATTAATGGCTTTTTAATTTTGAGAGTGATGTCTTTGAGTGTATGATCATTTTATCAATTAATGGTTCTTAGTAAATATAAGGTAATGAAAAAAATATTTTGAGTGTTACTAATTTTATAGAGTACGTTGCTTCTGATACACGGGTAGGTTGGTATTAGTACGACAACGGCGAAAAGGGCTTTTCGTTTCTTCTCGTTATAATCATTTTTACATCATAAAGGAAAATACCTCTATTTATTCAGATCGTTTACTTTTCAAGCTTGAATTGAAAATCTCTTAATCTTGAATAAATTATAGTAAAAAATATTCCTATCTATTTTGAGGATAGAGTATTAAGAACTTGTTATGCCATAATCTAATAAAATAAACACAATTGCTATATATATTAAAAACACAAATGGTGATTAATACATACTGTTTAAAAAAATAACCACTTTTGAAATGAATACAGTGTGATTTTAAAATAATGGAGATCCTGCTATAGCGTAAAGCCAGTCAGGATAGCTATCTGTTTTAGATACAAAAGAATACAAATTAAATATAAAAAAATGATGAAACACAAATTATTACAAATGGTGGCTTTTATAGCCCCATTCTTATTGATCTATGGCCAGGTAGGGATAAATACTGCTACACCAAACCCTAAATCAGCGCTAGAAGTATTTTCTAAAAATAAAGGTTTTCTTCCGCCACGCATGACAACTCTGGAAAGAGATGATTTGCTTTCTCCGGAATCTCCAAATGTAGAGGCTGAAGGGATGGTGATTTACAATACAACCGTTCACTGTCTGGAATTTTGGAATAGTTTGGAATGGATTAATATGTGCCAGGGAGGCTCATCAATTTATACGATCAATTGTGAGCCTGTTGTCAGCGGAAGCTTTTATGCAGGTGCTGCGGCAGCAGGTTCTGTAAGGATTAAAGTAACCGTAAACAAGCCTGGAAATTATAAAATTAATACGGCAACAATCAATGGGTTGAGTTTTAGTGGAGATGGAAATTTTGAGAATACAGGAGAACAATATGTTATTCTTTCCGCTGAAGGAACTCCTTTACAAACAGGAACCTATACCTATTCTATTATTAATCCTTCAGGAAATGACAGTTGTACGTTTAATATCACGGTGACGAATCAGCCTTCTGGAAGGACAATAAAAGTACTTTCCATAGTTCCTGATGCTTGGAATGGTACTTTATCGACAGATTCTTATGGGAGATATTCGTCAGTTGCGAGGTCTAAGTTGACCAATCCTAGTAACTTTGGGCCCAATGGAAGTGTGGTAATGTCAAATTTTATTTTCAATACTGTTAATATCCAGACTGCAACCTCTGCTGAATTATCGCAGGCAATCGATAACTCAGATATTATTTGGATTGGTTATGTATATACTAGTTATTTCTCGGATCAGGCTATCACTATTTTGAAACAGAAGATTCAAGAAAAGAAAAAGTTTTTTATTATTGATGCGGAACATCAAAATCTTACTCCAATCAATAAACTTAATATAGGTTACAGTGTACAATATATTAATTCTCAAAGACCAGGATCTTTTTTTACCACAACCTCTCAAGGACCAAATAGTGGTGTATTTGGGAATCTTACCGAAAATACAAGGATACAGACTAACCGTTATATGGGAAGAATCACGCAATTTCCTTCTACTGCCAAATTATTTATGAAAGACAGCGCCGGTGGAGTTGCTGGGACCATAGATGGTAATCTATTAGTGTATACCGATGTGAATTTATTTTATAATTATGAATCCACAGATAAATTTTATAATGAAGGAACAGGTTGTACAGAAAGTCCTAATGCCAGAATGTTTTGTAATATATTTAGTATAGCGATCGAATATGTAAGGTAGATTTTGAAAATATACAGTTAAATTATAGAATTCTGGAAAATTACAATGAACATAGATCTAATACAAATTTTAACCTTATCATTCTTAGACAGAGGCTAAGAAAAAAATAAAAGAGTCCATTTTCACGGATAGTGAGATGGACTCTTTTGGTTTTTAATATGTCTATGTAATTGTTGACTAATTCATTTCGGTAATTGGTCAAAATTTACTTAAGGCTCAATAAGGCCAATCTATATCCATCCATTCCGAAACCTGATAAAACCGCATCTGTATTGGCTGCTGTAACAGATTTCTGTCTAAATTCTTCTCTTTTGTAGATGTTACTGATGTGAACTTCTACCTTTGGTTTTTGGATATTCTTTAAACAATCTGCTATTGCATAAGAATAATGGGTAAATGCTCCTGGATTAATCACAATGGCATCAAAATCATCTTCCTGAAGCCTGTTGATAAGCTCGCCTTCAATATTGGATTGATAATATTTTAATTCATGAGAACGAAACTCAATTTTTAGATTTTCTAAATAAGCTTCCATAGAAATACTCCCATAAACTTCAGGTTCTCTGGTGCCTAAAAGATTAAGGTTAGGACCATTAATAATTAAAATTTTCATAAAAAGAATTTATCCAAAGATAAATATTTTTACAGACTATTATCTGTTACAAATTACAGGTTTTGCTGAATATATTCAGAGGGTGTAATCCCCTCAATTTGCTTAAAAGCTCTGTTAAAGGTTGATTGATTCGAAAACCCGGCTTCAGTGTAGATAAACATTAAAGTGATTTTTTTGAAATCAGTTTCAGTGAATAACTTTTTCACATAATTAATTCTATACCTATTAAGATAGGTATTGAAGTTGGGATATTCTTTATAACGAATAGCCTTGGAAATATAAGAGCTGTTGACATCCAAAACAACACTCATCATTGAAAGATTAAACTTTGGATCTTTAAAAAGCATGTCCTGATTCATTGTTGTTTCTATTTTTTCAAATAATTTTTCAAAAGCTTCTATATCTATAGAGTCTGGTATAGTCTTGATTATACTTTCATTTTCATCTTTAATCAGGGTAGAAGAAGGTGAAATAACCTGATCTGATGTTTCCAGTCTTTTAATTTTATCTTTATAGTGGATCAGTAAAAACACAATTGATATATTGGAAATAAATAGAAGGGTGTCATTAAACTTAACCTCTTCTTGGGTATGTTTGGGGAGATCAAAATTGAAATTGTTAGCCATTATACTGACTGTAACAATGGTAAGTATTACATAAATGGTATATAATATAACTTCTTTTTTAGAAAAAAATATGTAAGCGCCCAACGGAATGGGCAATAAGATAGAGAAACTTGCTACAGAGTTCTCCCAAAAGGATAGTATAATATAAGCACTGTATAGAGGAACACAAATTAAAAAAAAATTGACCAGTAAATCAGGTGAATATTTTTTTCTTGTTAATATGTAAGGAAATCCTAAAGAAAATAAACCAAAAGCCAAATACCATGACATTATTTTGTCTGGGATAAAAAATATGAAAATAGAGATATAAATAGCTAATATGAAAATCATAATCGCTACATATCTATCCATCAATTCTAGTTTCAGGTCTTTTATCAGGTCTTCTTTTTGCACTTAATGAAGCTATTAAATTATTTTATACAGGTAATCAGTTTTTCATAATGGGTTTGTTTAATTTATTGTTTTATAGTTGGTTATATGTTTGTTGTAAGTCATTTTCTAGATTTTCATTTATGCTTTAATTTTTTTTAGCATCGTAAATAATAACTTTGCACCAGGACTTTGAAAAGTTGAAGATAATGAAAATACTCTATCATTAATTCCTTGAAGTTTCTTAAAATTAAATTTCTTTTTCATCCAATTTAGTTACATTATTTTGCTTCTCAAACTTTGGATTGAAAATATATCAAGTCTACTAAATTATAGAAAAAATATAAAATTAATGAACATATAATAATTCTTTTTTGTGGAGTTATTGTTGGACGTTTAATTAATATTAACTGTTTTGGTAGTTAGAAAGTAAAAACTATAAGATGAATTGACAGCGTAAATTCTATTAAAATGGGATAGGACTTTAGCTAAAAGTTGGGTGAATAATAAATCCTTTTCAGGGTTTAATTCTGCGTAGTTGTTTTAATTTAATTATAAGATACTTATAATATTTCTTATTGATGATTTGAAATGAAGATTTACTACCAAAGAGAATTGGTTTGATGATGCTAAAGTTATAATAGCCAGATGTATTTCAATGATTTCCTCTCAATTGTATTATAATTAATAAATATAAAGTAATGAAAAAAAAAATTATTTTGACTGCTGTGGTCTTATGTAGTACACTACTTCTGGTATATGGGCAAGTGGGTATTGGTACGGTAACGCCGAGAGGTGCTTTAGATATCAATAAGCCTACTACAAATACTTTTGGATTGGTTCTTCCTACTAATTCAGATACTGATAATATTGTTAATCCTCAGGGAGGAAATGTTGCCCTTGCAACAATGATGTATGACTCTACTCAGGATTGTATCAAGGTTTACAGATCAAATGGATGGTCGCGATGTTTGTCTGATAAGATCAACAGACCAGAGACTGTTCGTTTTGCTTATTGGTCAACATTTGCTATTGGCAGTTCAGGTTTGACTACTTTTAATTCTCAGTTAAATAATATTAATAATTATAGTGTATCCGGGACATATAAAAATGTTTCCGGATTTCAGTTTACTAACATTACCTCTACTTTGGCAAATGCAACCGTTGAAGACCTTCTGACTAATTATGATATTATCTGTACAGGGTTTTCTAATATGAGTGCTGCTGATGCTGCCAAGATTAAAAGTTATGTAGACAGAGGGGGTGTTGCTATCATATTGCTTGATAATAATATTGGAACAGCATTACTTCAAGCTTTTGGAGGTACTGGTAATGTAACAACGGGAGGTCTTGCAGGGAATAGCACAACGAGCAATATTAATAATGGTGTTTTTGGAGATGCAAGAAATGTAGCATTAACAGGGGCAGCCAGTGCAGGCAGGGTACAAATATCCCAACTTCCGACGGGCAGTAAGCTACTTGCTAATGAAGCTACTAATAATGCAGGGGCGTGGATTACTGGAGCTGGTGGAAGAGCTGTTTTCTTCTGGGATGAAGGAGTTTTTCGTTCATCCGATGTAGCGGGTACTGTAATAGATACTCCTCAGGAGAAGTTCTTGCACAATGTAATAGCATACACTTTAGATAGGGTTGGATTATAATCTGCCATCTATATTTAATTAAAAAACAAGAGGTAATGAGAAAGAAAATTATTTTTAGTATTGTTGTTTTGTGCAGTGCATTGTTTAAGATGTATGGACAAATGGGCATAGACACAACAACGCCAAGAGGTGCTTTAGATATTAATAAGTCTGTCACCAATACTTCCGGATTGGTAATTCCTACCAATTCAGATATGGATAATATTATTAACCCTCAGGGAGGTAATGTTGCTGTTGGGACTATTATATATGACTCCACGCTGGATTGTATTAGATTTTATAAATTAAACGGATGGTCACGGTGTGTGTCTGACAGGAAAGGAAGACCACCTGTTTTGCGTATGGCCCAGTGGGCTGTTCCTGCTGGGATGCCTTTTAATTCTCAACTTACTGACACCAATAATTATGGAACTTCCGGAACATATAATAAAGTTTCCGGAATTCAGATTACGAATATCACCTCTACTTTATCAAACATGACGGCTGATGAATTACTTTCCAACTTTGATATGATATGTACAGGATGGAATGGGTCTAACTTACCTGCTGCTGATGCTGCGAAGATTAAAGAGTATGTAGATCGGGGTGGTGTTGCCCTTTTACTATTTGACAGAAATGTAGGAACGGGATTGCTTCAGGCTTTTGGAGGTAACGGAACTGTGGGTAGTGGTGCAGTTATTGCGAGAAGTACAAATGATGTTGTAAATAATGGTGTTTTCGGTGATGTGAGAGATATTGCATTATCAGGTGCTGATACTGCTGGAAGAATACTAATGTCACAACTCCCTGCAGGTGCAAGGCTTCTTGCTACTGAGGCCACAAATAATGCTGGAGGGTGGATTGCAGGAGCGGATGGAAGGGCTATTTTCTTTTGGGATGAAGGAGTTTTCCGTGCATCTGTAACAGGAGCTATAGATACTCCTCAGGAGAGATTTATTCATAATGTAATTGCATATGCTTTGGATAAAACGGGATTATAATTTGTTTTCAAATATAAAAGCACATAGGTGATTTAATGATCTAAATTCAGATTTATTTTTAGAGATCACTAAATTGATACTGAAAAAATAATGATTTTTGAGAATCTGAACGTAAAAAGGTGGCTGTTTTTAAACAACACCTTTTTATGATGTAATATTTTTCTTAAAAAATTGACGGGAAATGGACTGTACTATACATCCTAATTGTCATCAATTTTTAAGTTCTGTTGAATATATTCTGAAGGAGTGATTCCCTCAATTTGTTTAAAAACTCTATTGAATGTAGATTGATTTGAAAACCCTGCTTCAGTATAGACATACATGAGAGTGGTTTTCTGAAAATCAATTTCTTCTAAAAGTTTTTTTACATAGTTGATTCTATAGGTATTGAGATAAATGTTGAAATTAGAATGTCCTTTATATCGAATTGCTTTAGAAATATAAGAACTGTTGACATCTAGAACAACGCTTAATCGTGAAAGGTTCAATTTAACATCCTTAAAAAGCATTTCCTGGTTCATGGCTTTTTCTATTCTTTCAAATAATTTTTCCATGCCCTCAATATCTGCAATGTCTGTTGCGCTTTTGGGTTCATAAGGTTTAGCCTTTGGGAGAGGTGGTGAATCTGCATGTTCCAGTATTTCTTGCTTTTTGATTTTGTCTTTGTAATAAATCAATAAGGATACGACCAGAATATTTGAAATAAATAAATTGATGTCTGTAAACATGACCTCCCTTTGAGTATGCTTTGGAAAGGCATATTTCAAATTGTCAGCGGTGATACTGGCTGTAATAATTATGATCAGAGTATAGGCAACATACTTTATGGTGCCTTTTTTAGAAAAAAAAATATAAGCTCCTAAAGGAATGGGTAATAACCATGAGAAGCTGGCTACAGAATTTTCCCAAAAAGCAAGCATGAGATAAAAACCGAATATGGGGGCAAGTATGAGATAAGTATTTACAATGAGGTTGGGAGAAAATCTTTTTCGTGCAAATGAATAACCGGATCCTAAGAATAAGATCCCTGCCGGCAGATACCAGGATAGAATTTTGTCGGGTATAAAAAAAATAAAAATGATGGAGTAGACTCCTAAGATAGAAATCATAAGAATCACATATCTATCCATCAGTTCCAGTTTTAACCTATGTATCTGGTCTTTTTTTATTTTCAATGTGGACATTTAAATTAAATATTATAATAATTGTTAATGAAATCTAATAAATCATTCTTTTAATTGTTTGGCTTTAAGATCCTTATGAATGTTAAGTCAATTTCTAGATTATCATTTATAGTTGATTTTTTTTGAATCTTCTTGAGGAATAACTTTGCAAAAAGCTTGTTACAAAATCAAAAATGATTGATTATAAATGAATTTTTAATCTTAGGTTATTATAATAGTTTTTATGAATTTTTCTTTCACATATATTTTTCGAATTTATGACAAAAATTTAAATAAAGAAAAGAAAAATGGTTTTGAGGTTATTTTTAACAAGTAAACTATTATGCTAAAAAATAATTATGATTTAGAAATTAAGATAAACTAATCAATCCTTTATGAAATGCAAAAATCAATAATTAACAACACAAATGTCATTCAATAAATAAAAACACAAATGATGATTTTTAATACTTATGGAGTCTCTAAGAAATACCTTATCAATTTTTTAACTAAAATAAAAATACATTTACTAATGGTTGTTGTTTCTGAAGTATCATTTTCCCACGTAGGGATTAATAATGCCAGGACTCCTTATATGGGAACCATGAATGTTCCTTATCTGGGAGAAAGTGGTGGAACTTATCCTACACAATCCATAGGACCGTGAATGGGCTTACAGCAACTCTTTCTTCAGGGAATTTTAATTCTGGAGAGGGTACATTGAGGTATACGGTGTCAGTATACCTACAATTACCAATCCTACTACTACCATCTTCCCAACTAAATATTGGAGAACAGTCATGTTATGCAACAATAGGAGGAGGTAATATCCTGAAGATGGATAGACGGAATGATTTCTTAGTTTGATTTAATAACATGCACTATATAATGAAGTATTTATATAAGGATTTACAGCTGATTAAGCCGGAGATTTTTCTTAATAAGAGTAAAGAGGAAATCGTCTCAATGTTAGGACATGGTTTTAACTATTGGCATTCAGAGATTTGGAGCTATGCTGTGCCTCAAAAGATGTTTGAAAGCCGCAGATGCCTTCTCCTTGTCTTTGAAGATGATGTTGTAAAGCAGTCATACATAAAAAGATATTATTTTTGGGACTGAATGAAATAAAGAATATCAGGTAGAACGTCCAGTTATAATTGTGATTTTTTCATCTTGCTAATTTCCATATTTTGATGATGAATCTTAATTCTGCCTGATTTTTTAATTTATCAATATGTAATTTTTAAATAATGGTATTTGATTTTAAAAACATTCATATAGGAGCGTGTATTAAGGAAAGATATGAGAGCTTGGGAATTTCAATGATTCGGGTTTGCAACTTTCTTAATATTACAGATGATGAAGTGTACGAAATGTTTATGCAAAAAAGTCTGGATACGGAAGTTCTGTTGAGATGGAGTAAGCTTTTAGAATATGATTTCTTTAGAATCTATACCCAGCATATCATCATATTTGCACCGCAAGCCAATATGGGATATAATACAGTTAGTCCCAAAAAGGATTCTTCTCTTCCGCAGTTTCGGAAGAATGTATATACTAAAGAAGTAATAGATTTTGTTTTGGAGCTTATCAGTACCGGACAGAAAACAAAACAACAGGTAATAGAGGAATACAAGATTCCTAAAACTACACTTTATAAATGGGCTAGTAAGTATGATAAATCTTAAATAGGTTTTTCATTTTGATAGTTAGAAAATAAATGGTTGGCTCATGCACTGAAATATTAAATTAAAAACATTGAATATATGATAGAACAAGGTCCTGATTATATAAGAATTTATACCGATATCATTGCCATGAAGCATCCTCAAAAGCTTGAAATATGTGCGCCTATTTTACAAAAAAAAAGATTGACGGCATTGGATGTTCTTAAGCTTAATGAAATTGTCTTCGGATTAGAAGGAATTGAAACAGAAAAATTTAATCAAAGACATAAGTCTTATGATAAGTCTGCTATTATAAAAATTTTAAATTTTCAAAAAGACCATGGATATAATAATACTCAAATGGCGAATCAATTTAAAATGAGTAGAAATACTTTAGCAAAGTGGAAAAAAAGTTTTGAATGTAATCAATAATTTTACATTTAAAACGGTTTTTAGGGATTTTAATTTAATGGTGCTTAGGCACCATTTTTTTGATATTATGAGATGGTTTTATCATTAAATACAATTTAATGATATTTATCATATTTATTAAAATGATAATTTATTTAAGGTCTTATAGTGGTGGGTATTAATAAAATATTATAATAAATTTTGAAAAATTATCATGAAAATTTTATAAGTCTACTTGTTTTGTAGACTAAAAGTTTATAGATTTGCAACCATATTTCGATCGGCTTATAAAGAAAGATGGAGGGAACTGACCCTACGAAGTCTTGACAACCTGCGTTATGTAAGGTGTTACATTCAGCCTTTAAAGGAAAAATAAGCATTTGGTTTATCGTATTTATCGATGCCCTTTGCTGTTTTTTCAGTAAAGGGCAAAATTTTAATATATGGTAAATAAAATTGATTATGATTAATAAAAATCTATTTAATTCTAAAATTTGGATTCCACCCGTTGCTGTATTTTTCTTAGGAATTGTAAGTGTAAGCGGGCAAAATTCCAAACCGAAAAAGGATACTCTTAAAGAAAAGGAAATTGATGAAGTGGTTGTGGTGGCTTACGGAAAAGCAAAAAGAAATAGCTACACCGGTTCCGTAGCAACAATTTCCAGTGATAAAATCAATAACAGACCTGTGACCAACATTACCAAAGCATTGGAAGGACAGGTTCCCGGAATTCAGGTTACCGGTGCATCAGGACAGCCTGGAGCTACTTCTACGATCAGGATCAGAGGGGTAGGTTCGGTTAGTGCTTCCAGTGAGCCTTTATACGTTGTGGATGGGATTCCTTTTGACGGAAACATCAATGCGATCAGTCCTAATGATATAGAATCCATCAGTGTTTTAAAAGATGCTACGGCAAGTGCTTTGTATGGTTCAAGAGGAGCGAACGGAATTATTATCATTACCACAAAATCCGGTAAAAAAGGAGAAGCCAGGGTAAACCTTAACATCAGCCAGGGGTTTTCAGGCAGAGCGGTAAAAGATTATGAGCAGGTCACTACGGATCAATATTTCCAATTGTATTGGGAGGCAATGAGAAACGGATACCAATCCGGTCAGATTTCTGCACAACAGGCAGCACAGATGGCAACAGACAATATTGTATCTGGTACCGGATTATCAATTAATCCTTATGGAGCTAATTATCCAAAACCAGTGGGAACAGACGGGAAATTATTACCGGGGGCGAGAGCTTTATGGAATGATGACTGGAGAGATGTTCTTCAAAGAGTTGCTTCCAGAAATCAGGTTGATCTAGACATCAGCGGGGGAAATGAAAAAAGTAATTATTTCTTTTCATTAGGTTATCTAGATGATAAAGGAATGGCTATTGAATCTGGGTTTAAAAGATACAGTACGAGATTAAAAATAAATTCTGAAGTTAAAAAATGGTTGAATGTTGGAGCGAACTTAAGTTACACGAACAGTATTCAGCAGGCTCCAAGTTCTTCAGATTCTAAGGCGAGTAATATTATTCAGGCGGCAAGGGCAATTCCGTCTTTTTATCCTTATTATGAAAGAAATCCGGATGGATCTTATGTAGTGGATGCGGAAGGGAACAAGATTTATGATTTTGGAAGATACAGACCTACTGCGGCACTTCAGAATCAAAATTTAGCGGCAAGTTTACCATTGGATAAAAATGAAAATAAGATCGATAATTTTTCAGGGAAAGGATTTATGGAGTTTACATTTCTTCCGGAGCTGAAGTTTAGAACAAGTTTTTCTGTTGATCTTGTTAGCTTTAATGAGC